>NZ_JACAIJ010000023.1:0-33771 GCF_030325485.1 Acinetobacter sp. R933-2
AATCAGCGAAGAATTCAGAAAGGACTAGATTTTAAGACACCAAATCAAATGGCAGAGCACCTTTACAAGTTAGCTGCTTAGAATCTCCCAAGTGGAAGTGTCCTAGTATTTCAGCACACATCACTCATCTAACTGCTCAATAATTCATAAAAAGTGATCATAAAATCAAAATCTATATTTAAATAGTATCCAGAATATGTTTTGTTAATAACACATAACTTTGCACAGGTATCCAGTGATTTTCATCTAAAATAACTTCTTTATACTGAGAATTCATATATCTATGATTTAATTCAACACTACGTTTACTCACAGCAGCATCATATTTACCCCATATAAATAAAGCAGGGATTTTAATATTTCCCATTAACTTTAAATTCAATTCATAAGGAAGTGCCTTATACCACTTAATTGCATAATGAATACGCTTTTCTTTAATCATCCTTTGGCGAAAATCTAATATTTGTTGTGCATTCATACCAGTATTTCTTAATAAAGATTCACTTAATTTTGGAAATTCCTCAAATAATAATTCAGAAATTAAGGGTAATTGAAATAACCATATATAATAAGATTTTATAATTTGCTTACTGGTTAACATAGAGCGTAATACAGCTGCTCTATGTGGGACAGAAATTGCGATCAAATGCTTAATTTTTTGTGGATATTTCCGAGCAATATCCCATGCAATAATCGTTCCCCAATCATGTCCAACTAAATAGACTGATTGACCTATAATATCTAACAAGGTATTAATATCTTCAACCAGTAAAGAACTCTTATAATCTGACGTTTTCTTCGGTTGTGCTGTTAGGCTATAGCCACGCTGATTCACTGCATAAGTTCTATACCCATGGGAGTTTAAAATTTCACTTGTTTCCCTCCAAATTTCATTGGTTTCAGGAAAACCATGTAACATTACAAAAGGTTTACCATCTAAAGGACCAGAATCAATAACATCAAAAGTTAAATTATCTCTTTGATAAAAGCTTAGTCTCTGCTGAGTTAAATCCATGCTATGACTCCTCCATTTAAAAACTATTGGCTTGAAAATAATACTTGGCTATTTGATCATTTCCTTCATTTTTAGGGTTATAAAAAGGGCTACCCCATCTAATCACAGAAGCTAGCAAATATTTCAAAGATGGTGCTTTTCCAGTTATTTTAGATTCTTGTTCAATTGCTTTTAAAATCTTATAATAGGTTGTAGGGATTGTATTTTTATCTAAAATTTGATCCTGATTGATACTATATTTTATTGCTCGCCCCCATACGATTATAAATATTGGTAAAACTATAGCCATGGTGAGCTGTCGACCAAAATAGAAACCTGTTTTTGTTTCACAAAGGTGTTTAAATAACTTGAAAGCAATTTCTCTGTGCTCAACTTCTTCAGCACCATGCCAACGAATTAGGCGTAATACTTCTTGATCAATATCATTAAGTCGATCTTCTTCAAGTACCCACATTCCTAGAACTGCTGTGAAATGTTCAATAGCTGCAATCATACCAACTTGAAATAATAGCCATTTTTTACCTAAAATTGGATTAAGCCATTGTTTGTTAAATGGCTTTTTTTCAAACCAATTTTTAAATAGCAAATCAATCGATTTAACATATTCAGAAAGGTCAATATTATTTTCTTTATAAAACTCTAACAATCCATTATGAGATTTAGCATGAGTAGCCTCTTGACCAATAAAACCTTTAACATCTTGATAAAGTTGGGGATCCGTAATTTCAGATAATGCATTATTAAAAACACGGCAAAACCATAATTCACCTGGTGGCAAAAGCATATGAAGCGGATTAGTCGCATGCGTAATAAAAGGACTTCCAGCCCAATAAATAGAAGTTTTAGAAAAATCAAAACTAATTTTTCTAGCTTCAATATCACTCTTCACATAATGAGAACTCATTTTGATACTCCAATAAAAATAGCATTTATCTTAATAAAGGCTAAAAAATCAAATTTTTATAAAGAGTTTTTAGCCGCTGGTTGTGGAGTTTGATTGATTCGCTTTATTCCTTATCATGAATTTTTATAAAAAATTTGAGATAAGAAAAAATCTATCTACGAATGATCATATTTGTTGAAGTTGCATAAGCATAAAGTCTTCCATTTTCATCCCGTAAATAACCTTCTGAAATAACAAGATTTTTTCCAGCATTAATAACTTTCGCTTCTGCAATTAGTTTTTTATTAAAAGGCATAGGTCGACACATTTTTATAGTCAAATCAGTTGTTCCATATCCTTCTCCAGGCTTTAAGAGCGTATGTGTTGCACAGCCTGTAACAGAATCAAGCACTGTTGCAGCAAATCCTCCATGTACACCTCCCATTGGATTGGTATGGCGTTCGTCAGCTATTGCACTAAAAACAATTCTGCCATGCTCAATTTCTACGAATTCCATTGGAATAGTCCGAGCAATACTAGGAGGTGGAAGAAGTCCAGTTTTGACTGCTTGCATGATCTCCAACCCAGTCATATTATTAAAATTCATATTTTTTCCTTATATATAAGTAACTTATAGTTGAGTTTTTTTATTCAACTACATCTCATTTTTTGTATCAAGAAATCTGTAATTGGGTTATACCAGTCTAGCCCCGAGACTTATTTGAAAACATCTAATCAATACTCTGAACAAAAGAGTGTATTTACTATTACTTCGTAATCTCGATGAATTAATTTTTCATTTCCTTTACAAATAATAAGTTCCTTTTTAGAACTTACCTATTTATAATGTCCAAAGAACAGCAAAGTTGTCAATCGAATATTAGAAAATTAAAGCTAGTTTGTCCTTAAATGACAATTTAATGCCTATATTCACATTTTTTTGGAGAAGAATCGTGAAATGGTAAGAACTTAAAGAGTTAGAATGTTCTATAGCAAGAAGTTTATATATTCTTGGTGATAGGTAGACACTACTAATTATTCGAAATAACAGAAAACAAAAAAGTAGAAAAATTTTGAAAATTTAGATTACGTTTAATAAGAAAACTCTATTTTTTTTGTTGAAAACTGTAGTTTTGAAGAAATTTAATTTATAAATAAAATTTCATATATGAAGTTATCCTTATTTTTTAGATCAATAAAAGGTGGTGTTCTAAAAAATATGCTGAGCCAAAATAACACAAAATCAAAAAAAATTGGAAAAATTTTTAAAACTGAGATTGCTATTAATAACAAAGATCTATGTTTTTGTTGAGAATTGTAATTTTGATGAAATTTGATTGATAAGTTAAATGAAATTTTATATATAAAGTTATACTTATTTTTTAGATCAATAAAAATGTTGAAATTTGACTATTTGATAAAAAACATAGAAGTTTTTATGAGACAATTCATCTTGCCTTTCTGCTTTGATTATCAAAATGTTCAACTTGAGATTGTTAAAATTGATTCAGAATTATTTAAAATTAAAAAGATTAAGCAGAGTCAGAAAGTTGTAATGCAGGACAAGTTTAAAATAATTTATGTCAGCATTTGGCAGAAAATTTTATTACTAATGAGAACTGAGCCCAGTTTACGTGTGCATTCAAACTATGTTGCAATCTTACAGCTGATACATCATCTTGATGATTTTATCGAAAAATCACAACAACATTTGTGTTTTGATAGGCAAGCTCAGAAAGCACTGGATGCTAAATTTTTTGCTCACTTTTTTAAGCTGACAAAAAATGCAATACAGGATCAACTTGTACCAAATTGTGCAGATCACAATGAATTTAATCAACGCAATGTGATAAAAATATCAAGCGAAAATGAATATGCCAAACCTTGAGACAAAAGAACAATTCTTAGATTTAGCAGAAAAATTCCAAAAAAATTATTGTCTGTTACGTGAAGATATTGTAACTACACCATTTGCTGATTTATCAGGTGATTTTCGTGAAAAAGTCTATGCGCTATATGCCAAGGCACAACAGATATATGGTTACATCTCTAGTTCTAGACAAATTGGTGAGTATTTTTTTCTAGCTGCTTTAAGCTATTTTGCATGTCCTGATACGAATAATATGCAAAATTTAACGTATCAACGTTATCTTATTTTGCAAGCGAGCTTTTTAACTTATCGACAGTATCAAGAATTTGCAAAAATAAAAAAGGCTGAGAATAAGAAAAAACAAGTTTGTGATCTCTTACGTTATATATCACGATATGTATTAACTTCTAATCATACTGAATTATTTCAAGAATGCAGTGAGCTGTTAAATCGTTATGTTATATACGAACGTCGTTTAGAGAAGAAGGATCGTCATCAACTTTTTAATGTTGCAGATTTCAAACAAATACCAGTTATAGAATATGTATCGGCATTATTAATAATTTTTAAAAGGCTAGATGATGGTCGTGTTGTTCACCGTCAGCGGAAGTCAAAAAAGAGCAAAACTTTGCAATGGCCAACGAAAAAAGAAGTCAAAAGATTTCGTGAAATAAGATCGGGAAAACACGAAGATATAGGATATAACGCAAAAATCAGTTTTTATGATAACTCTCTAGTCAAAGATGAAGAGGGTGAAATTGAGCTTGAAGAGAGTGAACTGGACTTATACTCAGAAGATGAAAATACTAGAAATTTTTATCATATAATCAGTGATTATGCTGCACACTACACTCGACATCGCCAACGTCGTCATACACCATTTATTACAAATCCACATTATTTAGCACCAGATGTATTGAAGCAAATTGTTTATGTGCTAAAAACTGAATTATCGGGGCACAGTAATCATGCCGCAATTGCTGCCGCATGTTTATTGTCTTTGTTGACAGGATTGTCACCAGTGGCGTTGATGAATTTTTATGAACTTATTCAAAATGGCATATTGACTCAAAGTGGATCGAGTAAACGACGGGAATATTTACTTAACTTAGATTTAAAAATTTCAGAGCAGAAAATACAGAGTTTAAAGCATGTGCGCTGGAATGAAGAAATGTCGCATCAACTACATTTACCTGCAGTATGGTTTGACTACATAGAACAACAAGGATCAAATCAACAGATCACTTCAGCATATATAAATACCCAGCTGAAAAAGTGGCTTGATCATCAGTTTGTAGGCTCGATCACTGTCGAAAAGCTTCAAGCACAATTATATTTTCACGTATATTTTGAAACATATAATGAATATCTTGCTCATGTGATTGCAGGGCGGGATAGTCAGCATCACATGCCAGGTATTTACTACGGGGGCGTTTCTAAAGCTCAACTGGATACAACGTATTTATCTTATTTAGAAGAAGTTCTTACACCTCATTCAGTTCAATTTACAGAAGACACAGCTGAACTAAAAATATTACAACAACAATTTATAGCGAGCTCTGAATTATCGATCGGGAGGATTGGGAGCCAATTGGCACTTGAGCCAAGTTTTGTGAAAGAGCAATTTGATTTTTTACGTCAGCATTGCCAAAAAAGTATTCAAAAAGATCAACATATCATTAATCAAATGAATGCATACGCTTGCTGGATGTGGCATGTCAGCCTACTGAACTTGGCAAGTCGACCCAAACTAAATTTGCTAGGTAATTTGGATGAATATTGCGTTGAACTTAAAATTTTATACGTCAATGATAAAAAAAATAGTCAGGCAAGAAAGGATGGTCGCTTTATTCCCTTATCTGATTTTTTCTTAAAAGCACTGCAAAATTATACTGCATTTTTAGAGCAGATAATCGAAGAGTATAGTCCACTTTTAAAACACGTATTTGCAAAGAAAAAAATTGAACTAAATGACCTTTTTGGAAAGGTTATTGATAGTAAAGATCTTTTACCGATCACAGTCAAAGCGTGGCAGAGCAAGAAAATTAAGTTAATTCCTTTATCGAGAAATTGGGTGAATACATATATTGAAGGAATCTTTCCAAAAAATATGTATTCGAACTGGCTGCGTCATTTTGATATGAACGTTTTGATGTATGAGCAAGAAGGAAAAACAGCTTTGGCATACCATTTAATTCAGGCACTTTATGGTCATGATCAACGAGATAGGGAAGCTTTTCATCCTCATTCTTCTCTTATTCCTAATGTTTATGTACAGCAAATCCGTCAGCATCTGCAAGATAATGTCAAATCTTTATCGATCCAACACTTAGAGCGAAAATAGTTGTATGCAACAAATTAAAGAACTTATAAAACCGCAACTAGATGATCTATTTGTTGATATTCAGAAGTTAGTCAAGACATCATTAGATACACAGCCTTCTTCATCGGAAGTCTTGCCGAAAGACATACAGCAAAAACTTGATCAGCAGATTAAAGAAAAATGGCATGAGCTTAAAGATAGTGTTGATTATTTGAGTCAAAAGTTGAGCCGAGCCGAACAATCTAAACTGATGCAATTTACTGAGGATGAATTTAATAAAAGAAGGAAGCAATATAACCAAGATTTAGAAGGGAAATTGTACAAAATAAAGCTCACTCCTCATACAAAACGGATTGTACTTCCTCGAAAAATTGAAAGTACGGAGTCACGTCTTAAACAGGGACAGTTACATGCTCAGGTACTAGATGATTTAAAACACTATTGGAAAAATTCACTTGAATATTGGGATGAACCTAAACAATTATGGGGGAATTTATGTTTAAGTTTGATTTATATTTCAGGTTGTGCAGATGAACAACATTTGACTGTTATTCAAAAGCAATTACAAGATGCGATTGAGTTAGACACAGATTTGAATTGTTTTCAATTATATCGTTCTGACTACAAGAAGATTACGAATCCAGTATTACTACACTACCGTGTAGAAAATTCTCAATATGGTAATGATGTAGAAGAGAGAAAATTGTATCAATGGAAACATGTTTTTTTTAATCCATATGCTCAATTAATATTTCAATATTTGAAAAAAATGAAAAATGCTCAGAAAGAATACCGTCTGCAACTATCTGTTAAAGATTGTATTTTGGAAAGCTTGACTAAGGTAGGTCGGAAAAAAAGTCTAGGCGATTTGCAATATCAAATTAAACGCCGTGGATTTCGTGCATTTAATGATGTTCAAATGGTCCTTGAGTTTCATCCAAACCTCAGTCTTGATATATTTTTGAGTAATGTACTACAGCAAGAGATCAATACAGTCGCTTTAAGACCATCTGAATTAAAATTATTATGGAGTAATGAATGTGCTCAAATCATTGAACCAGTAAGTCAAAACATTCATTTTGAACAAGAGCTGTTACATCAAGAAGTGCCGACAGTTCATCGCAAATTACAAACGATTCCGTATGAATTAATGTTGTTTGATCAAAAGAAGAGTAAAAGTAAACAAGTTGAGCAGCTAGATAAAAAAAAGCATAAAGAAGAGCAAACGCTACATTCTTGGCAAGAAACTAAAAGTATTTTAGAGGAGAAAATACATGATGCTAATAGCGACGAAAGGCTTTTAATCGATGCTCAGCTACGCTTAATTCATTGGTTGTTGCATTTAAAAAATAGAGGACTTCGCTTATCAACCATTGAAAGTTACTTAGGATCATTTGGCAAGGAATTTATATTTGAGATTTGGCTCAATAAATTGGATTTAAATCAACAATCTATAGAGGACTACGAAGATTTATATCGGCAGTTATTGAAATACAGCAGTGAGCGTGATGAAAAAGCAGCTCAACGAGACTCGATAAAGGGGAAAACCTCTCATAAGATGCACCAAACTGCAGAATACCGTTTTGGTCGCCTCAAAGATTTTCATCAATTTTGTATAGAGCACTATGATGCACCAGAGGTTTTGGTGTTACAGAATTCAAATTTTAAGCATTTGCAAATTTGTAATGCACGCCTAGTAAGTCCTTGGTTATTTGGTAAGTTGTTGGAAAAATTAGAAAGTTTAAGTCAAGAACCAGTGGCAGAAAAATGGGTCGATCATGTGAGTTGTTTAAAACTGATGTATTTACTGAGCTATAGAACTGGACTTCGATTAAATGAAGTTCGTTGTCTTAAAATACAAGATATTGTTTGTCCAGAGTTGCTTTATCAAGACGAAAAAAATACAGCTTTTAATAATATTACGCTTCATATCCAAGACAATTTATATCGCCGTTTGAAAACCCAAAGTGCAAATCGGCAAATACCATTGAAAATTGCATTGTCAGACCATGAGTTTTTACAAGTTCAACAGTATATACAGCATCGTTATAAGCAATATTCGGTTGATCAGCAAGATGACCTACTTTTTAGCGTAAATTATCATGTGTTAACTGATCAATGTATCAGTAAGGTTACAGTAGATTTGTTTAACCAGATACTGGGTATGCATCATGGCTTTAGTTTTCATACGTTGCGCCATAGTGCAGCTAACTATCTAGCGATCACTTTGCTTGGCTCAAAAGAAATGATTAAAACATATACAGATTGTTCTTGGGTAAAAGCAAAACAGATGAGGGCTTTATTATTTGGTCGTCAAGCACATGCTCATGAAGAGATCATTCAACATAAATGGCAAGTGCTTGCGGCATGGATGGGGCATAGTAGTATCGAACAGACCGCTTCAAATTACCTTCATGTTTTGGATTTATTTGTAGTCGATCGAATTTATAATTCACCCTTTATCGTTTCAAAAAAAGTTTTAGAACAGTGTTTTGGTTCAATCAAATCAAGTACAGATGACATAAATTTAAATCGTTATACTCAGCAACAGCAATGGTTTAATTCTTATCAGCAAATAAAACCTGTTGCGCAGGTTCACCGGCAAGAAAAGAAATTTAGTATCGAAAAGAGTGTACTGACACCGTATCAACGTTTAATAAGTTTTAGAGATGGTCGTTTAAGCCATGATGCTGAAGCTCAAGAATGGATGCAGCGCTGTCTATTTATGAGTCATAAATGGATAAACCCAAAAAAATATAAACTAAAGATTGAAAATTTTAAGACTGAAATTTTAGATGAGAATTGGTTTGAAGAACTTCATAAGAAGGCAATGAAACTATCTCATGCAAATGAACAAAAGATCCTTCTTGATTTACATGATGAGAAAGATAAGAAGCCTGAAACACATCAAAAAAAGAACATAGTTAATGTTCTAAAAATATTATTACGCTTTGGTAAGTTACGTAAGAATTTTTTGCATTTTGTATGTCGAGATAAAGACGATGAGCAACGAATGAAAAGTTTCATTGTTGGAGTGAAGCCACTATTAGGAAAAGACTTCTATTTAGATGAGCAAAATTATCCAGTTAATATGAATGCACCAGATCGTACCGTTCAATTTAGTTTTCAGAAAATAAGTTCTCATAAAAATATGACAATTCTGGTCATATTTAATTTAATGTTGAAAATTATGCAAGCAGATGAACTCTGGACTAAATAGCCTAAGCTTTTTTAAAATGATTAAAGACTCATGAAAAAGTATTCTCCTATAAATAGATGTAATAACACTAAATCTAAAAAAATTGGAATAATAACTTATTAAGTTATTGTTTTTACGTTGTTGTTGATGATGTTATAAGTAGTAATAATTTTTTTCTTAAGAGGTTTTATATAAAACTATTGATTGGATAATTCCTTTAAATATCATGTATACATGACTTTAATCCAATCAGCGAAACTCAATGGTCTTGATCCGTATGCTTATCTCAGTGATGTGTTGAAAAGATTGCCAACACATAAAATGAAAGATATCGAAGACTTGTTGCCTCATAAATGGAACCCTGCTTGAGTTCAAGTGGGGTTCAGTGGATACTTACGTTATATATTCATATTTATACGAATTTCACTATAACCTTTTGGAATCATAGTACCTTGCTTAATATCACTAACTAATTCTACCCACTTATCTTCAACATTATTATCTTTCAATGGTTCAGGATAGTATCCTGTACGATTGAAGTTTTCCCAGTCACCTATAGGGTATCCTAAAAACTGCTCGATTGACTCAATTGCTTTATCTAATGATTCAAATTTAAGCACAATATCAATTCCAGTATCTTCATCACTACCATCATAATAGTAATAAGATATAACTACTTTATCTTTTGTTAAAAATCCAATAATTCTCATATAATTACCAAATCCCTCTAACAACCTTCTCTCAACTACAACAGGTTTTGTCATACCTACTTCAATATAATTAACTAATTCACTTATATTCATATCAACTATTTCTCAATAATCACAATAGATGCTTTATCATTATTTGATAATTTTATATTAAAATGAGGATGATCTCTATAAGTCTCTTTCATAAGTCATTATTTAGCCAATAACACTAAATCTAAAAAAATTGGAATAATAATTTATTAAGTTGTTGTTTTTACGTTATTGGTGGTTATGTTATGAGTAATAATAATTTTTTCTTAATAGATTTTTCCTAAAACTATTAATTAGATAATTCCTTTAAATGCCATGTATACATGACATTTGATAGTTTGAAGGGATCGCGATGTCCATTTTCACGAGGTTAAAAATCGACTATAAGCATGATTAAACGTCAGGGGGTATTGAAAAACGAATGGATTTAAGCACTACTTATATGCGCAAAGAAATATTCGTTGCGGTTTTGCTGCTAGGCTGTATTGAGATTGAATGCAAATGATGCGGTAATGGTTTACATGCTATAAGAGCAGCGTAATGCTGTTATTCTTAGGACTAAAGTGAATTCCTTCATTAGGTAGTTCACCTGCATGTAAGCTGTAACATCCATTCTAGTCATCAGGCGATGATTAATCCGAACTTTAATTACTAAACGCCATAAACCTATGTATAGGTAAACTTTTTTATAATATGTTAATTAATATTCGGCAAGTTGTATTGCTTAAAAAACTATCCAAATTAACGAACAATTCAATCTTAGATAAGTAACCTGAATATTGGGATCCTCATTTTCCGAACAATATTAAGATTTCAAATAATCATATTTGTTGGTCTGTTTGGGAAATCAATCGCTGGATTGAAGTTAAATTGGCGAGCTGTTAAGGATTGAGAGCTTCGGCTCTCTAAGTTTTTAGATATTTTGGATAAAGCATTGTTCAAAAATCTGAATTAATGGATTTAAATTACCATAAAAACCTTCAATATTGGCTTTAATCCATTGTTGTTGAGAGTCAATGCGAGACCAATCAATACCATAACCACAATGAGCAATCAGATGTTCAAAGAAGATTCGTTGCGTACGTCCATTACCTTCACGAAATGGGTGTATGACATTAAGCTCACAATATAAGTCGGCAAGTTGAGGAATTAGTTGTTGTGGTGTTAAGTCTTGAAAGTGCTTTTTTTCTTGGAGTGATTTAAATAATTTATTGATTTCAATTTCAATACGGGAAAAATTACAAAAGCGAGTGTTACCTTTAGAGATATCGACTTGTCTTAACTTTCCTGCCCAGTCGTATAAGTCTCCAAAAAGTTGTACATGAATTGATTTTAAGTATTTTAAGTCATAGGGTGGTTCAGCATATTCAATTAGGCTACTCGCTAATCCAGATAGTTCTAGTTCAGCTTGTTCTAAAATCTGTTCATCACGAATATTGAGTTTGTTTTTTAAAATATTTGTGCCAGGGTAACAATACAGGCTGTCACCCATTTCACCATATTTATCCATACATGCACCTGACTAAGATTCGGGTTGCGAATACTTCTTATATTTTCTTAAGATTTCAGCTTTACTCTGTTGAATTTTTTGAATTGTTGTTGTAATGCCTTCAAGCTTTAGGCTGGCTTGATAGTTTTGAGAACATGTCGCTTGAATATATTTTTTTTTCTGTTCAGTGGTTCTGAGCATTTCTAAACTCCATTGATGATATATCTGAAGTAAGTATAGCAGATAATCTTTGAACCGTACCGGGTTTGTCGGAGACTCAATATTCTGAGAAACTACTCTGATGAAAAATCAAAATATACCCCTGAAATTAGAGAACGTGCAGTTCGCTTAGTTCTAGAGTCCGAAAAAGACTATCCCTCAAATTGGGCTGCAATGACTGCCATTGCCTCTAAAATTGGTTGCACTCCTGAAACACTTCGTGTGTGGTATCAAAAGCATCTTGATTCTCAAAATCCCACAAAAGTTCAGCAAATATCTCAAGAAGAACGCATTAAAAAACTTGAGCGTGAAAATAAAGAACTGCAACGTGCCAATGAAATACTTCGTAAGGCAGCCGCTTTTTTCGCCCAGGCGGAGCTCGACCGCCCACACAAATAATGGTGGATTTTATTCACAACCATAAAATCAAATATGGTGTAGAAGCTATTTGCACCATATTGCCCATTACACCATCAACTTATTATCGTCATTCGGATCTGATAAAAAATCCCGATAAACGTTCTAAGCGAGCTTTGCATGATGAGTATTATGCAAAAAGAAATCAAACGAATATGGTGCGATAGTTCAGGGCGTTATGGTGTTCGTAAAGTTTGGGAGCAATTGAAGAAAAGAAGGCTATTCCATTGCACGCTGTCGTATTGCTCGATTAATGCAACAGCTTGATATACAAGGTGTATGGCGTGGTAAGAATAAGCAAACCACACGTCATAGTGATGATCAAAAACGTGCGGATGATTTAGTTCAGCGTGATTTTACTGCGCAACATCCCAATAACCTATGGGTTGCTGATTTCACATACATTCAAACTCGTTCAGGCTGGGTTTATACAGCATTTATTATTGATGTGTTCTCACGAGCAATCGTCGGTTGGAAAGTATCGACGCGGATGAATACAGACATGGTGCTCAATGCATTAGAACAGGCATTGCATAATCGAGGTATGCCTGAAAATGTGATCCATCATTCCGATAGAGGTGTGCAATATTTGTCGATTCGATACATCAATCGTTTAGAAGCGGCCAATATGAAAGTCTCTGTCGGTACTACTGGTGATTCATACGATAATGCTTTAGCTGAAACAGTAAATGGTTTATACAAAACAGAGGTGATTGAATATTTGAAATCTGATTGGGCAGGTCTATAGACTGATGTTGAACTTACGACATTAAATTGGGTAGATTGGTTCAATAAAATACGGCTACATAGTGCAATTGGATATGTCTCACCATTTGAAGATGAAGCGATGTATTATGCTAAGATTAATCCGTTAGGTCTGGTGGCTTAACTTTATCCGATAAAGTCGGTGCGGTTCGCTTTTTGATCAATGCTGCATACACAGCATAGCAAAACGTAATCCAACAATATTACTCCATGTAATAACACTAAAGTGAAAAAAATTGGAAGAATTATAGTTTTTATTTTATATAAAATATTGATCTTAAGCATTTTATTTTTTAATTTTCTTTGTAAATAAAAATTTACTTAATAAATTTTACTAACTAATGGATAATGTTCCCAACTTTCGTTTGGTTGAAAATTATACTTCAACAGCGAATCAGATCTATACCATTTTGAAGTCATCACTATATGTACGACGTTTCCTTGTATCAATTCATTCTACAATGTAAGCATCCCCTGAACATACCTTACGAATTTATCTTATATACATGACATTTAACCAGCCTTGTTGAAGATGGTCATTACCATTCACGTTGTTATCCTCATAGATAACTGAACCATAACCTAAAGTACATCTGAGTTGAGGAGTAAATTTATAGTTTGCGCCAATGTAAATGCATCAAAATCAATTAACTCAATATCATTACCACGCTGTATATAACGTCTGTTATCCGAAGTAGCTAATAAAAATTTATTATCCCCTGAAACATGCGAGTAATTGGCATTCAGAATAAGCCAATCCCCCAACCTAGCTCTGTTTCATCATCCAGATCACGTACTCGTACTTCTTGTAAGAGTCCTTGTGCCGTAACTAAACCAGCACCCTCAGCAAATTTATGATTCAATTTTGCTGTAGCTGCAGGTAATCTGTTTTCATCATTCCCTTTCTCTAATGCGATAAAATATTGGGTGTCAGCATTTAATTTATCTGTATACCGCACCATTGGAGTACGTGTCGTACCCCCTCCAAGAGGAGTATTAAAATCGAGCATTTCTGGCGATGTTTCAGTAGACAGGAAATTAGAGGTCGTTTGTGCCAGTATAAGCATTGCTGTACAGACAAGTTATCACCGTAAATGCAAGGGTATTTAAAACCAAGCGCATAAAAATCTCCAATATTTGTATAAAGTTCATCCATGACTTTTTGAAGTATTTCAAAAAGCTGATAATACTAAATCTAAAAAAATTGGAATAATAACTTATTAAGTTATTGTTTTTACATTGTTGGTGGTTATGTTATGAGTAGTAATAATTTTTTTACTAAGAGGTTTTGTCTAAAACTATTAGACCTGTTGTGAAAGTAAAAACCACCACCATATAAATTTTATGAGATATCATAAATTAAAACGTTTTTCAGATTCCAAATTCAAATGCTTGGTTGGCGTACCTCGACAAGTTTTTACTGAAATGGTCGAGGTTTTAGAAAAAGCAGAATCACTCAAAAAGAAATCAGGTCGTCCTCATACTTTAGATATAGAGGATCAATTGTTATTAACGCTCAATTACTTACGCAATTACAACACTCAACTGGAATTAGCAGCAAATTATCATATTGCTGAAAGTAATGTGAATCGAACCATAAAAAAGGTTGAAGATGCATTGATGAAATCAAGATGTTTTAGCCATCCTCGTACACATTCACCATTCTTTAAAGCAATTTCTCTGACTTTATGGAAATGACCATCTCTTCTATCTTTCGCACTTAATGCAACTAGGCGATTACTTTTCAATGCACCAATAAAGTGATGCTTTTTCTTGCGAATCAGTTCGAATGTTTCCTGTGAGCTGAACCATGAATCAAATAAAACATACTTAAACTTGACTGCACTGGCGATCATTTGCATAAACATTTGATGCAATATTTCATTCTTCGTTACGATACTCTTCCGTTTCAATGTTTGTGTTTTTTCATCAAGATAACTGATTGGTTTTTCAACAATTTGAAAGCTTAATGGCAGTGAAATATTATTATGGTGATAGATCAAATTCAGTAGGTTAATCCCTTTAACTGATCGCCCTTTACTATGATCAAAATGATAGCAAATGATTTCATTTTCATTAGTCCATTGTTTTTCAATAATGGTGTCATAAAAAATTAAAACACCTTCGTCTGACTCTACTTGTCTTAATGTAGGTTTCACTAATTTCCATAAATCTTTACTCGTAAAAGATTGCCCCGATAAAAAACGAGTCACTTGATCGTGACTCACATCACCATCAAGCATACGTGATAATTGTGTTGCCGTTGTTTGCTCTGTAGAACAGATTAGGTAATCCGTGTAGAGGTCTAATAAATCTTTATTCATATCTTGAATTATAAGACTTTTTACATGAAGTGCGTAACATCAGTTACTTAATTTACATGTTTTCTATCATTATAGTAATCTGTATCATATAGCTATTTAAAAAATAAGTATTTTTGGGAGTGTGTTTAATTATGAATTACCTTAATGAAGGATTGCAAGTCCGTAAAGAAAAAATTCAAGATACTACGAATTATTTAGAACAAACAAAAATATTATTTCAGCAATTTGGACAACAAGAGCTGACCCATGTTACGCAAAAATTTGATGATATAAAAAAATCATTAGAGTCTGGCGAAGAAGTAAAATTAGTTGTGATAGGTGAGTTTTCTCGAGGAAAATCGACTTTAGTCAATGCTTTACTTGATATTTTATTATTGCGTTCGGCTCAAGAAGCAACCACTGCAATCAACACTTTTGTGAGGAGATTGCCTGAAGGTGTAGAGCAACGCTTTATTCGTATTCATTTTCAAGATGGAAAAGTACAGGATATTGAATGGTTAGAAAATGATACAGACACTTTAGAAAAATGGAGTACAGAACTAGATACAACTCACGCAAGTGCTAGACAGCAACTTGACCGTATTGAAATTTTTACATCGCATCCATTATTAGACCAAGGGCTTGTACTGATTGATACCCCAGGGTTGCAATCGGTGGTTGAATATCATGAAGGGATTACTCGTAGAGCCATTGATGAAGCTCATATTGCAATTTGGGTGCAAAGTACACAGCAACTAGGTGGTAATGCAACAGAATGGCAATTTTTATCGGGTACGATTCGCAAAAATTTTAATAAATTTCTGACGGTTGTAAATATGTGGGATAGTGTCCTCGAACCACAAGATCCATTTGACCAACAAAAGTCTTTAGCGGAACGAGAGTCACAGAAATATCAGCATGTAAAAAATAATTTTAGAAAAAACTTATCTGATGTTTCTGAACAAGATTTGGATGTAATGACCAATAGTAAACATCTTATTGGGGTAAGTGCAGCATGGGCATTGTCAAAGGAACAGGATAAAAGAGAGCGTTCTAATATTAGTACGTTATCAAAAAGAATCAGTGATATGCTTTCAACGGGTGAGGCATTGGATGAAATTTATAAAAAGCCTTTACGAACTTTGGTTTCGATTCAGACTGAATTAAATGAATTTATTCAAGAGGAATTACAACAGTTAGAATCTAGTCAGACGATTACTGAAAGACAGAGAGAAAGTGAAAAACTTGATTTAGAAATCAAAAATTTACGGCAAGAACTTAAAATTACGAATGATAATGCACGAACAGAGCATCATCGGGTAGCAACATATTTAATTGCTGATTTAAAAGAGAAATTGATTTCGCCTTTAGAGGATTTACAGGCAGATATTGAAAGTCAGGTGACTGTACGATATGTAGAGAGTCAGATTGTTCAGGGAAATCGCAACATTCAGCTTCCAAGCCAGTTACAACAGCAATATGAAACTGCGGTTGTAGAGGTGAACAGTATGATGCAACGACAAAGTAAAGATATTGATGCACAGTTAGCAGATTTAAGAGCGGATTATGCAAAAGAATTAGAAGAACATGCTGCACATTTAAAGCAAAGTATTTCAGGTATTAATTTTAGTTTACCAAGCCTAGATTTGAGTTTTGATGTTGATTTTAGTGAAATCAATAGTTACTTCTCAGAGCAAGCAAAACTTGAGCAAGAAATTTTACAAAAAAGACAGGAAATTGAAAATCTTGAGCAAGATATTGTCAATAGCCAAGCCAGTCCGATGGCTTTGGAAAATGCAAAAAATTCGTTGTTACGTGCAGAGCGAGCGAGAACCAGTTTGGGGGGGAGACCACAAGCCCAACAGGTAACACGTTCACGTACTGAACCAAGTTGGGGAATTTTTGGATGGATGGGATTTACTAAGCAGGTAAATTATATTGACTATGATGAAAGCAATGTTTTGAAATGGGAGGCAGAATATAAGGAAGCCCAGCGAGCGATTGCCAATAAAGAAACATTTTTGGAGAAAGTTCAAAAAGAGGAAGAAGAAAAGGGACGCAAACGTATGAGTGCCGAGCGTATTCAACAAAAGTATGAACAAGAAGTTGTAAAAGTTGAGCGTCAGCGTAAACGTA
Organism: Acinetobacter sp. R933-2; assembly: GCF_030325485.1. Taxonomy (NCBI): domain Bacteria; kingdom Pseudomonadati; phylum Pseudomonadota; class Gammaproteobacteria; order Moraxellales; family Moraxellaceae; genus Acinetobacter; species Acinetobacter sp. R933-2. The sequence continues at coordinate 17,360 of NZ_JACAIJ010000023.1, forward strand.
TTGAAGACAAAATGAAAGCCAGCCGTCAGCAATTGATTGAAGATACACATCAACAATTATTACATAATACATCAGGTGTTTTAATTCGATTTATCCGTCAGTTACAAGAACAGGTACAACCTCATATTCAACAGGTTTTTGATGAACAGTTGAATCTGTTGCAACGTCAAGTCAAAGAGCAATTGGAAGAACCATTAAACGCAAAATTGACACAACGTAAGCAGGTACAGGATTTGATTGTACAAGGACAAGCCAAAATAGATGCTCGTAGAATAGAGTTACAACAAGGATTATCTAAAACACAATCTTTAATTGCAATGACACAAGATGCTTTAGAAAGTAGCTATTAAACTTTGTGAGAAAAATCATGACAAAATCTAAACATATTCAAGAGATAATAGATGCACTTCCTGAACAACATCAGGAACTTGTACAAGATATTTGGCAAAGTTTTAATAACCAAGGGCAAACTTTGGCATTGGTTGGGGCATTTTCGGTTGGAAAAAGTAGCCTATTGAATGGTTTATTAGGGGAGCAGTGGTTATTTACTGCACAGGAAGAAGCTACTGCTTTACCAACATTGATTCAATATGCTGAGCAGCAGGATATACAACTGGTTAATACAGACCAAAGTAGTGTGCAACTAGACCGTGAGCAATTTTATGACGTGACAACCCATGCACCAGATAACGCAAAATATGCCATGTTACATTTGCCTCAAGATTGGTTAAAAGGTTTGACGATTATTGATCTTCCAGGCTTGGGGTCAATCTCGGAAAAGCATCATGCTTATACTATTGCTCAAATTCAGCAGGCAGATGTTATTTTATACTTACTTGCCCCTCGTGGAGCATCATCTTCGGATATTGATGCGATTAAATTGATTCGCTCATATGGTAAGCATGTTTTAGTGATAGTCAATCGTTGGGACGAAGTGGAAACTGCGGTCAGTTTAGGTGAGAAAAAACCTGATTTGGATAAATGGTCGGCACAGATTAAAAATGCAACTGGTTACGACGCTACACTCATTTGTAGTCATTATAATGGACTAAATCATCAGTTGATTTTAGATTTTATCGCTCAAGCAAAAGAACAAATCCATACGATTCGTGTGAAACGTTTATTTGCCGAGTTACTTCCACGCCTAGAAAATATTTTGGGGTATAATCAGGAGCAGCAACAAGCCAATCAATTATTAGATGAGCAGCAAAGCCAAACACTACATCAGTCGTTTTTGCAGAAAAAAGAAAAAATCATTGAGATAAAAAAAGATTTGTATCAACAACAGGAAAAGCAACAAAATGATTTACAAAAACAGATGGTTGATATTTTTCAAAGCAAAAAAACTGATTTATGTGCGGAATTAAACGCTTTGCATGTCACACCTGAACAATGGGACGCTTTTATTTTACAAGGTTCGCAAATTTTGCGTTTAACACAAGCAGGGACTACTCAAGCTGTGCAAGAGGCGATGCAAAATTTTGGACAGATTGATTTACCTGAAAATACAATTAACAATTTAAATTTAAGATTACCAGAACTGCCACAAATAGATGAGCATGATTTTTTACAGGCTACCGCACTTTATCAATTACAACAGCAATTTATCGCAAAAAAAGATGAGGTAGGGCAGTCTGAACAGTCTGATAAAGTATTTTCAGATACAGAGTTAAAACAACTGGAAGAACAAATTGCTGATTTAAGTCGGCATAGGCAGAATATTCTTAATCAGCCAATCCAGAATATCGAAGAAAGAATTTATGATACATCAGGTTCGGATGCTGGTCGGGCGATTGGTGAAGTGATTGATTGGGCATTATTCTTTTTACCAGCCGCAGCAGTCACTAAAGTTGGAAAGTTAGCCAAATTAAGTGAGAAAACAGTCAAAACAGTACATACGATTCAAAAAACAGCAAGAATGGCAAAAAAGACAACCGAAAGAATGCAGCCATCAACGGCGGGTCAAATTTTAAGTTTACTTTCGGTGGCGACATGGACTGAAAAGCTAGGTAGCTTACTCAATAACCCCTCACAGATTATTTTAAAACCTGACCCTGAACTACAGGCACAAGTGACTGCACAAGCACAAAAAATTAATGTTGATATTCAGCATTTACATGATGATTTGATTCGCAAACAGGATTTAATTGCATCACAGCAATTAGAAGAATTGGCTTTAGAGCAAAAGAAAAAAGAGATTTTACGAATTGAGCAGCGTATTGTCCAACTGGAACAAGAACTAAAAGAACAGCAGGCACAAGCTCAAGCGGAGCGAGAACAGCAACAAGCCAAAATTTTGCAAAGCTATCATGAGCGAGCATTGCGGCAGTGGCTAACACAATTTAATTATCAAACTAAAGGTATTGAACAGTATATTCAACGGTATATAAAAGTTTATTGGGAAACAGTAATTCACGAACAATTAGCCATTAGAATTGAAGAAATGACAGAAATTGAGCAGCAAATCAGTCAACTACCGCTACAAAAGGAACAAAGGTTGAGTGTTTTACAACAAGAGGAAACACAGCTTCAAGCGGCATTGGTCAAGTTAAATGTGGAACTAGTATGATGGATAATGCTATGAATTTTCAGAAAACACAAATCGTCACGGTAAGCTTATTCGACTTTTCGGAAAAAATGGGTAATGCTCAAACAGAAATTGCTGATGGTGTTTTAACGGCTCGTGTTGTGGGAGAATATTCGGCAGGAAAAACCCGAGTGATTCGTGAAATCTTAGCCAATCAGATTCCACAGCAATATTTACCGATTAGCTCACTGGAAGCACAAACCCGATTACAGCTTGAAATCAGTTATGGTCAAAGCAATCAACTATTTTTAATTGAAAAAAGCGAAGACCTTGATGATGCAGTGATTGTCGAAGAACTTGCACAATTTCCCTCAAGAGCAGAAGTTGGTCAGTATGACCCTGAGGATTATAGATTAAGACTATTAATTGAAGAACCTCGTTTTATTTTGGCAAAAGGGGATGGCTATTCGGATGATAATCAGCCGAAAAAACTATTTTTAATTGATACCCCAGGCTGGAATTCTGGTGAAGATGAACTTGCTGAACAAGATGCACATCAATATTTTGTCGGCGAACATAATCTTGCGATTATTTATGTTTGTCATGCTAATCGTTTAGATGGTGAGATTAATAAAGCACGATTGGAAAATTTTTTAGAGGCACTTGGTGATGCAATGTTTCTAACAGGCAAAGCCCATTTACATATCATCATTACACATTGTCAAAAAGATAGCCAACAGCGATTATCGCAACGGATGCGAGATCGGATTTTGCAACAGTGGCAAGATTTGTACTTTGAGCCTGAAAATTTAATGCTTAATATTACAGCTTTAGATTTTGCTGAAATGTCTGATCAAGAGATTAAAAAGTTTAGAGAAAATTTCTGGCAAGAATTATTAAAACCGATTGGGACAGAAAAGTTTGAATTTCAACAAGGTTATGCAGAGCAAATTTTAAATTGGTCGAGTGATTGGGATATTCGTCCAGTATTAAAAAAGCACATTACAAATTTACGAAAAATACAGCAAGTTCTTAGTCTTGCTTGTATAGAAGGACAGTTTATTCAAAATATGAATATGACTCGATTACGTGGATTATCATCATCAGCAATGATACAGCGTTTGACTGAGCGTTGGCTTAAACAGATACAAGTACAAAATGTAACTGAATTAAAATCTTTAGTTCAGTTACAACAATTAAGTGAAGAACATCCTTTAGCACAGTGGTGGAATCAATATTGGCTAGAAAATTTATCCATCGTTTATCAGGCTTTTTGGCAATATATTCAAGTCATGCAGCAGGCAATTGCTCAAGTTTCAACTGAAATTATAGATTTACAAGATTATTTATCTACTATGATAAAACCTGTTTATTTACAGGCAGTAGAAACGATGAGTATAGCTATATCATTTGATTTAGTGACACAAGTGATTGAACAACAGATGCAAAATTTACATTTGGATAAATTTATTGCGACTTTATTAAAGCTATCTATATTAGAAAGCCGTTATCAAGACCATTATCAGCATCAAATAGAATATCTTGGGTAACGTCATGGATAAGCAAACTAAATTATTGGCAGAATTATTGAGTGCAAGTGAACTCATGGTGATCGACCAGTTTATGCAATTGATGGTTAAAAATAATACTTTTGAGCGAAGGTTAGAAAGGCGCACTCAAAATATTGAATTGCTTAATGCAAAAATTGTCGCCTTAGAAAAGAAAGAAAATATTTATCAGCTGGAAATTCAAAAATTAAAACAGAATAGTATAGACACCGCTCAAACAGCTAAAATAACAAATACAACTGTACCCCAAGTAGTTATAAAGAAAAAAATCATTGATGGAGCTATGATTGCAAAGAAACTTAAGTCAGATGTTGAGTTAGTGAAACGTCCTAATTCATCGATAAATCAAACAATAAGTTCAAATAATGAGTTAGAGCAAGGCGTATGGACAGACCCAAAAACAGGTTTAATGTGGGCTCGGATTAGTATTGGACAAGAATGGAAAGCTGGGCAATGTATAGGTGATGCGAAATTTATGAACTGGACTACTGCACAAATAGCATGTAGGCATTTCCGATTAGCAGGTTATCATAATTGGCGATTACCTACGATTGATGAATTAAAAACAATAATGAAAAAAGGTATAAGCGGTTATAATTGCCATCATGATGTATTGTTTAAACCCAAAAAACGTATAGATGGTTCTTACTGGTCTATTTCGGAATGTGATTTTTATCATGATTTTGCATGGATAGTATATTTTGGTGGTGGTAATGCTGGGGGTTATTCTAAAAATAATGATTACTATGTTCGAGCAGTTCGTACTACTTAAAAGGACTAAAATATGAAAAATCATTCACTCGTGGAATTTTTAAATTCTAGCGTACAACCAAACATTATAGAACATTTTTTACAGTTAATGGCAAGAACTACCATCTTCGAACAAAAGTTAGGTGTTTTGCAGGAACAACTACACCAAGCTGAACAGTTGAAAAAGCAGTCTATACATCAAATGGGACAAGACAAACAGCAATATCAGCAAGAGATTAGAAAACTTACCCAACAACATTGTGAGCAGTTAAATAAAGAGACTACTCGTGTAGAAAATAAATATCGTCAGGAAATTGAGCAGTTACAGCAAAAAATAAACCAACAGATTGAAATAGAGAAAATATTTGAATTTGAATTAGCAAAAGGTGTATGGATAGACGCGAAAACAAGCTTAATGTGGGCAAGAATCAGTATAGGTCAAGAATGGAAAGATGGACAATATTGGGGTGAATCAAAAGCATTAAGTTGGGAACAGGCTGACAAATCATGTCAAGACTTTAGACTTGCTGGTTACAATGATTGGCGATTGCCTAGCATAAGTGAATTAAAGACTTTAATAAGTAAAGATAAAGCAGGTTATGCTTGCCCTCTAGGTATTTTATTCCAACCAGTAGCAAATGAATGGGGGAGCTATTGGTCTAGTTCACTTGGTGAGCATAGTAATCACTATGCGTGGGTCGTGAACTTTAATTATAGTGATCTAATTGGCAGTATTAAGAACAATGAGAGATATGTCCGTGCAGTCCGTAATATATTTAAAAAGGATTAAAATATGACAAATTATTCACTAGTAGATTTTTTTAGTTCAGATACAGAGTTTAGTGCCATAGATCACTTTTTACAATCAATTGCGAAAAGTAATACCTTTGACCAAAGACTAAGTACTTTACAAGAGCAATTACAAAGAGCTGAGCTGTTTCAAAAACAATCTATACATCAAATGGGAAAAGACAAACAGCAATATCAGCAAGAGATTAGCAAACTTACCCAACAACATTGTGAGCAGTTGAATAAAAAAATTGCTGATTTAGAGACATTAGAAATTAGATATCGTCAGGAAATTGATGAATTAAAACAAAAGTTAAAACAACCGAATGACAAGATCAATATAGTGAAGCCAGTATCTCTGCCATCTAAAAAGCAATCAATTAATTCAGCTACAGAATTAGATAGAGGTGTATGGACAGATGCGAAAACAGGCTTAATGTGGGCAAGGATTAGCATTGGGCAAGAATGGAAAGATGGGAAATGTATTAGAAATGCTAAAAGATTAAACTGGGAAGGTGCGAAAAAAGCATGTCAAGACTTTAAACTCTCAAACTATGATGACTGGAGATTGCCTACAATTAATGAGCTAAGAACGTTAATGATTAAAAGTAAAACAGGTTTTAATTCTCCTGAGAGGGTTTTATTTAGTATTGGACATAATGAATGGGGAGAATATTGGTCAGAAACATTATTGGGGAACAATATTAGTGCGTGGAGTGTGGATTTCAATACAGGTGTTTCGTATACATACAATAAAGAGGAACATAATTATGCACGGTTAGTCCGCACAGCTTTTTAGTATATGGTTTTGATAATAAATAGATTATAGAGGTTAATGATGCTAGAAACAAGCGTGTTGATAGGGCGTTTAAATCAGGTTGAACAACAAAGACATACACTTTCTGCTGAACATAAGTTAATGCTGCTTACGATGCAGAATCCTAACTTTAATACAGGGTTCTTTAAACGATTACTAACGGTGACTGTACCAACTGAATGGCATTTCCCACATCAAAATAACAGTGATGTGGAATGCAGTAAGCGACTGATTGACATTATTATTCATGATTTAATTCCTGCCTATATCAAAAAATCCTTAAATTATTATTGGTATGAGCAATGTGTAAATTATACCTTAAAATATTTTGAACAAAATCCAACGCAATACCAAATCGAAAAATATATTGAACGATTAAAAGATTGTAAAAATAATTCGTTAAAGACAACTATTTTAAGAAAATTTAAAATCTTAAAACCTTGTGTAAATAATGCACTTGCTTTGGCACAGGATTATAAAAATAATCAACTTTGGTCGGATGCTATTTGGGAGTATCAGTGGATTTTACAACAACAAGAATCACTGACATCGGAAGATATATTGGATTTTTCAGAATGTCTTTTATCTCGAAATAATCACTATAATGGTGAATGTACCGATGCACAAATGGCTTTATATTTTTTGCTTAATACATCATCAACTCAGGAACGCTATAACTTACTGAAATATAAATCTGTCACCCTGATTTTACCAGATGATATTATTGCAAAGCGTGGAGAATGTACCAATATCTTTGCAGATATGGGGCGAAGTTTAAATCACGTTGGAAAATCTATTGGTAATGTATTTGGTGGAAGAGAGTCTGAAATTCCTTATAGTAAAGGCATTATTGCGAATGCCCCTATACTATTAACCCATTATGAAATTAGCCAACATTTAGACAGAGATAAAACAGCACAAGACACTCTTGAAAAGATTTTATCAGATAGAGGCGTAATAGCATCTATTGCAACTGCTTCGGTAGCGTATTCGGCGGGTTTGCTATGGAGCTATGCTCAAATAGATTCTACAGTTTTAAATGCACTTATGTTTGCATCAAAAGGACAGCCCGAACAATTTATAACATTACAGGATATCGCAGGAGCGACCCTAGACAGTGCAGGGGCAATGACCCGATTGAGTGGTTATGTTGCTGAACAGCAAGTTGCCTATAACTTAACACAGCAAGGACATACAGTAGAGTTTCCAGATACAGCCAATCAAGCGGGCTTTGACCTAATTGTAGATGGTCAGGCAATGCAGGTTAAAAATACATTAAGTAGTGATTATGTACTGCAACATATTGAAAAAAATCCTGATATTCCAGTGATTGTAAATCAGGAGCTTACTGATTCGCTAGGTAATCATCCTAATGTATTTATTGATTCTGGACTAAGCCATGTTCATGTTAATCAAACCATGCACGAAAGTTTGGAACAAATCGACCAATTCGATAGTATGGCAGACTTTTTACCTATTCCATTTATTACTTTAGGATTGGCAACATACCGTAATTATCAGGATTTTGATACAGGACAAACCAGTTCCAAACAATATCTTGAAAATATTGGTAAAGAAACTGCTGCAATAGCAGGTGGAGCAGTGGCAGGAAAGATGATTCTTGGTACTATCGGTGGAATATTAGCAGGGCCAGTGGGAATCGCTGTTGCAGGTGGTATAGGTGCTTATATAGGTGGCGTGGCAGGCTCAACAGGTGCGAATGCTTTAAATCGTGAAAAATTATGTAGCCAAAGGGATTATGTTGTATCACAACTCATAGAATTTGCACAATGGTTTAAAAATGAACTATTAGATTATCGGGTCAATCAAAACGTATCTTCTTTTGAAAAAGTCAAAGAAAAGTTAAAGCAGAATCAACAGAATCTGGCTTTGTCTATGACTTTTATCGCTTATCAGTTTGAAGTCTATCTTCATGGATATTGCTTGCAACACTGGTTAGAAGCAAAATTGCAAGGCAATCAAAATGAACAAGTACAAGCAGGATGGGTTGCATTACAGCAGTCAGAGCATTTCTTATCTACTGAGTTAAGACAGAAAGTTGCTAAGATTAATCAGGCATTAGAAATATACAGATCGATTGCCAATCCCATTCCAGTTAGTAGTGAGTTTAGCGTGATACGACAAGTTGGTTATAGAAATGAATAGCCACCAAGGTTATAGACAGACATAACCACCTTCTGACGGATCTTTTCATTGGGCTATAAAGTTCATAAGCATTCAATTTATTTTTCCCTTTATTCTTAACCAATTCCCCTTATTTCGTAAGCGTCCGCTGAACCCCACTTGAACTCAAGTCGGGTTCCATTTATGTGGCAGCAACACTTTGATATCTTTCATTTTATGAGTGGGAAATCGCTTTAATACATCGGTCAAATAACACTAAAGTGAAAAAATCTGGAAGAATTATGATTTTTATTTTATATAGAATTTTGATATTAAAAAGTTTGTGTTTTTAAGTTAATTTATAAATAAAAACTTACTTAATAAATTTTACTAAAAAATAAAAGAATGAATCATATAAATACTATTCGACTTCTCTTATTTTACAGATAAATTAAAGGTGTTTTTTAACTACAACTGAATCTACTTACGCAACAGATTGGCATTGATCTGATGTCTTAGTGCTACATTATTTATATTAAAGACGTTTGTAGTCGTTTTATATAGGCAACCTTTTCAGCTTTGCTGACTGAATTAAAGTTACGAGTTGACCACTGCGCAGTGAGCTAGCAAAAACAGTTTATCCACCGAATGTCCAATATACATCTGATTTTCAATCCCTTACGAAGTAGTGCTTCTCATACAAATGGAAAGATTACTAATAACGATTTAAAGTAATCCAATATTTGAGCTGTAATTGATTACTTTTGCTTTAGGCGAACAAGGTGGCACCTTTAGCTGATGTGTTTTAAGTCAATCATACAGTTGGTAAGTGCTCTTAATTCTGCATCAATAGTATTTTTAATCCTAAAAACAGAAAATTGAGTTGCTGAATAAAGTAGATGTGGTACCTATAATGGTTAATAAAGGTCAAAAATTCCAATATATATTAATATAAAACAAACATTTATAATTTTATGTGATGCGTATATAACGCATCATACTATATCTGTGAATTTCGCTATAATAAAAATATCATGCATGATTAGTCACTTTATAAAAACTGATGGAGTCTCATAAAATCAAAGGAAAGAGAAAATATTTTAGATGATAGGAAGCTAAGGTTTAAAAATGGCTCAGAATGAATGAGCTGGCACCTTATTAGATATTAACCACTTTTAATTTTTTACGTATTTTTATTCAACTAAAGACTTTGTTTCCTATTCTGACACTATTATTTTTAACTTGGAGACTTTTAACTCACTACCAAGATATCTTAGAGTTAAGGACTCATAATCCGTTGGTCGACAGTTCAAGTCTGTCTGGGCCCACCAAATTTTATAAATATATGCACTTATATGAAATCTAAACCCTTAATTCTTAACGAATTAAGGGTTTTTTTATACTTAAAATAATCTTATATACACTCATACAGGAACTGCTCGTTTGTATCCTTGTTTGTATCCTAAATTTAAAATATAACTCAGGATACAAATTTTAAATAAATGGTAGGTAAACAAAGAGTTATGAGCAGAAATAAACTTTTGTCTGATGTGGGATACGCTGCTTTAAAATCAAAAGATAAAGAATATCGCATAGCTGATATTCAGGGTCTTTATATGAAAGTTCAAACTTCAGGTAAGAAGTCATGGCAACTTCGTTTGAAGAATAATGAAGGCAAATGGACATGGGTTGGTTTGGGATCTTATCCAGATGTTTCTGTTAAAACAGCTCGCTCTCAAACTTTAAGATATCAGTCAGGAGAGATTCAAATTGTTACGCGAGCAGAACGTATAAAACAAGCTCAACATGATGAAAGTGAGTTGTTTGAGTATTTAATGCGAGATTGGATTGATACTAAGAAAAATACATGGGAACCAACGACGTTTAAGAAGGAGGTTCAATCTATTGAAAAGCATCTTCTGCCTGTTTTTGGTAAACGCAAATATAAAGATATTACTTCTGGAGAATGGCTTAAATTTTTTCAGACAAAGCAACGTGTAGAGAAAATATTTAATAGAATTGAAAAACTAATTTCATATTGCTGTAATGCATATGATCTTGCTCTATTTAAAGATCAAGCTAATTACAATCCCATTAGAGGTATTGGTAAGTTTTTAGATAAAGGTGAGTCTGAAAGTATGAAGTTTGTGGAAATTTATGATTTACCTGAACTACTTCATAAAATAAGAAATTATTCTTCAGAGGAAATCAGTATTGGTTTGGAGTTATTGATATTGATGTTCCCTAGACCTGGAGAGTTGAGACAAGCTAAATGGGAACAATTTAATTTTGAGGAAAGAGTTTGGATTAGACCAGGTTCAATAATGAAGAGAGGAATTGAGCACGGAATACCATTATCTTCTCAAACTTTGGCTTTATTAAATACTTTAAGAGCGATTTCAAAACGTGAGAGTGAATATCTATTTCCTGCACGTGATAGTGTTAATAAGCCCATTTCGAATTTAACATTCAACGCAGCACTAAATCGGTTAGGTTACTATGGTAAACAAAATCCACATGGCTTTCGTCATGTCGCTTCGATACAATTGAATGATCATTACAGTGACAGAGAGCAAGTGATAGAGTCCGCATTAGCTCACTTAAAGACTGGGGTGAAAGGGGCATACGATAAAGGTGCACACCTCAGGGAAAGGTATGAAATCATGCAACATTGGGCTGATTATATAGATCAAATTTGTGGCCCGAGAGAGTTCTCTAAGGTTCATGTAAGCTAATTTTTAAGCAGTTTTTTACTATTTTTCCATTTTTTTAACGTACGACAGGCCTTTTTTTTGAAGCATGCTAGTTTTGAAATTATCTATTAATCATTAGGAATAGAGATGATTTCAAATACTGCATTTGACATTGTTGTAAATGGTATCGTGTTAAAGCCACTCAGATTAAAAAAGAAAGAGGTATGTGACTATCTGAAATTTTCAGTAGAGCAGTTAAGAAAAGTTTCGATGAATGATGAAAGCTTTCCAAGACCAATCAAAACTGGTAGTACACGACAATCTGGTGTTTATTATGATTTTAACGAGATCATGTGTTGGAAAGAGAAAAATTTGTAATTAGTAAGTTTTATCAAATAGGTCCTACGGGGCCTATTTTTTTATATAAAGATCTGAGATGTACTTCGGTTGGCTAATAATTAAACGAAAATTATTTATTTTTTTCTTTTTTTAACGATACACAGGGATATTTTAGAGTTGATGCTAGATTAAATCTTTCAACAGATTCCAATTTAAGCAGGTTTAATAGTATCAATGAGTTCTTGTAAAACGCATACTAAGTCTAATGAGATTTGTCAGTTTTTGAATAAGAAAACAGTTTGTAAACTTCTTAGAATTTCGATTAATGAACTTCGAGAGCAAGAACTAAAAGATGATCTTTTCCCACGGGGAATCAAAAGCGGAACGAGCAAGCAATGTGGAATTAAGTATCGTTATGATGAGATTATTGACTGGCATTTAAAAGAGCTGGCCAGACGTCAATGAAATGTAAAAGCCCACTATTAAGTGGGCTTTATAGTAGATCTCTTGCGAAAGTTAATTTAAGAGCATCCAATTCACCATTCCAGCAATTAAATTCATTCTTAGACCAAAGCGTTTCCTTCTATTTCTATAGCGTTCTGTTAATATCCGAAAATGTTTAAGTTTGCCGTTGATATGTTCAATTGTGATCCTACGCCGACTGATTTCTTGGTTGATCTGTTTTGCTATTTGGGGTAATGATAAATTCTTAGGTTTCTTGATTGGAATGAGTAACTTACTCTTAATCTGATGAAATCCTTTATAGGCTAAATCTGCCATGATACAAGGATAAATGACCATCTCCTTCAAATACTTACGCGCAATCGTCAGATCGTGTTTTCTGCCATCTTCAATCTGTATACTTACAATTTGCTTTAATTTGGGGTTAAAAATGACCTGTGTTTTTAGCGTATGTTTCCTCTTTTTACCGCTATAGAATTTTCTTTGTTTTTTTGGGACGCTCAATCTGTGACTCAGTGACATCAACGATTACATAATCCTCCTCACTAAACTTTTGATTCCTTTTAGGCAATGCGAAAATCCGTGATTGAATCAGAGCATTTTCAACTTTCTGAATCGTACGATTCACATTACTTTCAGCTAGGTTATAGTCGGCGGATAACTCAATTTGAGTTCTATAGCAGCGTAAGTAATTTAAAGTTAACAACAATTGATCCTCTAAACACAACGAATGAGGTCTTCCAGGTTTTTTCTTGGCAAGTTCAGCGTGTTGTAACACTGATACCATTTTTAAGAATAATGGACGAGGAACGCCAACAAGTCGTTTAAATTCCCCATCATTAAATCTAGTTAAATTTTCATATTTCATGGGACTAGTATAAACAATTTTTTACTTTCGCAAGAGGTCTAGTATAAGACTTATTATTAACTTTAATTTGAATGCTTTTAGCTGTCGCCCTTTCGATATCTTGAATTGCACTGTGGATTGCAAAATCGAGAGTCTCTGCTTCTCTCATAAATTCTAAATAAATATTATCATTCGTTGAACATACTAAAGCATCATTACAACCAGCTTCAAATAATCTATCTTCATTACAAACCTCAAGGTCGTGGTGCATATCAGTTTGTCCAAGGTGGTCTGCTTTCTTTGAAAGATCAAGAATACGTGGGCATTCTCCAGGATAATGCAGAGCGTTTACTTCTTAATACTCCTAAACGTAAAGCGGCCAAACTTGCTTCAGATCAGTTCGCTTTAAATCGTTATAAACCTGTCATCCCATTAACTAAAACAATGAACCAGGAAGAAAAGCGTCAGGTTTGCCAGTTGTATAGTCAGGAAGGGTGGGATATAGGTAAATAAGGCTGTAGTAAAAGGGCAGACCTATTTTCATTTAGACTAGACCTCCATACGCCGTGGAGGTTTTTTTTCATTCTGAGCGTTTAATTTTCCGAATAATTGCATAGAGCCGGGAGCAAAAATTTGCTGTGGCCAAACGAAGTTTTTCACGAAACCGAGGGGAGGTCATCGTCTAAATCGCATGGTAGTTCCACACCTAAAACCAATGGAAGGTCATCGTCTAAGTCATCTATAGGCTGCTGAAAACATGACCAAACGATTCAAAATTGTTTAAAAATCCGATGGATAGAGCGTCATAAACAGACGTACCTTTGATTTTATTTAATTTTTTATATTTGGTTATATTTCAATAAATTACTATCCTATTCATACAACTTAACCTTTTATCCAAACACGCCTCGTAGCGTAGGAAGAAAAGAAATGTCAAAGAAGATTCCAATCTATTTTTCGGAGGATGCCTTTGCGACCCTGCAAAAGCTCATGGGTTCAAATGGCTCACCAAGTCCTACCATCAATTATCTTTTAGAGAATGTCATCATTCTGCAAGATCATGGGTTCGAAGTCGTAGAGGCCCGAACATCGTATCAACTACCAGTCACCTTAGAATCCATTCCAACCGGGTTCCCCATCGCCAGCTGCTGATTACATCGATAAGAAGGTGGATCTGAATGAGCTGCTTGTATCGAATCCTAATTCAACCTTCCTGAACGTCATTAAGACGACATCCATGGTTGATGCTGGTCTGGAATATGGTGATGTCGTGATTATCGATCGCAGCATTACGCCCAAGCACCGCAGTATAGTAGTGGCTCTAATCGATGATAAAGATTTAACGATTAAGCGCCTGATGATCACCGCCCAGATGCCAAAATCTGAGATTGATGAAATCTTTGGTCCTGATTACCCACCGGAGAAGATCCCAGCAACCTGGCTTAAAGCGGAAAGCCCGGAATATAACAATATCTATCTAAGCGAAGGTCAGACATTCCAGACTATCGCCGTAGTCACTTGGAACTTAAAGAATCTAAGTCATTCATAAAACTTATTCATAAGAAGAAATACAAATGAAAGCCTCAGAAAAGATATTTGCGCTCATTGATGCGAATAATTTCTACGTTTCGTGCGAACGTGTATTCAGGCCAGAGTACAACAATGTCCCATGCATTGTGATGTCTAATAACGATGGCTGTGCAGTTGCAAGAAGTCAGGAAGCAAAAGATATTGGCATTGCCATGGGTGAACCGCTATTCAAGATCAAAGATCTGGTGCAGAAGCATAATGTCGTAGTGCTATCAAGCAACTATGAAGTGTATGCGGAGATGAGCCGTAGATTCAGCAATATCATCAAGACATTTGCCAGCGAAAAGGACGTGGAGGTTTATTCAATTGATGAGACCTTTGTAGATCTCAGCTCCTATACGCAGTATGACCTTAACGCTATGGCTCATGATATGAAGGACACGCTTCTAAAATGGATCGGCTTGCCTGTATGTGTAGGTTTAGGCCGTTCGAAGGTCGAATCGAAGTTGGCAAATTTTTTAGCCAAAAAGAATCCCTATATGAACAGGGTATGTAATCTGGTGGATATGGATGTATGTGCCAAAGAAGCCTTGTTCCAGTCCATTGATGTGTCTGAAGTCTGGGGAGTCGGGCGTAAACATACAAAGAAACTAAATGAGATGAACATTCACTCAGTATTCGATCTCGCCGTGGCTAACCCGGAGATGATCCAAAAGCATTTTTCAGTTGTGATGAAGCGTACAGTCCTGGAACTGACTGGCATCTCTTGTATAGAGCTGGAAGAGTTGCCGCAGCCAAAACAACAGATCATCAGTTCTAAATCCTTTGGTTCGCTAGTCACGAATATAGATTCCTTGCGTGAAGCATTGAGCAGCTATATTCAAAGTGCTGTCAAAAAGCTACGGAATGAGAACTCGCTGTGTGGGTGCATCATTGCCTTTGCTCAGTCGAACCCATTTGATGATAAGCAGCCATTCTTCAAACGGTCGGTGAAGATAGGTTTTGCTGAACCGAATGATAGTGCCTTGCTAATGATTAAAGCTGTCATGCAGAAAGTAGATGAGTTGTACCAGGAAGGGGTTCAATACAAGAAGTGCGGAGTAATCCTAACCTGTATAGAGCCGAAATCATCTCATATACCAGATTTTCTGGCAGATACTGAGTTGATAGAGAAGTATGAATCTCTACAGAGTGCGATTGAGGAAGTGAAATCTAAATTTGGCGATCGCAAATTAGGGATTGGATCATCTAACTTGCCTGGCCGAGACTGGACAATGGCCCGAAATAATATAACCTAGAACTACTTCTCAAGAGATGGTCTATTAGAAATTACCAAATAAACCATATCTGGTACCGCTATTCATTTCCTGAAGGAACAGTTCCAGAAGAAATTCAAATTGAATATGGAAAGTTGCTCAGTACGGATCACGAAAACAAGGAAAACGTTGTAATTCAGGATATATCAGATGCCTACATAGCAAAGGTAACGTGGAATAAGATGGTTCTGTATCCTAATGAGCTTGTAGAAAAGTATAAGAAACTAGTGCCACAATACCTGTGATAGAGAGAAAGCGATATTCAGAAGGCAAGAAATTGAACTATTTGACTCAACTGAATCCTGATGGATCTTATGTTGTAGAAGATCGCTTAGAGTGGACGCATCCGAGGGTTAAGAAAAAGGAAAAGAGGCCCGGACTAATCTATGCCATTTTATATGGTTTAGGTCCAACGCAATAACGTTGCTACAAATGCTGGTAATACTGAATCGAGGATTTGATGCTAAAAAAATGTAAGGTTTGTTCAGCTGGTATAAATCCAGGTATTACATTTTTTTTTGACACGATTTCCTAAGCTAGCCTACGATTTCATGCTAAAAAAATGTAATAGTTTTTAAGTTTCCGTCCTCACTTCAAGAGATTTGTATTGCTAGGTGTTACATTTTTTTTGACACGATTCCCTTAGGCAC
>NZ_JACAIJ010000023.1:33871-41052 GCF_030325485.1 Acinetobacter sp. R933-2
TTTAAGTTTCCGTCCTCACTTCAAGAGATTTGTATTGCTAGGTGTTACATTTTTTTTGACACGATTCCCTTAGGCACTCCCCCTAAATTCATGCTAAAAAATGTAAGGTTTGTTGGCTTAGTAATTGGTTATCTCAAGCATTAGTCCCTAAATCTATTAAATTTTTTGATACTATCTTCTAAGATTATCCAATAATGCATGTGGCAAAATGTATTACTAGGTTTGAAAAAAATCATTGGGTACTTTAATAAGATAAAAGGGTAGATTGCCCTAAGCAATATTGAATAATCCTTCTGGGGATAACGTTAAATGAATGACTTGCATGAATTGAATGGCTTAAAAAACATTTATCTCTATGATTCATACTTACCAAATAATTCTACAAAAATTGAATTGGGTGAGGGGAATTCTAATTTAACGGGTGCAAACGGCGCAGGAAAAACATCCACCTTAAATTTAATCCCAATATTTTTTGGGGCTCGGCCTGATCGATTAATGGATCGTTCTGCCAATAAACTCAGTTTTACAGATTATTACCTTCCAAATCCACGTAGCATGATTGTGTTTGAATACAATACACCGATGGGGCTGTGCTGTGCGGTTTTTTACCGTAATCAGGATAAACAATGCTATCGCTTTATTCAAGGCAGCGCATCTGAGACTGTTTTTTCAAAATCTTCTATAGAATTCCATAAGGAACACCAGACTGTAAAAAGTCTGTTGCAAGAAATTGAAATGAAAGGTTATTACGTCAGTAAACAGATCGACAATAGTCTGGATTATGTAGCGGTTCTAACTAATGATAAAAAACGTCTGAATCGTGATTTCAAACTGAGGGATCTTGCTTCTATTTTCTCTCTTAGCGGCAAAGGCCATGAATTAAAGCATATCGGGGCATCCACCCAGATCACCTTGAATAAAACCAACTTGTTAGATAACTTCAAGCTCATGTTGGTCGATGCTTTTTTAGAAAATGAGCAGATGATGAATCAGCGCTCAAATACGCTGAATTCTTCCAGCCTCATTTCGGATATTCAGACATTACGGGAATTCGATAAGGAAAAGCCAAAACTGCAACTGGGGATCGAGCAACGACGCGCCTTAATGCAGACTTACGCTTTACTGGAGGCTTATCGAGGTCAGGCAATCAAAAAACTAGAGATCAATAATACGACAATCGCACAGCTTCGTTATCAGAGAAGCCAAGCTATTGAGCATGCTAGAGCTGAATTAAAGGTGATTGAAAATGAGATTATTGCGAATAGCTCAAATGAATCACGTGCAAAAGGTGAGTTGGAAGGCTTACAACATGCTTTGGCCTCTATAGAGGAAAATGAGAAAAATTATAAGAATCAGGATATTCTGAAAAAGCAGGAAGAATTCAATAATCTTGCCAAGTACAAGCAGGAAGCTGAAGATGCCCGCCGTTATGTGGATGAATTAGAGAAGAACCTGAAAGAAATTGTTCATAAATTTGAAAAACTTAAAAATAATGCCTTGGAAGAAAAAGACCGGGATTTAGCTGCTATTCATGAAGGTAAGAATGAGGTTTCTAATTTACTACACAATTTGCAACAGGATAGGTCTCATGCTGTAGATCAACTGGC
Source organism: Acinetobacter sp. R933-2 (assembly GCF_030325485.1). Classification (NCBI taxonomy): domain Bacteria; kingdom Pseudomonadati; phylum Pseudomonadota; class Gammaproteobacteria; order Moraxellales; family Moraxellaceae; genus Acinetobacter; species Acinetobacter sp. R933-2. The sequence goes on from NZ_JACAIJ010000023.1 coordinate 35,479, forward strand.
TTTGGCTGAAAAGAATGAGCTCAATGCTTTCGAGCAAAGTAAACTGGAAGAGCGCAAAATTTATGAAGATGAGGTTGATCATTGCAATAATTTGATTGCTGAAGCAGTAAACCATACACAGGAAGAACAACAGCAAATTGAAGAGTACCAGCTGAATCTTCAAGCACTCCAAAAGACCATGCGGGACAAGGAGCAACAACTCAACGCGGCGAACACTCATTTATTGCGCCTAAAAAGTGAGAACACTCGAGCCAAGACAGATCTTGATACAGCCAAACGCCATTTAGATAAATCCACGCAAACAGAACATCAGTTAAGAGATATCCTGTATCAGAAAAATACATTACTGAGCTTCCTGAAACAGTGTCCCGATGACAACTGGAAACACAACATTGCCAAACTGATTAATCCCAAATTATTTTTGCATACCGGGTTAAAGCCTTACTGGGATTCAGAACAGCAAACTGGAACTGGTGGCTTTTATGGCCTGCATCTTGATACTTCTAAACTGGAGCTGCCAGTTGAAGCCGAGTCACTCAATGAATTAGAGCAACGCCTTGCACAGGCGATTAGCATTCTGCAAGATGCCAAAGAGAAATACACTAGCAGTGAAAAAGCAGTGGCCGCATCTGCCAAAGCAGTTCAGGACTTTGAGCTGAACCTCATCAAGCTGCAGAATGAACTGCGTCAGTCCCGAGACACATTTGATAGTACCCAGCGTATATTTGAGCAGTATAAGCAAACTGTTCAGATGAATGTGGCAGAGCGGAGAAAATTAGCCGAGGGACAACGTGATCAAGCTCGTCAGCGACTAAATCTATTTAATGAACAATTAAATGTGGAACGCCAAATGATTCATGATCGTTTTGGCAACGAAAAAAACCAAATTCAGCAGAGTTATGATTTCAAAATCAAAGAACAATTAGAACGCAAGGCCATGCTGGATGAAAGATCCAAGTCTGTTGTTCAGAAATATAATAATAAAATCATAGATCTGGAATCTCTGCGTAATAGTGAATTACAACAAAAAGGCTTGGATACTGCAGTTTATCAAAAGGCACAGGATCAGCTAAAACAACTGAACCATAAATGCCATATTGTGAAAGATTATGAAACCATCTTGATGCAGTACAAGGTTTGGTTTGAGCAGGAATATTCACGTAAAACGGGTATCTGCAGCTTAATCGGCAATCTCGAACAAGAAATTTATGCCTTCAGACAAAACTTTGACAAACTGACTATCAAAATCGAAAAACTCAAAGAACATTCACGTCATGAAGTTAATCTTATTGAACGCAATCTTCAGCAGGTTGAAGAGGAAAACACCAAGATAGCCTCTTTAAGAAACCGTGTTAATTCAGTACTGGAAGGTATCCCGCAGATTGAACAGCTTGAGGTTGCTGAGCCGGTTAGTTTTGAATGGTTTTACCGCAATACGGAGGATCATCTCAATCGTCAGAAAGAACAGCTCAAGGAGTTGAAGCAATCCCTCAATACCGTACTCAGCATTCTACGCCAGAATACTGATTTCGAGCTCTACAAGCAGTGGGAAAACCGTATGGCGCTGTTAGGTAATGTGAACACCACCACATATGATCTTTACGGTATGAAAGAAATCGAAAATATGCTGTTGGTGGATATCCCTACAAAAGAAAACCTTACGATCAACAGTTTTAAACTGGCTGCTTATGATTTACGTAATTATGGGCAATCTTTGGCTAAATTCCGCCGCAAGCTGAAGGCGATATCTAACGACCTTACGGAGCAAACCAATACAACCAATCCATTCACAGCATTAGGGAATATTCAGATTGAATTGCTCTCTGTACTTGATGGCCTCAATGTCTATGAACAGTTGGATCGCTTTGAAAAAGATCTGGATGAAGAATCGATCCAGGAATCATCTCAGCTCATACTACCGAGTGAGAAGTTAATACGGTCATTTGAATCAGCTGTTAAAGCATTAGAAAAGTCGAATGTTCAGACTGACGATATTCGCTCTTTAGTCAAACTGCGGATTAGCTATGAAGAAAATAACCGCAAGGTCTATGTGAACAATGATTCTGATTTGCTTTCCGGCAGTAGTACTGGCTTGTCACGATTAATTGTCATTATTATCTTTACGGCTTTAACACGAAAACTATGTCCAGATATCAATACAGTTATCCATGTACCACTCGATGAAATCGGCCAGTTTGATTCACAAAATACAATACGATTATTCGAGTTGATGCATAAGCAGAATATTTATCTGGTCTGCGCTCAGCCGAACTTATCCAGTGAATTAAGTGAAAGTTTTGTGCATAAGAATGATATCGACCGAAACTTCGGTATACGCAAGTTTAAAACCCAGAAGAACGAAAAACCTAATCCGCTTTTAGCCTAGTGGGGACCTATTATGCAAATTGCTAAATCAATTTTTTCTAACATTGTAAATGTTTTAATTTCTGGGGGAATTATCGATGAGCATGTCCACAAAGATCTCTACCACAAGCTCCAAGATGATCTGGTCTTGGAGGAAATAAATAATTATCTCGATTGGATGGGAAAAAAGTGCATCCGTACCAAAGATAATTATGGGTTTTACTGTGTCTTTAGTGAAAGTCGGAAGAACAAAGAAACCCGTGAACTCCTGAGAAAACAGTTCAGCGAAATTGTTTCGAAAATGGAGCCCTTAAATGATTGGCTTCGCTTATGCCGTTCAATCAAAGACAATAGCCGTATTATGCAATGCGGGGATACAGTGACTTATGGTGAACTCATCACTGAGGTTGAACGATCTCCACTGATTATGTCACAACTTAAGGAGTTGGTCATTAAATTAGGTAAGGCATCCACCTCTCCTAAAGAGCAGATTAGCTCTGTGCTTCAATACCTTGTCAGCAATCAATATTTACATCCAACCGGCAACACTGGCACGACTTATATTGCGACAGCAAAGTGGTCCGTCTTTTATGATGAGCTGGAATACATCTGTACCTTTAATGGTATCAATTACGATGAAATGCCTGAACTGGAACAGGGCGAGCTGATATGAGTGAGTTGGAATATCCGGCAGCCAAAGCGGCGAAAGCGCTCAACAACTACATTGATAATATCGGTAATGCGATTGTATTTAACAACGCAATTGTGCCTGTAACTGATGACAATGAGTATTTAATCAAAGTATTGAATAAAGCCGAACTTGGCTATTTCAACACTGAAAAAAATGGCTTTAACTTATACAACCACGTGATTTCATTCGTAACCTATTATGAGAAAAAACGTAGGGTTACTGACAGCTCTAAACAGATTCACAAACTTATTTCAGACATTCGTGCCAATATCAGTGAATTTGAAACAACCAAACTCAAAAGTGTAGAAGATGCTGAAATTTATAAGGATGAAATTAGTGAAGCTATTGTTGAATTAGCCAATACTATTTTTGAGAGCTGCTATGATTTCTCCACTCAGGCACTTCAAGATCTGGCATTGTTTAACAATCTTGAGGTCCGTATTCAACGCATTGAAAAAACCATCAGGATTTTAAGTTCACTGACTGAAGTGATGGGCGCACTTTCAACCAACGCAATGCTTGAGCTTGGTGCTTCAGATAAAGATCTTGAAAGTTTGGTGGTAACTAAGCTGATCCCAGTATTCATTATCTGTAGTAAAGAGGTGAAATACAGTGCTTCTAAATTAAACAAGCAGTTGTTTGATTGGAAACAGGAATTATCTTCGCAGAAAAAAAGCAACATGGTGGATGCTTTCTACCGCTTTTTAAAAGGAAAATCTGCATTAAATTTAGAATTTGATGAGACGACGGCATCAGAAGTCTTTTATCGTGTGCCACGCAGTGAATTGATTAGCTATGCAGATCTGGATGCTGAGGAAGAACAGGAAACGCTGCGTGAACTTGGCTCAAAAGCCTTTACCAAGCGTGAAAAACGGATAGATCAGAATAAAGATCGAGAAAATCTGCCAGATGTTAAAGAAGGAAATGAGGTTGTTGAGCAGCCCTTAACTGCTTTAGAGATTGCTATGAGTAATTTCTTTGAAGCATTGCTTGTGGATGGGGGCAAACATCAGCAATTGAGTGGTGTTGAAACATATGAACTGCTAATGCCAGGATGCGATATCGATTTTTGGCTGATCGCCTTAACCAGCCACTATAGAAACCATTTCAAAAATAAATTGAACATGCAATTTATCGAAACGATAGATCCTATATTTGATGGAAATAGTTGTGTATCTGATGTCATCATTTCTCGAACTGATAAATTGCAACAGGTTGCGTGATAGGAGAACTTAATGACTTTTGGCTTACGCGAACTCTCCGTCATTCAGACGGCGTTGCAATTAAAAAAACGGTCTATGGCTTTCAATAAAACCTGGCAAAAAGTTCATCAGGATTATCAGATTGGTACGGTTCACGGTAAGGAGCTTCACCTTACCTCTAAAGAACTGGAATATTTGGAATGCTGTATCTATGCAAAACAGGTTAAGGTCGCTCCTGAACAGTCTCTTAATTTAGAATCTGATCGTATGGACTTGTTAAACTTTTTGAAAGATGAAAAGTCTGGGGGATATTCTGTATTCGGCGATCAACTTGTATTTGCATCAGTGTATGCAAAATTGCCATTAAAACAGGGGGATGTAGTCATCGGTTATAAGGGCTTAGTTCCTACAGTTCATGCCAATGAATTAATCTTCAATAAAATTGAAAAATTGATTATCGTTGAAAATGGAACAATGCTGACCAGACTGTTTGATTGGTATGAACAGCTACCTGAAGCATGGCAAGACAGTTTATTTTTATATCGTGGTCAGGGGCAAAATGCACGTCAGGTGTTTGAATTGCTGGCCAAACTTCCTGACCATACAGAAATTTCCTTTTATGGTGACTTTGACCCGTTCGGTTTGAACATTGCTGCCCATTTCCTTAAGCGTAGAACAATGTCTATCTTGATTCCTGAATGCTGGAGAGAAATCACCCGGAATCATCTGGACAATAACCCTAGTAAATTTTTTGAACAGATTCATAGTAGTCATGACCTTTCTACTGATACTGCTCAGCCTTTGCTCATTAGGGATTTGTATAGGCACATATACATCAATCAAATTGCTCTCATGCAAGAAAATGTGAATAGGTTAGGGCCTCTAAGTGAATTAAAGATGGACTGAAATTAAGTTGGTATCTATTTTAAAAAATATTTAAATAAAAATATTTAGTGATAAATTGTTTTTAACTGCAATATTCAAAAGGGATTTATTAAGAGTGGAAAAAATATTTTTACAAATACAGAAAATGAAAGCTGGTCATGTTTTTGTTATTAATGATCTGATTTATTCTTGTAGTAAAGATAATGTGTATAAAGTTTTGAAGAGGCTAAAAAAAGATAATATTATTAATGTCGCTTATAAAGGTATATATTACAAAATAGAATATTCTGAATTTCTAGGCGGAAAGCCGTTACCGCCAGATACTATGGATGTGATTAAAAAGATAATTGAAAAAGGCTTTGTTGCACAAAGATTTGAAATGCAAAGCGCCCCTAATTGAGCCAAATTTAAGGCGTAACTTGGGTAAGTGGT
>NZ_JACAIJ010000024.1:0-40756 GCF_030325485.1 Acinetobacter sp. R933-2
TTGGTTAATGTACCTGTACTTGGATCATACGTTGTTAAACCACCGATGATGTTTTTAACACCTTCGCCTTGTGCATTGAGCTGATTACCTGTCACAGCCTCAGTTGAACCTGCTGCAACCGTACCATCCGTTAAGCCACTGATTTTTCCTGTCGCGCCATCTGTGACCACATTGCCCACAGTCACTTTATCAAAGTTAACATCTTTCGCCGTTGCCACTTCATAGTTCACTGAACCATCAGCATTGGTCGCTGAAGTCACAACAATGTTGTCACCTTGAGTCACAGTGGTTTTTGATTTCTTCGCTTGATCAGTAATTGCATCCGCAATGGTGTTATAGCTGCTGCCATTGGCATTGAATGGACCACTTAAACTACCTGCAGTATTGGTCACACCGCCACCAATAAGATCGCCTGTGCTTTGTGCCGTGGTATTGAGCTGATTACCTGTCACAGCTTCAGTTGAACCTGCTGCAACCGTACCATCCGTTAAACCACTGATTTTGCCAGTCGCACCATCTGTGACCACATTACCGACAGTCACTTTATCAAAGTTAACATCTTTCGCCGTTGCGACTTGATAATTCGCAGAACCATCAGCATTAGTCCCTGAAGTTACAACAATGTTTTCACCTTGCGTTACTGTCGTTTTCGATTTCTTCGCTTGGTCTGCAATTGCTTCAGCAATGGTGTTATAGCTGCTGCCATTGGTAGTAAATGGACCACTCAAGTTTCCTGCATTATTAGTTACACCACCACCAATAATACTACTTGTGCTGCCTTGTGCTGCATTTAACTGACTACCATTGATGGCATCTGTTGAACTTGCAGAGACATCTCCTGCAGTTAAGCCACTGATTTTGCCTGTTGCGCCATCCGTGACTACATTACCAACAGTCACTTTATCAAAGTTAACATCTTTCGCCGTTGCGACTTGATAATTCGCAGAACCATCAGCATTAGTCCCTGAAGTTACAACAATGTTTTCACCTTGCGTTACTGTCGTTTTCGATTTCTTCGCTTGGTCTGCAATTGCTTCAGCAATGGTGTTATAGCTGCTGCCATTGGTAGTAAATGGACCACTCAAGTTTCCTGCATTATTAGTTACACCACCACCAATAATACTACTTGTGCTGCCTTGTGCTGCATTTAACTGACTACCATTGATGGCATCTGTTGAGTTTGCAGAGACATCTCCTGCAGTTAAGCCACTGATTTTGCCTGTTGTGCCATCAGTGACTACATTACCAACAGTCACTTTATCGAACTTGACATCTTTCGCCGTTGCGACTTGATAATTCGCAGAACCATCAGCGTTAGTACCTGAAGTTACAACAATGTTTTCACCTTGAGTCACAGTGGTTTTTGATTTCTTCGCTTGGTCTGCAATTGCTTCAGCAATCGTGTTATAGGTGTTTCCATTGGTCGTGAATGGACCACTCAAGTTTCCTGCATTATTGGTTACACCACCACCAATAATACTACTTGTGCTGCCTTGTGCTGCATTTAACTGACTACCATTGATGGCATCTGTTGAACTTGCAGAGACATCTCCTGCAGTTAAGCCACTGATTTTGCCTGTTGCGCCATCCGTGACTACATTACCAACAGTCACTTTATCAAAGTTAACATCTTTCGCCGTTGCGACTTGATAATTCGCAGAACCATCAGCATTAGTCCCTGAAGTTACAACAATGTTTTCACCTTGCGTTACTGTCGTTTTCGATTTCTTCGCTTGGTCTGCAATTGCTTCAGCAATGGTGTTATAGCTGCTGCCATTGGTAGTGAATGGACCACTCAAGTTTCCTGCGTTATTGGTTACACCACCACCAATAATACTACTTGTACTGCCTTGTGCTGCATTTAACTGACTACCATTGATCGCATCTGTTGATGCTGCAGACACATCACCTTTGCCAACATTCGTGATTTTATCACCACCAACATCGAGACCATTTGCTGTACTTGTTAATACCGTATTATTTGTTACATCGCCTATTTTTACTTGAGGCGTATTTATCCCTATATTATTAATACTTGTAGCGCCTGTTGTAACACTACCTGCCGCACCTAGATCAAGTTGTTTCTTTAAAGCAAAATCAATAGTTGTTGTACCATTTGATGCAGTTTGTGTCGCAGTTAAGTTATTTTCACCTGTTGCAAGACCGATATCAACTGTATCACCAGTTTTCACTGCTTGTGCTGGATTAGCATCAGATTTAACATTCCAACCATTATCTAATGTATCTAAAGCACTTTTAATATTGGTATAATTTTTACCATTTACATTAAAAGTTGGTGCAACTATTGAACTTGTACCATTAGGATTGGTATTCACTTGCGCACCAATCAACATCAGCAAGACTTTTGTTTGCAGTTTCTAATGCTGTATTGGTTTGATAAAGCTGTGAACCATTGATCGCATCTGTACTTGTTGCTGAAATTTCCCCAGGTGCAACGTTAACAATTTGACGTTCTGCACCTACCGCACCAATACTTACAACCCCAACAGAAGTACCAGCAAAATTATATTTAATTCCATTTACAGTTTGATTTGAATGCTGAACATTTGCTTTATCAATAGAGTTTGCACCCAAAACAACACTGTTTTGGTTAGTTACCGTAATATTATTACCAATTGCAACTGAATTTGTTCCTGCTGCCGAAATACTTGAGCTACCACCAACAATAATAGAACCTGTTGCAAGTGCTTTTGCATCACTACCTATCGCGACTGCTTCATTTCCTACCGTTGTACTTGTACCTGCAACTGCGCCAACACCAATTGCAACTGCATCAGTTCCTTGCGAAATTGCTTTTGTACCCAAAGCTGTTGAGTTCTCCGCCAAAGCTTGTGCTGCTGTCCCTAATGCTTGAGATTGTTTACCCACCCCTTTTGCATTTAGACCCATTGCCATAGATCCATCGCCAGAAGCTACAGATGTTGCACCAATAGCCACACCACCAGCACCACCAGCAGTCGCTGTCATACCAATTGCAGTAGCAAAGTTACCTTTTGCTGTTGCTGTTGCACCAATTGCAACCGCAGCACCACCAGAGCTTTCAGTAGCAACATAAGCACCAGATAAATCATTACCTGTTAATGTTTTAAACTGGTCTTTATTGGCTTGTATATTTGTAATAGCAGTGATGTCATCACCACCAATGGCAACCGATGCATCACCATGTGCTCGAGTATTTGCACCCAATGCTGTAGACTGTTCACCTAATGCTTGGGAGTCTGCGCCAATAGAAACTGATTGGGTTGTTAATGCAAGAGCCGATGACCCCATTGCAATACCTTGACCAAAACCTGAACCTGCTGCTGCTGCTCCTGTAATCAAAGTCTGATATAAAGTTTGTGCTGCTGCTGCATCTAAAGTTTTTGTTACACCACTCGTTGCCGTTTTATATGTACCGCCTGTTGCAACACCATTGGCAATTGTTAAATCAAAATCAAACTGTCCTGAAGAACCTTTTGTACTTCCTGTAAACTTAGTTGCACTATTTGTTGCAATACTTAAGGTTCTAGAACCTACTACTTGATTACCTATAGCACCACTTGCTAGTTTAGGATTTTGTGCACCACCAATTGCAATAGATGCTGTTCCTGCTGCATAGGTGTCAGCTCCAATGGCTGTCGTTCTTAATCCAGCTGCATTACCACTATCGCCTATTGCAATGGATTGAGTCCCTGTAGCCTTAGTACTATAACCCAATGCAACTGATTTCTCACCAGAAGCCACAGTCGCATTAGCATTGGTTTCCCCACCACCAATTGCAACTGCATACTGACCAGAAACAGCACCTAAAGTTCCAGCTGCGGTTGCGTTATTAGTGCCAGAAACACCACCACCAATACGCATAGAGCCTTTGGCAGTTGTCGTTCCATTTCCACCACTCTGACCACCACCAAGCCCAAGGTTACCACCGTTAGCGTAAAGGTCCCCACCTAGTGTTAAGCTATTTGAACCTGTGCCATTTCCATAAAATAATACACGCCCTGTCTGTGTAGAACGGTCAGTTGCGACACACGTTACGTTCGCATTTCCACCTAAGTTTGCATTTGATGGCGTATTTGTAGCATTAGATGTTGATACCACATTACTACCAAATCCAGTTGTGGAGTTAGTACCACTATAGTTACCCATTAAGTTATAGCCGCCTTGGTCATATGTCCAAGTACAAGCAGTATCAGTACCATCATTAATGAAGATACCTGCACCCGCATGAGTCAATGCAGTGGTCATCGTCCCTGTCGCTAAAATCAGGTAGGACACCATTTTGGTCATTTTGAAAAATTGAGTTTTTTGTTCTTCATCCGTCAAAATGGTTTCAGAGGTTGTAACCTGAGCAGTTGATGATTTTGTTTTTCCTTTTGCAATCTCAGACACTGCCACCCACGTACCTAAGGTTGCGTTCCAAATCACTTTGTAAATCTTATTCATTAGATATTCCTCTTAGGGTGGCACTTAGAAATTTTTTAGTATTCTTTCAAAAGTGCACATAAAACACACAAAATTAATTACAATTAAATAACGAATGGCGTCAAAAATCAACAAAATTATGCGACTTTTTTCACACTATCGCTCTTATTACAACCCTTGTATCGCATTTTTATATTCACTGCGTAATATTCAATCATATTAATCAAAAATTTACTATTATTCAAAACATTAACAATCACATAAAATTGATTAATTTTTCTTACAAATGATAAAATTTAAAAAACAAGATATTGATTTTATTTATTTTTTCAATGAAGCAATTCTTATTTGTAATATTAAGTCTTTTCACATTTACATTTTTTTTATTTTTTTATTAAAATTTATTAAAAGAGTCTGCTTTGGGCTAGCTTTGCTATACTTCTTTTTAATTTTTTTTAGAGCTTCAATCTTGAAAATCATTTTTGCAGGTACACCCGAATTTGCAGCCCATGCACTCAACGCACTCTTAAAAACTGATCATGAAATTGTAGCTGTCTACACACAACCAGATCGTAAAGCGGGACGTGGGCAAAAAATCACAGCCTCTGCGGTCAAACAACTCGCACTGGAACATCACTTAGCTGTTTATCAACCTTTAAATTTTAAGTCTTCTACAGAGGAAGGTTTGGCTGCACAAAAACAATTGGCAGAACTCAATGCCGATGTCATGGTGGTTGCAGCTTATGGCTTAATTTTACCACAAGCCATTTTAGACACCCCAAAATATGGCTGTCTTAATATTCATGGTTCTTTGTTACCACGTTGGCGTGGTGCAGCACCCATTCAACGTGCTATTTCTACAGGTGATGTAGAAACTGGTGTGACGATTATGAAAATGGCGGCTGGTCTAGACACTGGCGATATGATGTTAAAAACAGTTTGCCCAATTGAAGCAACGGATACATCAGCAACTTTACATGACAAACTTGCATTACAAGGTGCAGAAGCGATTTGTACAGTATTGGCATCTGAAAGTATTTTACAAACATATTTAGCAAAACGTGAAGTACAAGACGAAGCTTTAACGATTTATGCAAATAAGCTCTCAAAAGCTGAAGCAAAAATTAACTGGGCTCAATCTGCTGTAGAAATTGATCGTAATATTCGAGCATTTAACCCTTGGCCTGTTGCTTTTACGCCTATAGATGAAAGTAATAATTTGCGTGTCTGGAATTCATCATTGTCTGATGTAAATACAGATAATGCGGTTGCAGGCGAAGTGGTTGCAATTGATCAACATGGTGTACATGTGGTTTGTGGTGATCAGAAAGCGGTTTGTATCACTCAATTACAATGGCCGGGCGGTAAAGCTCTAAATGCTGTACAAATCATTCAAACTCAAAAGTTAAACATAGGACATATTTTCGCATGAGCCAACAACATCACGCGTCTAAGCAAATGGTGAATTTACGTGCTCAAGTGGTTCGCACTTTACTTTCTGTACAAGATGGAAAATCTTTAAATAGTTTTTTACATCAAAATTTAGAGCAAGTCACAGAACGAGATCGTGCTTTATTTCATGAATTGGTTTTGGGTACATTACGTCAATGGTATGCGCTAAAAGCCATTACCTTACCTTTACTCAATAAGCCTTTAAATAACCCTTCAATTGAAACTTGCCTCTATCTTGGTTTATACCAGTTACTCTGCACTCGAATTCCTGCTCATGCAGCAATTTCAGAAACAGTAACAGCGACCAAGCAACTCGGTTATGAAGCCATGGGCGGTGTAGTCAATGCGATCTTGCGCCGTGTTTCACGTGAAACACCTGAGTTTCAAGCTGCACTAGAAGAAGCACATGGTTTACCAAGCTGGCTATATAAACGCTTAAAGAAAGACTGGTCTGAAGATGTTCAGGAACTTTGCCATAACTTAAAACAAAGTGCGCCTTTGACTTTACGAGTGAATGAACGCCAAGTTAGCCGTGATGAATATCTTGAAATTTTAGATGAGGCAGATATCAAAGCACATGAATGTGATTTGTCTGAAGTAGGTATCGTGCTTGAACAAAACACCAATATCACCCATTTACCCGGTTTCGAGGAGGGTGGTTTTTCTGTTCAGGATGAACACGCTCAACTTTGTGCAACATTATTGCCTGACTTAAATGGCAAAATTGTTGTCGATGCTTGTGCCGCACCCGGTGGAAAAACTGCGCATATTTTAGAGCATTTTCAGCCTAAAAAGCTGATTGCTCTAGATCAAGATGCAAAACGTCTCTTACGTGTTTCTGAAAACTTAGAACGTTTGGCTTTAAATGATGTGACTGAAGTTGAGATTTTAACAGCAGATGCAACAACATGGGTCAGCCCTGAATTAGTGGATTGTATTGTATTAGATGCACCATGTTCAGCAATTGGCGTTATGCGTCGCAACCCAGATATTCGTGTCTTACGCCAATCAACTGATATTCAAAAAACAGTTGAATTGCAAAAACAAATTTTAAATCAAATGTGGCAACAACTTAAAGTTGGCGGTACTTTGCTTTACATTACATGTTCGATTTTAAAAGCTGAAAATGAACAGCAAATGATTGATTTTTTTGCTGAAAATGCAGATGCACAAGAGATTAAAATTGAGGAAAAATGGGGTTTAACTCAAACGCATGGTCGTCAGTTATTACCTGAAACGGGTTTCGGTGATGGCTTTTATTATTGTAAGATTCAGAAAATTGCATAAATATTTGTCTGCTTAAAACACAATAAAAAAATGCCCGATGATCATATCGGGCATTTTTTTCATACAATGAGTAAAGACAATACAGCGTTAGTCTTCTGCCTCATCTGGATTTTTAATAAGATGAATAGTGGCAACAATAAGACCACCCCAAAGCAGAACAATTGATAAAATCATCATGATAATCGCAGATGTATTCATGTTAATTTTCCTCCGATGTTTTGTCTTTCATCATACTTAAAATCACTGCACCCAGCACAAAGAATGCCAATACAGCACCACCGACTAACCATAATATTGCAGCAGGATATCCACCATAACCATCTGTGATCACAGCCTTAATGGTGAGCAATAAAGCGATGAGTAAAGACAATGGCGTAATGACTGTTAATAGGAAATTCCAGCCCGTTCCTAATTTAATACTTGAATATTGGTTCACATGTGCTTGAAGTGTTTGCATCAATGGACGACGTAACCAAGACACCAAAATAATTGATAATAAACCACCACCGACAATCCCAATATTGTTGGCAAAATAATCAATAATATCAACAAAGGTAATTGCACTATGTGTAGAAAATAACAGCGTTGAAATCACCGCAGAAATTCCACCAATAATGGTCACAGCTTTATTTTTAGACCAGCCAAATTTGTCTTGGAACGCTGCAATCGGTACTTGTAAAATACTCACCATCGAAGTGATCCCAGCAACCACAAGTGAAGCAAAGAACAAGAAACCAAATAAATCCCCGCCTGAACCCATGCTTGAAATGATTTTCGGGAATGCAATAAAGGCTAAACCAATTCCTCCTGAAACCACATCTTTTACAGGAACACCTGAACTTTGTGCCATGAAACCAAGAGCAGCAAAGACGCCAATTCCTGCTAAAATTTCAAATGATGAGTTGGCTAATGCAACCACAACGCCTGAACCTGTCATATTGGCTTTTTTGTTTAAATACGATGCATAGGTCAGCATGATCCCGAAACCAACAGACAATGAAAAGAAGATATGACCAAAGGCTGCCAACCATACCTTATAACTCATCATTGCCCCCCAATTGGGTGTAAAGAATGCATTTAAGCCTTCTGCCGCACCCGGAAGACGTAGCGCTTGAATCACCAATATCGTGAATAAAATGACCAATAAAGGCATAAAGATTTTATTGGCAAGTTCCACACCACGACGCACTCCCCCATAGAGGATGAACATCACCACAACCCAAACAATGACTAAACCAAAAAATAAAGTGGGTACAAAACCTAAAGCCAAACCTTCTCCATTTTGCAGATAGGTCTTAAAGAAAAAGTTTTCTGTATTGCTGCCCCATTGTTGACCAATGGAGTAATACATATAGTTGCCAGCCCATGACAAAACACTTGCATAATAGATTCCGATGACCAGTGTAACCATCACTTGCCACCAACCTAATGCTTCACTATTCATTAATTTTTTATACGCAGTTGGTGGTGCTTTACGATACTTATGACCCACTGCATAGTCTAAAAATAGTAATGGTAAACCTGCTGCAAAAATTGCAATCAAGTAAGGGACTAAAAATGCACCACCACCATTTTCATAAGCAACATAAGGAAAACGCCAAATATTACCTAAACCCACGGCTGAACCAATCGCCGCTAAAATAAAGCCTGATCGTGCTGACCAGCTTTCACGATTATCTGACATAGAAAATACCTAAATCCGTGAGCACTCAATTGCCGCATGTTGTCTTTGTCTTTTGCGTACAAAAAAGTGACCAATTCCTAAATTCTTTGTTGTTTGAATAAAACGGCACCTTGTGAGTGCTTTGTTGTTATCTCAAACCAGTTCTTGGTTATGAATTTCTTGCTTAAAGAAAATCTTAAAAAAAAACTGTTTAATGGCGCAACAATACCTGTTTTCCTTGCCTTTTACTGTAATTTCTACACTAAATTCGACTTTAGAATAATCATTTTTAACTTAATCTTTACTTTTTTATTGCCTATTCATCCTCTACAAATATCTATTTTATTCATGGTTATTTTACGGTACTAGGAATGCGATAATGTCCTGTAATTTTATATTCATATAAAATATCATTTTCACGTGTTCCATGACCAATATTATGAATGACTAAAGGGACTTTATTTAGCATCGTTGTTTTATTTGAAATAATGCCAATATGCACCAAACCTTTGCCTAAATCCCATGTTACGATATCGCCTGCTTTAAAGTTTTGGTCGTTCACAGCATAACCTTGTCGCTGAAAATAAGTCATGATATTGGGAACACGACGATGATCAATATTTTTATCTGTATTTTTTAAGCCCCATTTTTGTGGGTATTTTTTGAAATTTGCTTTCATATCTTCATGAATGCGTTGTTGTAAATCTATGCCTTGATGTCGTAATGCACGAATCACGACATCTGTGCAAACGCCCTTCACCAGAGGCACATCTCCCATAGGATATGTAAGTTGTGTATAAGCAGGGTCGTAATATAATGTTTTCCAAATTTGTGACCGCGCATCATCCACCAACTGCATAGGCTGAAATGCCCATAAAAATGCTGAAGTACTCAGTAAAAATACAAAACTAAAAAATTTTAAAATTGGTTTTATCACGTTATTATTCCTCAATAGACCATTGATAAAGAAGTCGAAACCCCTTTATCAAAGTCATCAATTTTATTGTTTAATGGCAAGCAAACGTTCTTCTTGCATATCACGAATTGCAGACTGAATACCCTCTCGCCCTAAGCCAGAGTCTTTGACGCCACCATAAGGCATATTATCAACACGGAATGTTGGAATATCATTAATGATGACACCGCCAACATGTAAATGATCCCATGCATATAACATTTTGCTTAGGTTTTGCGTATAAATACCTGCTTGTAAGCCAAAACGGCTTTTATTAATGATCTGAATACCTTTTTCAAAGTCCTTATATTTTTCTAAAATAGCCACAGGACCAAAAGCTTCATTTTGGTAAATATCTAGGCTTTCATCGACATTTTCCAATAAAGTAGGTTCAAACATTACCCCCTTAAGTGTATTTCCAATCAATACTTTGGCACCTTTTTTCTCTGCCTGATCGACCCATTTTTTCAAACGTAACGCTTCTGTTTCTTTAATCATAGGACCAACTAAGGTACTGACTAAAGCAGGATCATCAGCTTTAATTTTTTTAAGTTTCGCAATTAATTTTTTCTTGAGTTCGGTATAAATATCAGCATGAATCAAGATTCGTTGCACACTAATGCAAACTTGCCCTGCATGCCCATATGCCCCACCAATAATACGATCAACCAATCCATCTGTAATTTCTGTATCAGGCTCGATCATGACCGCAGCATTTCCACCGAGCTCTAAAGTGACTTTTTTACGTCCTGCTCGTGCTTTCATGTCCCAACCCACTACATCGGAACCTGTAAAACTTAACAGTTTAAAACGGTCATCTGTCACTAAAACATCAGCGTGTTCACGTGGGCATGGTAAAACTGAAAATGCACCTTTGGGTAAGTCTGTTTCAGCCAAAACTTCAGCGATTTTAAGTGCGCAAATCGGTGTTAAACTGGCAGGTTTTAAAACAAAAGGACAACCTGCTGCGATTGCGGGAGCAATTTTATGTGCTGTTAAATTTAATGGAAAATTAAAAGGGCTAATGAGAGATACTGCACCAATAGGCACATATTGAATCATGCTACGAAATGCTGCTGCTGCGGGTGTCACTGCAAGTGGCATTAAACGTCCATCTTCTAGCTGTGTGACAGCATCCGCAGCGATTTGAAAAGTATTAATGAGGCGCTCAACTTCAGCTGATGCTGCACTTTTTGGCTTTCCCCCTTCTATAACAAGTAATTCGGTCAGTTCTTCACGCAATGCTTGAAAACGCTGTACACAATGTAAAAGAATTTTTTGTTTTTGAAATGGCTTCAAAGCTGCCATTTCTTTTTCCGCTTTAACAGCCAAACTTATTGCTTTTTCTAAGGTTTTTTCATCTGCCAATGCAACTTTGGCATAAACTTCATGACTAAATTTATTGTTTACTTCTAACCATTGTTCTGTTTTTACTGGCTTGCCTGCAACATATAATGGAAATTCCAATACTGCCATAACTTATCTCCTTTTATCTCTATTCTGATAATGCAAAATGGCTGAAACCCCTATATCATGCCTTCAGTTTTTATAACTATGAAATGTATTTAAGTAACAATCATGCCAAAAAATACGTATTTTCAGCCAGAGGATGTTATGCAGTTAGTAAAATTACCCCTGTTTCTTGCAGTTTTAGGATTAAGTTCATTTGCACAAGCTGACTTTATTGGCTTAAAAGGTGATATCAGTTATTGGAATATTGATGGCAAAGCCAATATTGATGAGAAAAAATTAGCGGATCAAGATTTAGACCGCACAGGTACTGTTCAAGCTTCTGTTGCTTTTGAACATCCAATTCCTGTGATTCCAAATGTCAAAGTAAAATATACAAAATTAGATACAGAAACCGACACTGATGCATTAACAAAAACTGATCTAAATCTTGATCATACTGACTTTATTTTATATTACGAAATTTTAGACAATGTTGTGAAAGCCGATGTTGGTGTTGGTGCAACGCGCTTAAATGGTGATGTTAAACAATTCGGTACAAGCTTTGATGTTGATGAATATGCGCCGATTGTTTATGCAGAAGCAGGAGTCAAACTACCATTTACAGGTTTAAGTGCAAAAGCTGAAGCAACTTATACCAACGTAAACGACGTGAAAATTACTGATGCACAAGCCGAAGTTCAGTATAACTTTGTGCAAAGCATTTTACTCGATGTTGGTGCTAAAGTTGGCTATCGTGTCATGAACATTGAACTGAGTGATCTAGATAAACGTGATATGAAGTTTGAATTTAAAGGTCCTTATATCGGTTTAGATGCCCACTTCTAATTTGCAAATATATCCCTTCAATGTAAAAGCAGATCTTAGGATCTGCTTTTTTATGTTTCATTTTTGTAGGAAATAACGTACACAGAATACAGTAATTTTCCTCTAGTTCTACAACATCAAAATCCTTATTCTATATTCATAGGGAACAGGAAGTTTCCCAGACATAAAACAACAATAATTGGTCTGAGCATCAGGAACGTGAGATTCGACAGGAGTCAGATCTAACTAACCAATACAAAGAAAACCTCATCAGGAAGATGGGGTTTTCTTTTTTATTGCTGTTTTAAATTGTCCACTTATAAACTTTTTAAATAAGCAACGATCTCTTGATGACCTGCCATTTCAGCCAGTTCTAAAGCGGTATAAGCTGCTTTATATTGAAGATCAGCACCATGTTGAAGTAATAATTTTACGACTTCCAATTGGTCATTTTCTGCTGCTGCCTGCAATGCACTATAACCTTCATCGTCCGTTGTGTTGGCATCTGTGCCATCAGCCAAACATTTCTTGACTTGTTCAAAATCCCCCAAAGAAGACCAATATACCAATTCAGGTAAATGTAGCTCTTCATCATCTTCAGGAATGGGTGAGATAGAATTAAATTGCATAAATCATGACCTGCTTTTTTGACATCAATGGATTGAAGTATATTCAAGATCAAACTTTTCAGTTTAATTAAATGCGATGAAATCCCTAAAATGAGTCAATAAAATAAAAATGTTTTCGACAAATATATTTTCTCCAATGAAAATATCAACTTTGCTATCTCCATTCACTCATCCACAAAGTATTAAAAGCGTAATATTTTAAGCAATGGTTTCAAGCACATATTGGCTAAGTGCTTTTGCATTTTGCACAGGAATCCAATGGGTTGCGTCCATAATCACTTCTTTATAGGGTGCTTTGACGTAGTGTTTATTAAACGCAACGCTTTTTGCACCAATGGCTGAATCATGTTTACCCCAGATAAATAAGGTGGGCACAGTCACTGCCTGAGTTAAGTTTTTACTGGAACTAAAAGGAATCGCACGATACCAGTTCAGGGCTGAACTTAAACGCTTCTCCTGCACAATTTCCTGCTGAAAATCATTGAGCTGTTGTGCAGTCATGCCTGAATCTTTTAATAAAGCTTGCCCAATTTTTGGTAATTTTTCAAATAATAGTTCAGGAATTTTAGGCAGCTGGAACAATCCCATATAATAAGATTTAAATAATTGGTTGCTGCTGAGCATGGCTCTGATAAATGCTGCTTTATGTGGCACAGAAATCGTGATCAGGTGCTTAATTTTGGCAGGATAGCGCTGTGCAACTTCCCATGCCACCACAGCACCCCAATCATGCCCCATCAGATAAACAGGCTGCTGAATCAGATCAAGTAACGCATTTACGTCTTCTACCAAAGCTGAACTACGATAATCACGGCGTTTTTGCGGTTGTGCAGCCAAACTATAACCACGCTGATTGACCGCCAAAGTTCGATAGCCTTGAGCATTTAAAATTTCGGAAGTTTCACGCCAGCTTTTATTGGTTTCAGGAAATCCGTGTAGCAACACAAAAATCTGTCCATGCAAAGGACCTGTGTCGATGACATCAAAACTCAGATTTTCTCGTTGAAAGGATTCGATGCGTTGGTTTTTGATATCTAAACCCATGATGACCTCAATTTTAATTTTTATTGATCTTGATGCTTTCTGATAAAGTTTAAAACGGCTGAACAGGACAGTCTAAGGGCTAAACAGGTCGATGATTGTTTGACAATTATCCAACCTCTTTAACCCATCTACTTATACTGCTGTAATTGTTCCTAAAATACGATCACCTTGGGCACCTGTTACCGCAGGCAAATTACCACTCAGCCGTTGATCAAAACGCATGGCTAGCCATGCAAATGCGGTTGCCTCGACCCAAGTTGGGGCTAAACCCAATGCCGAGGTGGTTTGTACGGACCAATTATGTTTACGCAAACGCCAACGAAGTTGTTCCAAGAGATGCGAATTATATGCACCGCCACCACAAACATAGACTTCACCTGTGTCCAATGGTGAACGGTAAATGGCTTTTTTAATCGCACGCGTGGTTAACTTCATAAGCGTGGCTTGAACATTTTCAGGCGTATCTTCAAGTTCGTCATATTCAAGGTCATTGCGCCAATCTGCAATCTGCTCATCCAGCCATTCCAGATTAAAATCCTCACGCCCTGTACTTTTTGGCGGTTCTTTAGAGAAATATTCATGTGCCTGTAAGCGGTCTAGCAAGCTACGAATCGGTTGCCCATACGCTGCCCAGTTGCCATTTTCATCATAAGGCTGACCTGTATAACGATGGCACCATGCATCCATCAAAATATTGGCAGGTCCTGTATCAAAACCATAGACTTCTTCAGGTTTACCCGCAGGTAACATGCTGACATTGGCGATACCGCCTAAGTTCAGAATCACCCGATGAATACTTGAATGTTGAAATAATGCCTGATGAAATGCAGGGACTAAAGGCGCACCTTGCCCACCTGCTGCCATATCACGACGACGAAAATCTGAAATCACAGGAATTTGCGTGATTTCAGTGATGATATTGGGATCACCAATTTGTAAGGTAAATCCATGTTCAGGACGATGGCGAATGGTTTGCCCATGTGAACCAATGGCTTTAATCTGTGAACGATCCAATTGATTTTCTTCGATCAGTTGATTGACGCCATTACCAATCATGGTTGCCAGTTCAACATCAGCTTTGCCCATACGATCAATTTCATTGTCATCGGGCAAAGTCAACGCCATCAGTTCAGCACGTAAGTCAGGCTCAAATGGCACAGTCAAAGTGGCATGAATCTGTAAAGGATCAAATGAAGCTGCGACAAAATCGACACCATCCATGCTTGTTCCTGTCATTATGCCAATATAGATTGTTGTCATGCGTTATTCTTCGCCTGCATTGTGCTGAAAAAATGTTAGTATATCGCACAAATGAGATAACTGATGTATTGGATTTTGTGATGTCTAATTTCCTGCCAGCGGAAGAACAACTTGCCCTCATCCAACGAGGCACACACGAGATTATTTCTGAAGAGGACTTATTAAAGAAACTCAAAGAAAATCGTCCTTTGAATATTAAAGCAGGTTTTGACCCAACTGCACCTGATCTTCATCTTGGACATACTGTTCTGATTAATAAGCTAAAAACTTTTCAAGATCTTGGTCATAACGTGACATTCCTGATCGGTGACTATACCGCGATGATTGGTGACCCAACAGGTAAAAGTGCAACACGTCCACCATTATCACGTGAACAAGTTTTAGAAAATGCAAAAACATACCAAGAACAAGTCTTTAAAATTCTTGATCCAAATAAAACCAAAGTTCGTTTTAACTCTGAATGGTTTGCAAGCAAAACTGCTGCTGATTTAATTCAACTGGCTTCACAGCAAACTGTAGCACGTATGCTTGAACGTGACGATTTCACTAACCGTTATAACAACCATCAACCGATTGCGATTCATGAGTTTTTATATCCTTTAGTACAAGGTTATGACTCTGTTGCACTTGAAGCAGACGTAGAACTTGGTGGTACAGACCAAACCTTTAACTTGTTAATGGGTCGTACTTTACAAGGTCGTTATAATCAAGAAGCGCAAGTGTGTATCACTGTGCCGATTCTTGAAGGTTTAGATGGCGTCAATAAAATGTCTAAATCTTTGGGTAACTATATTGGTGTGTTTGATGCACCAGGCGCAATGTACCAAAAAGTACTGTCTATGCCTGACAGCCTGATTGAGCGTTATTTTGAGTTACTCAGCTTTAAATCAATGGACGACATTGAAGTTTTATTGAAAGAAATGGCTGAAGGGCGTAATCCACAAGACATCAAGAAAATTCTTGCACTTGAGTTGGTAGAACGTTTTCACGGTGCGGAAGCAGCTGAACATGCACACAAAGGTGCAGGTAACCTGATTACTGAAGGTGAATTGCCTGAAGGTACGCCTGAAGTGACTATTTCACGTGCTGAGTTTGGTGGTGAAGTGTCTATTATTTCTATCTTGCGAGCAGCGGGCTTAACCAAAAATTCAGCGCAATCAAAAGATGCTGTTTCACGTGGAGCCGTGAAAGTCGATTGGGAAGTTGTTGATGCAGGTTATATGGTGAAAGAAAACGGTACGCTGATCATTCAGGCAAGTAAAAAAGCCATTGCTAAAGTGACATTTGTAGATTAATACTTTCACTTCAGTTTAAAAAGCCATCGAATAGATGGCTTTTTATATGAAAAAGATCATCTTTATTTTAGTCACTTATTCACCTGTCGTACTACATTCAAAGTTTGTGCGGTCTACTGTACAACGCGCTCTTTTCAAAACAGACATCATCACTGGGTCATAAACGCCCATTTGAGTCAGCTCAATACGCCCATCTCTTAATAATTTTTGATAACGAAGCGCATCTTCTTTAGAGACATCAAACTTATATTTGGCAGGAATTTCTGCTTCCATACGCTCAATATTTTTAAAAGATTTTGGTAATTGTTTAACTGACCATTCACGTGATTTTAAACCAAAACCATCTGGGAATTGATCTGCTTTAATAATCAAATCCGCAGTCACATTGACCACAGGATAAGTAAACATTGCACCATTTGCCCCTAAGCCTTTATGAATTTCTAAGGGCTTATACGCATAAGCAGGTGCAGCAATTGCATCGACTTCACCACGATTAAACTTTTTCACAAAATTAGAAATTTCAGAAGGAACACCGATGGCACCTACACGTTCAACTGCCATTTTTTGGGCATCATCATAGTGTAAATAGGCAAATTTTTTACCTTTACCTTTTTCTAAAGTATTGATTGAACGGTCTCGCACAAAAATATAAGCAATACCCAGTGGAGTAATTCCTACTAACTCATATTTCACACCATTTTTTTCTGAAACTAAACGTTTTGCATTACGTTTATCCATCGCATATAAAATCGCTTTTCGTGCAATATCATTGGTTGGAATACCTCCTAAAGCATCAATTGAACCACCAAAACGGTTATATTCTCGCGAACGCATCGTGGTCATTGCCGCAGCATCACATTTATTGGTTTTGAAGTCCTTTGCGACTTGTTCTTCAAATTGATAAGCCACTAAATTTACATTCGCACCCCATTCCTTCGATGCCAATGCCCATTCTTCCATCAATTTATAAGATTCACCTGCTTTACCCAGTAAATCGAATATGCATACATTTTGTTTCGCAACAGCAGTATTTGTTTGCCATGACATAAATGCCATTAAAGCAACGCCGATTATTTTTTTCATTTTTTTATTCCCTTAATAATAAAATTAATTTTTGATTTAACTCATGTTATTTACTCTTGTGACAACTGGTTTTTTAAATATGATTTTTGAGGTCAAATATCAAAATCAAACGTTCAAAAATCATATTTCTGTTTGATCTAAAAAATTGATTATTCGCCTGAAAGTGAACATTCAAAATTTGTTCGATCAACCGTGCAACGTGCTCTTTTTAGAACCGTCATCATATCTACATCATAAATACCGCGTTTTGTAAGCTCAATTCGTCCATCACGTAATAATCTTTGATAGGTTAATTGATCTTCTTTGGAGATCGTGAGTTTGTATTTAGCAGGAATATCAGCCTCCATATATTGAATTTTCTTAAACATTTTAGGAAGTTGCTGTACAGACCACGCTCTAGATTTTTCACCGAAACCCAATGGAAATTGGTCTGATTTTAAAATCAGATCAGCCGTCACATTCACAACAGGAAAAGTGAACATTGCTCCTTTATCGCCTAAGCCCTTATAAATTTCTAAAGGTCTAAAGGCATATACAGGTGCAGCAATTGCATCGACTTGCCCATCATTAAATTTTTTAACAAAATTTGAAATATCAGAAGGAACACCTATAGCACCCACTTGTTGAACTGCCATTTTTTGTGCATCGTCGTAGTGTAAATAGGCAAATTTTTTACCTTTGGCTTTCGATAATGTATTAATCGCACGGTCACGAACAAAAATATAAGCAATACCTAAAGGGCTGATTCCTGCTAATTCATATTTCACACCATTTTGTGTGGAGACTAAACGGCGCGCATTACGCTTATCTAAAGCATAAACAATTGCCTTATGTGCAATTTCATTTGAAGAAACAGCCCCCAAAGCATCAATAGAACCACCAAATTTATTGTATTGACGTGAGCGCATTGAAGTCATTGCAACAGCATCACATTTTTGTGTTTTAAAATCTTGCTCTGCTTGTGCCTCTGAACGATATGCAACTAAATTAACATTTGCTCCCCAACTTTTTGAAGCAAGCGCCCACTCCTCCATTAATTTATAAGATTCCCCTGCTTTTCCAAGCAAATCAAATACACAAACATTTTGTTTAGCTTCAACTAAACTTGATGCCATTAAAGTACATAAAAATAAGGCACTAGAACTTAGTGTATTTATTTTATGCATCATTTTCTCCTACAACGTTTTTTATTTATAAAACTCAATTAAAATACTTATAAGTGTGATTTGTATCATAAAACCAATACTTTATGTACAATTTTAACCATTTTATAGACGAAAGCATAAAATGATTTCTTTTATTTTAAACTGAGAAACTTGCTGTGGATATTTTATTCTTTGGTGCAAACTCATTTATCTATTAAGATAGCGCATACATTTTGCAGTATAGTTTTTATTCATGATTCAGCTAGAACAACTTTCTTTACGTCGCGGTGGGCGTGTACTTTTTCAAAAAGCATCGATGCAACTCCATCCAGGTTGGAAAATTGGTTTAACTGGTGTCAATGGTGCTGGTAAATCAACGCTATTTTCAGCCTTACTGGGCGGAATGGAATCAGATCATGGTAGCCTAAATCGTCCTGATGTTTGGACTGTGGCACATATGGCACAAGAAATTAAAGCTTTGGATATGAAAGCAATTGATTTCGTCCTTTCTGGTGATGAAGAATTTTGGCAAATTCAACATCAACTTGAACACCCTGAACAACTGAATAATGATGAACTTGCACATCTCTATGGTCGTTTTGATGAAATCGACGGCTATTCAGCAACAGCAAAAGCTTCACAGTTAATGGCAGGTTTAGGGTTCTTTGAATATCAGTCACAACTTGATGTTTCAAGCTTCTCGGGCGGTTGGCGTATGCGCCTAAATCTGGCACGTACATTGATGAGTCGTTCAGATTTACTGCTACTCGACGAACCAACCAACCATTTAGATTTAGATGCTATTTTATGGTTAGAAGACTGGCTCAAAGCCTATGAAGGTACACTCATTTTAATTTCACATGACCGTGATTTTTTAGATGCGATTACAGATCATATTTTACATATCGAAAATCAAGAATTGATTTTATATACAGGTAATTATTCAACCTTTGAACGCACACGTAGCGAACGTTTAGCACAACAACAACAAGCCTATGAAAAACAGCTTGAAACACGTGCACATTTGCAAAAATATATTGATCGCTTTAAAGCACAAGCCACCAAAGCCAAACAAGCACAAAGCCGTATCAAACAGCTTGAACGTATGCAAGAACTCTCTGCTGCACATGTAGATACACCCTTTACCTTTAGTTTCCGTGAACCAAGTAAAATGAGTTCACCACTGCTTGAGCTTGAACATGCCGATATTGGTTATAGCAATAAACTGATTATTACCAATGTAAATTTACAAATTACACCAACCAGTCGTATTGGTTTATTGGGAATGAACGGTGCAGGTAAATCAACCCTGATCAAATCTCTTGTCGGTGATTTAGCTTTAATACAAGGACATCGTAAAGAATCTGAACTGCTCAATATTGGTTATTTTGCGCAGCATCAAATGGATGCTTTAGATGGCACTGCAAGCCCAATGCTACAATTGGCTCGTATTGCAGACAAAAAAATTAGTGAAGCAACACTTCGATCTTTTCTTGGTAGTTTTGGCTTTAGTGGCGAACGCATGGATACGCCAAGTGAAAGCTTTTCTGGCGGTGAACGTGCGCGTTTAGCTTTAGCACTGATTGTATGGAAACGCCCAAATGTCTTGATTCTCGATGAGCCAACCAACCATTTAGATTTAGATATGCGTCATGCACTGACCATGGCATTACAAGATTTTGAAGGTGCTGTGGTATTGGTTTCGCATGAACGCCAATTGGTTGCAAGTGTTTGTGATGAACTCATTTTAGTTCACAATGGGCAAAGCCGTGAATTTGATGGTGATTTGACAGCCTATGCAGACTGGTTACGCCAAGCTCGTCTTGATTTAATCAAACAAGGGCAAAAACCTGCTGCACCTGTGCAATCACAAGTTCAAGTCAAACCAACCATTTCAAAATTAGATAAAGAAGCACAGCGCAAAGAAATGGCACGTCGTCGTGAGGTGAGTCGCCCAATTCGTAAAAATATTGAAAAAATAGAAGCACAAATTGGTAAAATTCAGCCTCGTCTTGTTGAAATTGAAACCTTACTCGGTGATACCGCACTTTATGAGGCAAATCGTAAAGATGACTTACTCAAGTTGATGAATGAACAGACTGAATCGAAAGCCAAGTTAGAACATGCTGAAGAGCAAATGTTAGAACTGATGATGGAATTAGAAGAATTAGAAAGTTCTTTTGAAGATTAATCATTTAGCCAAGAGGAAGTAGTGCTAAACTACTTTCTCTTTTCTCTGCACTCATCATAAAAATGAAAATAGAATATTATGATGGTATCTATACAGATATATTCGGCTCTGTTCCTATAAGGATTATCAATAATTTCAAATTCTTAAGTTTTAAAATCCGTAATATTTCTTTTATCGCAACTGATTTTGATGATTTAACTATTCACAATACAAGTACTTTAACCCAAGACCAAGCTCAGCAATTTACTTGGGCAAAAGATGCTCTGATCAATTATAAACTGCAAATCAATCTCCCTTTAACCATCATTGAAATTGAAAATCAGCAAATTTTCCAATGTAAATCTAATTTACAGATTGAAATGCACCAAACCGTATATAGCGTGCACTTAGATTTTGAATTATCAGGTCAATGCTACTCAGCATCTCATAGCGACTTTGAAGGTTTATTTGATCAAATACAACGACAATTTCAAGGAAAATATCGCTTTAAAAACTGTTATGGCTGTTTATATGCAGATTATAGTGTTTATGGGCAAGCACAAATGGGCAGTATGGGGTGTTTTAAACAGCAAAAATCAAACTATTTGGCAGTAAAAAATAAAGATGATTATATGCAATTAGATGCAGTTGATTTTTGTAATCAGGAAATTTATTGCTGTGAAGATTACACCATACGCGATCAACAAGTCGGTTATCGCGGTACCATCGATTAATCTAAAACATGTCAATAAACTATGCCATCTATATACATCGCTTTGATGTGTATAACACTAGACTTTTCCCCAACTTGAAAAA
The DNA here is from genome assembly GCF_030325485.1 of Acinetobacter sp. R933-2. Taxonomy (NCBI): domain Bacteria; kingdom Pseudomonadati; phylum Pseudomonadota; class Gammaproteobacteria; order Moraxellales; family Moraxellaceae; genus Acinetobacter; species Acinetobacter sp. R933-2. The sequence continues at coordinate 21,502 of NZ_JACAIJ010000024.1, forward strand.
AGTTATCCACAGTTTTTAGGGATAAAACCCAAGTTATCCTCAGTCATCAAATCTTAGCTAAAAGCAGAATAAAAAACACAACTCAGATTTCCAGCACAACAACCCAATACAATGAAATATCCACTTGTGTATAAGTCAATCTACATCTGCGGATAACAGCAAAGTTATCCACAGCCTATCTCTATTTATACACAAAGCGGTCAAATTAACTTTTTAAAAAACGCAGTTCAGTAATTTTCCATTCTTGTTCATATACCCATTGCTCCTGAATGACTGTCGTACTATCTTCTAAATGAATCAAAACCATACATAAAGTTTGCTCACGATTGAACTCATATTCTTCACTTTTTACATTGGGTTTTTGAGGTTTCCAGACACCATTTTTCACAGCATGAGCGATCTTTTCATAACGTGTAAAATTCCCTTCTATACGTCCATCTTTTTCATAAATCACTTTAAAATGCTCATCTTCATACTGAGCAAGAACATCATAATTTCCTGTAAAAAAAGCATTTACCCAAATATCTCGGGTGTGCTCTAATTGATTATCCATCATTCTAGCCTCTTGTTTTATATACTATTGTCTATGAAATAAATACTGACATAGAAATAAGTCACTTTGATAAAATAATTTTAGATATACAAATAATCCTAAGATTGATACAAAATTACAGGCAAAAAATAACCCCAAATATATCATTTAGGGTTATTTAAACAGGGATAAACTTAATTAAGCATCAATATCAGCATTCAAAGCATTTTCTTCAATAAATGCACGACGTGGTTCAACATCATCACCCATCAAACATGCAAACATACGATCTGCTTCAATCGCATCATCAATTGTGACCTGTAACATATTACGGTTTTCAGGATCCATTGTAGTTTCCCAAAGCTGCTCTGCATTCATTTCACCTAAGCCTTTATAGCGCTGAATCATCATGCCACGACGCGAGTCAGAGATGATTTGTTGCCAAACTTGATGGAATGTCGATACGTTAATTTTACGCTCACCTTTTTGTAAAAATGCACCATTTTCCAATAAAGTGAACCAGCTTTTTGAGTTTTTCAACAAACGAATATATTCACTTGATGCTAATAAATTGGCATCTAATAAATAATGATGTGGCAAATTATGTACATAAATCGTTAAACGTGGGAAATATACCGTCGAACGAACACCCTCAGCATTTTCACGTTCAAAACTTTCAAGACTCAGTTCAGGACGTAAACTTGCTTGTGCTGTTTCAATCGCAAGACGCAGGTTTTCACCCCACTCTTTCACATAATTTTGATCATGATTTTGGTCAAGTTTAAATGCTTCTAAACCTAATAAACCATCAAGTAAAGTCGCAGGATAACGTACAGTTAAACGCTGTAGACTTTTCTGTGAAGTTTGATAATCAGCAATGACATTTGCTAATGCTTCACCACGAATTGCAGGTGCATCTGCACTAATATGTAACTCTAATTCATCAATTGCACTAGAAATCAGGAAAGTTTCTAAAGCGTCATTATCTTTAATGTACTGCTCTTGCTTACCTTTTTTCAATTTATACAGCGGTGGTTGTGCAATATAAATATGACCTCGTTCCACTAATTCAGGCATTTGACGGAAGAAGAAAGTCAATAAAAGCGTACGAATATGTGAACCATCCACGTCCGCATCGGTCATGATAATGATTTTGTGATAACGCAATTTGTCAGGATTGTATTCTTCACGTCCAATGCCGCAACCCAATGCTGTAATCAAAGTACCGACTTCTTGTGAAGAAATCATCTTATCAAAACGGGCACGCTCTACGTTTAAAATTTTACCTTTAAGCGGCAAGATCGCTTGCATTTTACGGTTACGACCTTGTTTTGCCGAACCACCCGCAGAGTCACCTTCCACTAAATAAAGTTCAGATAATGCAGGATCTTTTTCTTGGCAATCTGCTAATTTTCCAGGCAGCCCAGCAATATCCAATGCACTCTTACGACGTGTCATTTCACGGGCTTTACGAGCAGCATCACGCGCACGTGCCGCATCAATGATTTTACCTGCAATTGATTTTGCAGCCTGAGGATTCTCTAAAAGATATTCAGAGAACGCTTTATTCATTGCTTGTTCAACTGCAGATTTTACTTCGCTTGAAACTAGTTTTTCTTTGGTTTGTGAAGAAAATTTTGGATCAGGTACTTTTACTGAAACAATCGCAGTTAAACCTTCACGTGCATCATCACCAGAAACAGCAACTTTTTCTTTTTTAAGGATATTTTCACTTTCCATATACTGGTTTAAACCACGTGTTAACGCAGCACGGAAACCAGCTAAATGTGTGCCACCGTCTTTTTGTGGAATGTTGTTCGTAAAACAACGTACATTTTCCTGATACGTATCATTCCACTGCAATGCCACTTCTACAGTGATGCCTGTTTCAAGCGTTTGAGTCGTAAAATGAAAAATATCATTGAGATGAGTTTTGCCTTGGTTAATATATTTTACAAACTCAGACAGACCACCTTCATAATCAAAAATATGTTCAGCACTGATACGTTCATCACGTAGAACAATACGTACCCCTGCATTTAAAAATGAAAGTTCACGTAAACGACGTGCCAAAATATCAACATTAAAAATCGTCTGGCTAAACGTTTCAGCACTTGGCCAGAAGCGTACAGTCGTTCCACTGATGTTTGTATCGCCAATCACTTTTAAAGCATAAACAGGATCACCATGTTTATATTCTTGTTGGTGAACATGACCTGCACGATGGATGGTTAACTCAAGCTTACTAGATAAAGCATTTACAACAGAAACACCTACACCGTGTAAACCACCAGAAACCTTATAGCTGTTATCGTCAAACTTACCACCTGCATGCAGAATCGTTAAAATAACCTCTGCTGCTGACACCCCTTCTTCAGGATGAATATCTGTTGGGATCCCACGACCATTATCAGACACACTCACAGACTCATCTTCATGAATCGTGACAATAATTTCATCACAATGACCAGCTAAAGCTTCATCAATGGCATTATCGACAACTTCAAACACCATATGGTGTAAGCCTGAACCATCATCCGTATCGCCGATATACATTCCCGGACGCTTACGTACAGCGTCTAAACCACGTAATACTTTGATACTAGAGGAATCATAAGCCTTTTCAGTGGTTGGTTCTGTTTGAGAAGCGATTTGATCTTCTGAACTCATGGTTTCTCCCTAGCGAAAAATAGGTCTATTAAGAATTAGCTTAAAATAAAAAAATCATGGCACAACAAGTTGAACTTGACCGTTATCAACATTGAATAATTGGTAGGAAATCGACAAATCATGTAAGTGTTTTTTTACTGAATCTTGGTCCAATGTGGTCAAAAAAACCTGACTTCCAAGTTGGCTTAATCGTTCAATTAAACGCTGTTGTGCAGTTAAATCTAATTCTGCTGTCACATCATCTAATAATACCACAGTTTCCTTATTACAAGCATGTAGCATGGCAATTTGTGATAGTTTTAATGCCATGATCAATAACTTTTTTTGCCCACGAGAAAGAACAACATCAGCATCTCCTGTTGGTGTTTTTAAACGTAGATCTGCACGGTGTGGTCCATATTCAGTATAACGCCGCTCTACATCTTTTTGATGATAATTGATCAGGTCATGTGCCAAACCATGCTCTACATGAAAGCCAGCACTATAGTCCATTTCAATACTCAAATTAGGCAATAAAACTTGCAGGTCTTGTGCCAAATAAACTTTCCATTGTTCCACAATTTCAAGACGCTGAGAGTGCAGGATCTCACCATATTCACTTAACATTTTATTCCAAGGTTCAAGCTCAGCTAAACTTAAATTACGCTTGGTTTTCAGCAAACTATTGCGTTGTTTCAGTGCACGTGAATAATACTGCCATGCATGGTAAAACTCAGGTTCCACGTGAAACATTAACCAGTCTAAAAGTTGACGCCGAGGTTTTGCTCCATGATCAATAATATCAGTACTCAGTGGGTCGATCAGTTGTAAAGGTAAGATTTTGGCTAACTGTCCTTGTGTTGCAACAGAGTCACCATTGACCTTGATAAGCTGCTCACCACTTTGTAATTTTTGCATGCCAATTTTTTCAGTTGCAGATTGAGCAAAAACCAAAGCATCTGTACTGTTATTTTGAATATAATGTTTGGGAATATGGGTACGAAAAGAACGCCCTGTTGCTAACAAATGGATCGCTTCTAAAATTGAAGTTTTACCTGAACCATTTTTGCCATAAAAAACATTAAACGGCTGCAACTCGTGGAGTGCAACCGTTTTTAGATTTCGAACACGTTGTATATTTAAGCGTGTAATATGCATGTGATGAAATGATCTAAGCTGAACTTAAACACGCATTGGCATAACAACATAAGTTTGATTGTTTTGGTTTGGATCTTGCACCAAAACCGACTGATTTGATTCAGACATCGTCATAGATACATCATCACCATCTAATACACCTAAAACATCTAAAATATATTGTGCATTAAATGACATTTCCATTGGTGTATTATTATATTGAATTGCTAAATCTTCAATTGCTTCATCTTGCTCTGGGTTATTTGCACGTAATTGTAAAGAATCTGCATTAAAATTCAGGAAAACTCCACGTAGCTTTTCATTACTTAAAATCGCAACACGTTGTAATGATTGTTTAAATACATCGTGAGTAATGAATACATTTTTATCACCACCACGTGGAATAACACGACGATAATCTGGGAATTTTCCATCAATTAACTTAGTGGTAAAACGTACAGTAATTTCACCCTGTTCTTTATCACGACTTGGTGCTTGAATCATGACATTCAATAACTCACGCCCAATCAATAACGTTAAATTATCATCTTCAATGCTCAACAAACGCTGCAATTCAGCCACAGCCTTACGTGGCACAATTGCCTGTACTAATTGAGTTGCATTTGACTCTGCTAATGTTTCACACAATGCTAAACGATGCCCATCCGTAGTCACTGCACGTAACTGATTTTGGTCAATTTCCAACAAAGTACCTGTCAAATAAAAACGTACATCTTGCACAGCCATAGCAAATGCCGTTTTTTCAAATAAACGTTTTAATTCACGCTCAGTCACTTGAACATGTGTACCCTGAGTATTTTCAGTCGTTAACAATGGATAATCTTCAGCAGGTAAAGTACCTAACACAAAACGACTATTACCCGATTTCAAAATACAACGCTGATCTTCAGTAATCTGTAAATCAATCAATGCAGCAGCAGGCAAAGACTTACAAATATCAACTAATTTACGTGCGGGTACCGTTGTCTGCCCTGCTTGGATACAAGCACCCTCAGCAAGAGCTGTACTTGCGACCAATTCCACTTCCAAGTCCGATCCTGTAATAATCAAAGCTTGTTCTGTCGCTTGAATTTTAACGTTTGAAAGAATGTTTAATGTGTGGCGACGTTCGACAGCACCTACAACATTAGACAAAACATTGAGCAAACTTTCTTTCGCGATTTTCAAACGCACGGTGGAATTCCTCTAAATTTTACAACTGAAAAATGGGGGGTAAATATATTATTTGCCCTGTACTATGCGGTAGATTATACCGCATTGCAAGAGCAGAATTTGATCAAAAATTAGCTTTGAAGTAAACGCATTAAATTTTTATAATCCTCATTAAAAATAGGATCTTCATTGCATAAACTTTGCACTTTTTCACAAGCATGCATCACTGTACTATGGTCACGCCCACCAAAAGCCATGCCAATTTCAGGAAAACTATCTCCTGTTAATTCACGCGCCAAACCCATTGCAAGTTGACGTGGACGTGCATAAATACGAGTTCGTTTAGGTCCAACTAATTCTTTAAGAGGAATACGGAAATATTCACTCACAACACGCTGAATATTTTCAGTGCTAATTGTACGTGCTCGAATCGCTAAGACATCTTTTAATGATTCACGAACAATATCCAGATCAATGGTCGCCCCTTTAAAACGTGAAATAGCGACTACTTTGTTCAATGCACCTTCTAACTCACGCACATTGGCAACGACTTGTTGAGCAATAAACAATGCACAGTTGCGAGGCAAATCAACACCATTGCTTTCAGCTTTTTTCAACAAAATTTCAATTCGTGTTTCGATATCAGGTGGCTCAACTCCAACAGATAAACCCCACGAAAAACGTGAAACCAATCGTGGATCAAGTTCGGTTAACTCTTTTGGATAACGATCTGACGTTAAAATAATTTGTTTAGACTCATCTAATAAAGCATTAAACGTATAGAAAAATTCAACTAAACTCGCTTCTTTACCAGCCAACAAATGAATATCATCGACCAATAACAGATCTAATGAACGGCAATTTTTTTTAAATTCTTCAACTTTGCCTTTTTGCAAAGAACTAACAAAATCTTGAACAAAACTTTCAGCAGTCATATACATCACACGTGCATTCGGTTTTGCTTGCAATAATGCATTTCCAACTGCTTGCATCAAATGGGTTTTACCTAAACCCGTTGGTCCATATAAAAATAATGGATTGTGCTGAGATTCACCCAGTTGAGTTAAAACTTTACGACATGTTTCTGCCGCCATTTGGTTAGAGCGACCCTCAACAAACAAAGCAAATGTAAATAACGGATTTAGAACTTTCTTCTTAAAATTTTTATTACCAACAACTTCGGCTTCTTTTTCTTTTTTCACTTTAGTGTTAACAACAGGAGTCGTCTCTAAAGCTGCTGTCGTTGTCGCTGGTTGTTCTGCCACAGAAAGAATAGCACCTGGTCTAGAATCAACTAAAATTTCAACTTTACAAACACGCCCTTCTGACAATTGCTCTGCCAAAATAGTAATGAGTTCCAAATGATGCTCTTGAATATAACGCGTCCAATAAGGATTAGGCGCATAAAGTCTTAAGGTATCATTTGTCTCATCTGCAACCAAAGGACGAATCCACATGGCAAAGACATTATCAGAGAGCTCTTGTCGCAAGCGAGTTAAGCAGTCTGTCCAAAGCATGTGAAACTCCTTCCATTCAAAGTTTAAAAAAGATAACCCATAACGCTGGGGGTCGCCATTCTAACCAAGTTATCCACATCTGTCATGATTAATTCACAGTGAATTGTATAAAAAAACCACTCTCCACCAATAAAAATTAAATTTAAATCCATTGTGGATAAGTTCTAACATAAGCTGTGGATAAAATACAACTAAAACTTACCCACAATTTATCAACAAGAAATATCCAAAGTTATACACAGCATAAATATATAATTAATAAAGATAAAAATGACTTTTCCTCAGAAAAAAGCAGTACTAATAATAATAAATTTAAATTTATAAATTTGAATTTATTAATAAGCTCAAAGAAATTTGTGGATAAGTCATTATTTTAAATTTAAATTCAAAAAATAGAGATACAATTGTGAATAAATCAATAAACTATGGGTAAACCTGTTGATAAGTTTGTGGGTATTCTTATGGATAACTTAATTATTTTAAAAAGCAATAACTTATTCTTTGATTAGCCATGTTTTATTTGTAAATATCATTTTTAACAAAAACAATAAAAAAATTAAATATGTAAAAAAAGAGTAACAACTTCGTATATTCATTGACAGCATAAACAATGCACAATACAATCGCGAACCTTTAGAGAAAGATCAACATTGGAGTTTCAACATGAAACGTACATTCCAACCATCTGAATTAAAGCGCAAACGCGTTCATGGTTTCCGTGCTCGTATGGCTACTAAAGCTGGTCGTCAAGTATTAGCTCGTCGTCGTGCAAAAGGTCGTCATAGCTTAACTGTTTAATTTATTAAATAGTTAAGTTATACGATTTGGGTGTTATGTCACTTTATAGTTTCAGTCCAGAGGTAAGAATCCGCTGTGCTGCAGATTACAAAGGTGTATTTGATGGTGCGCTTTTTAAAGTGCATCAACCCCATTTCTTATTTTTAGCAAAAATTACCGAACAGCCTAAAAGCCGTTTGGGTATAGTTGTTGCTAAGAAAAAAGTTCGCCGTGCACATGAAAGAAATCGAATAAAACGTTTGGCGCGTGAAAGTTTTCGCCTCAATCAGCAAAATATTGAATTATTAGATATTGTCGTCATGCCTAAAATGGGGATAGACACAATTTCCAATGCTGAACTGCATGAGCAGTTAAAATTTGCATGGCAGAAATTGCAACGCCTTGTTAAAAAGCACCATAAAACAGCAATTTCCTCTCCTCAAAAATAGAGAAAGCCAATGGTTCGTATATTGCATTGGTTGATTCGTTTCTATCAAGTTGCGATTAGTCCCCTCATTGGACCTCGTTGTCGTTATATTCCAACTTGTTCTCAGTATTCCTTAGAAGCAATCCATAGCTATGGCGCTTTTAAGGGTAGTTGGTTCGCTGCAAAGCGTATTTGCCGATGCCATCCATGGGGAGGATTTGGTTATGATCCTGTGCCTAAAAAAGCAATTCGTTTTATTTCATTTCAGCAAATAGATTCTCAAACGTTTCATGTTGCTGTACCCTTGCGTGAACGTTTTTCGAACCAACATCACTCTAACCACTTGGGGTAATAGATATGCAACAATGGGCCAGGTTTGCAATTCTCGGGGCCATGTTTGTCGTCGCATATTTGCTCATTTTGGCGTGGCAAAAAGATTATGGTCATGTAGAACCTACGAAAGCGCAGCCTGCTGCGGTCGTAGCGCATGATGTTTCTGCCGACTTACCAAATGGTCAAACGACTGCGGCTTCTAGCGATGTTCCGCAAGCAAATATTGCTGCTGCACAACAACCAAATACTGCACCCGCAACCGCAAATCAACAACTGATTTCAGTACAAACTGACCTTTACCATGTTTGGATTAGTCCAAAAGGTGGTGATATTGTGCGTATTGAATTGCTCAACCATGATAAAAGTAAAAACAGTGATGAACCTTTTGTTATGCTTGAAAGTGATGCTAAGCGTACCTATGTCGCTCAATCAGGCTTAATTGGTTTAAATGGACCAGACAGTAGTCGTGCAGGACGTCCAAATTATGAGTTTGAAAAAGCGGCATATACCGTAGCAGACTCAAAAGATGTTAAAGATAAAGATGGTAAAGTTGTTAAAACTTTAACTGTGCCAATGGTTTTCAAAACAGCTGATGGCGTGGAAATCATTAAAAGCTTTAACTTTAAACAAGGTGCTTATCCAATTGACGTCAGCTATCAGGTGGTGAACCGTAGCGCGCAAAATTGGCAGGGTCAAATGTTTGGGCAGCTCAAACGTGATAACTCTGAAGATCCAGGCAAATCTGATCAAGGGATCTTTACTTTAGGGACATTCTTAGGCGGTGCCTGGGGTACACCTGATGAGCATTATAATAAATTAAAATTTGCCAATTTTTCTGAAGAAAAATTGGATACCCAAGCGAAAGGTGGTTGGGTTGCAGTTGTTCAACATTATTTTGTGAGTGCTTGGATTCCTGGTCATTTTGGTGGTCAAGAATACACAGCAAAATTGGAGTCACGTAAATCTTCTGATGGTATGAATATCATTGGTTTTACTTCTCCAACAATTAATGTTCCTGCTGGCAAAGCCATGAGCATTGATGCAACATTCTATGCGGGCCCTAAAATTCAATCTGAATTGAAAGACTTAGCTGTTGGCTTAAACCAAACTGTAGATTATGGTTGGTTATGGCCTATTGCCAAATTATTGTTTATGGGCTTGCAAATGTTCCATAACGTAGTGGGCAACTGGGGTTGGTCAATTATTCTATTGACTGTCTTGGTGAAACTGATTCTTTGGCCATTATCGTCTAAGAGCTATCGCTCAATGGCGAAAATGCGTGTGATTGCACCTGAAATGCAACGCATGAAAGAAGAGTTTGGTGAAGACCGTATGCGTTTCTCACAAGAAATGATGGCACTTTACAAACGCGAGCAAGTGAATCCGCTTTCTGGTTGTTTACCGCTATTGCTACAAATGCCGATTTTCTTAGCATTGTACTGGGTACTCATGGAGTCTGTAGAACTTCGTCATGCACCTTGGATGCTTTGGATTCAGGATTTGTCAGCGATGGATCCTTGGTTCATCTTACCGTTGTTGATGGGTGTAACCATGTTTGTTCAACAAAGTTTGAACCCACAACCTGCTGATCCAATGCAAGCCAAAGTTTTCAAAATTATGCCAATCATGTTTACAGTATTTATGCTGTTCTTCCCTGCTGGCTTGGTTTTATACTGGATTGTGAACAACTCGATCACAATTTTACAGCAATGGTTTATCAACAAATCTGTTGAAAAAGCAAAACTGACCAAAGATGTTGCCTAAGTGAGTTAATCACACAGCAATAGCTGAAAAAATCCGCTTGAGATGTTAATCTTAGGCGGATTTTTTTATTGTTAAAATTTGAGTGATCTAGATGAGTAACCCTATCAGCCAAACCACAATTGCAGCCATTGCGACGCCACCGGGGCGTGGTGGTGTAGGTGTGATTCGTCTATCTGGACCGAAAGCTTATGCCATTGCAGAGGCATTCACTCAAAAAAGCCTACCAAAAGCCCGTTTTGCAGGTTTTCGTCAGTTTTTAGATGAACGCAATGAAGTGATGGATGAAGGTTTGGTGATTTGTTTCCCAAATCCAAATTCATTTACGGGCGAAGATGTGGTGGAATTACAAGGGCATGGTGGACCTGTGATTCAAAATGCTTTATTGGCACGTTTACTTGAGCTTGGTGCGACTGCGGCAAAAGCAGGTGAATTTTCCATGCGTGCGTTTGAAAATGGCAAAATGGATCTAGTGCAGGCTGAAGCGATTGCTGATTTAATTGATGCCACTTCACAGGCGGCTGCACGCTCTGCGGTACGTTCCTTACAAGGTGCATTTTCCAATAAAGTAAATACCGTTTTACAAAAATTGATTCATTTACGTTTACACGTTGAAGCAGCTATTGATTTTCCTGAAGAAGAAATCGACTTTCTTGCCGATGGTAAGATTTTGAGTTTATTGGAGGATGTGCAATCTTCGGTGACAGCGGTACAGCAATCTGCGCGTCAGGGGCAGTTGTTACGTGAAGGCTTACAGGTAGTGATTGCAGGTAAACCCAATGCTGGTAAATCTTCATTACTCAATGCTTTGGCAGGCAATGATCGTGCCATTGTGACGGATATTGCAGGAACGACCCGTGATGTTTTACATGAAAAAATCACCTTAAATGGTTTACCGATTACCTTAACTGATACCGCTGGTTTACGTGAAACAGGCGATGTGGTTGAGCGTGAGGGTATTCGCCGTGCGATTCAGGAAATTGAACAAGCTGATTTATTATTACTGGTTTATGATTTAAGTCAGGGTGAACATCCATTGACTTTGGCGCAGGAATATTTTGCCGATCATTTGGAACCAAAGCGATTAATGCTGATCGGTAACAAATGTGATTTAACTGCACAACCACCTGAATTAAGCGATTTTGAAAGTTTTCGACATATTACTGTCTCAGCTAAACAGGAAATGGGCGTACAGGCGCTCATAGAGGCGATTACAGCGCATGCAGGCTTCCACCCTGAAGAAGATACCTTTATTGCCAGAACGCGTCATTTAGACGCAATGAAGCGTACACAAAGCTATTTGGCAGAAGCACATGAGCAGCTTGTGGTTTATCATGCTGGAGAATTGGTCGCAGAGTCATTGCGTTTGGCACAAAATGCGTTGGGTGAGATTACAGGTGACTTCAGTGCCGATGATCTGCTCGGGGTGATCTTTGGATCATTTTGTATCGGGAAATAACAACCCAATTCACTGAATAAAGCTGACCAAATGTCAGCTTTTTTTATCAATTTTTATTATTACGTAACTTTGATTTACAGGGTAAAACATCCTCTTTAAGCTAAAGACCGACATCCAGCAAAGGTACTTTTGCATGAAAAAATCTCCTTTATTGCTTTCTGTTCTTTTACTCGGTTTAACAGCCAATGTTTGGGCAGGTAAAGATGATCATGTCATCATTCAAGAAGCGGCAAAGAATCAGTTGACTGTTGGACAAGCGCTGAAAGCCAAGGATGAAACAGCAGTAACGCTGACAGGTAAAATTGTACGTAAAACCAAAGCGGAGCACTATGAGCTAAAAGATCATACAGGCACCATTAATATTGAGGTAGATGATGATCTAGTCAATGCTGCAAAATTAAAGGCAGGAACACAGGTCAAAGTGATTGGTGAAGTAGATACACACCGTTATAAACCAACTGATATTGATGTGGTTCAGCTTGAAATTTTACCCTAAATTTAATTAAAACTTGAAATCAGTGCTTTAAATTGAATCGGTAGGGATCGGCTCAATCAGTCATCCCTACTGCTTAATTTTAGCTTGGAAGCGTTGCTGAATTCGTTGTACTTTTCAAATGATGAATCAATAAATACAGACACAGTAAACCCATTCCTGCACAAAAGCCCAATACGCCTGTCATTAAGCCGAAATGATCTGACAAATAGCCTGCACCAATGATCGGGACGATGGTGCCAAAGTAGGCAATAAATAAATACGTGGAGACTACTGCTGCGCGATTATCGACGTTGGTCATGTGATGAATCAGGGCAAAAGCACCAAGTAGACCTAAGCCATGTCCCATTCCCACACAAATCACACTCAAAAAGAATAAAAAACTCAAGTGCATGGTCATACAAATCGTAAGAATCAGATAACTGATTAATAACAAGATTAGACCTGCATTTAATGCTTTATGCATATTGAGCGATTTCGCCATAAACTGGGCACAGGCTGAAACCAATAAAATACTGGCAATGGTCGCACCACTGACCAAAGGACCATGCCAAGGAATCACATCTTTAATAAATGAGGGTGCAAGCGAAGCGAATAAACTGAATGAACCAAAGGCGCAAAAAGCAGTAAAACTGGCAAGATAAAACAGCGTTTTAAAATGTATTTCAGGCAGTTCCAAATGTGGTGCAACCGAAAAATTTTGTTTTTCAAATTGCATGGTTTTAATGCTAAATAAACTGAAAAAACTGATCGCTGCCGCAATAATCACGGGAAGATAAGGCGTAACCAAGGGCGCATCTGAAACTTGTGCAATTGCGCCACCGATCAGAGGACCAAAACCAAAACCCAATACCGTGATGATGGAGCTGAGCTGTGCAGCACTTTGTTTATGTGTGTCTGGAATGGTGTAAATCAGCCCAAGCATTGCCGAGGTACTGATTAGACCTGAGGCAATTCCAATAATAAAGCGTCCAAATCCTAAAAAATAAGCATTGCTCGCAAAGACAGAAAGTCCCAAGCCAACGATAGCAAAGGCTAAACCTGCCTGCAGGGTACGAATAAATCCAAAACTATTACTGCTACGTCCTAAAAACAATAAAGTCGTCAAACAACCAAACATATACGCCACAAAAATATAGGTAATATGACTTGGAAGCAGATGCCAAAGTTGTTGATAAATCGGGTATAAGGGACTTGCTAACGCGGTTCCAATTGTTCCGATACACAGGGCTAGGCTCACCATTAAAAATGGACGCCATGATTGCTGATTCATGTATTGAGCACTTAATTTATAAAAATTTGCAGATAAAAAAAGCCAAGCCCGAGGAAGTTGAGTTTGGCAGGAGGAGTCTGATGCAATATCAGATTAAAACTTAATCAGTAACAGGTCAATGTGTTTTTGAGCAGTTGGTCAAATTATCCATAGCGTTTTAACAATTGCATAAAAATCTCAAGCTCTGCTTCATCCACAGCCTGATGATCTGAAATAACATGTTCTCTTAAATGTGTTTCGATCAGTTCATTCATCAAACCATTTACCGCACCTTTAATGGCAGCAACCTGCTGTAAAACTTCAATACAGGGTTTGTCCTGTTGAGTTAAAGACTCTTCCACAGCATTGATCTGCCCTTTGAGACGCTTGACCCGATTTAAAACTTTTTGATCCTGATGTAAATGTCCCATCTATTGACTCCAAAAAAATATACTCCCTTATAGTATATTTTAAAATTCGATAATATACTCTAGGGGAGTATATTGGGTTCAATTCACATGCAATTTAAAAACATTCAACGGCAGCATTCTCATCAATTTGATCAAGGTAATCCTTTAGCACAAAAGAAAATCTTATTTGCCACGATTTTGACAGGGCTGATGATGATTTTTGAGATTGCAGGCGGTTGGATTTTTAATTCAATGGCTTTGCTTGCCGATGGCTGGCATATGAGTTCCCATATGTTAGCGCTTGGTTTAGCGTATATGGCTTATCGTGCAGCACGGCATTATGCACAAGATGCCCGTTTTAGTTTTGGGACTTGGAAAATCGAGATTCTTGCAGGTTACAGCAGTGCAATTTTGTTGATGGTCGTGGCTTTATTTATGGCTTTTCAATCGGTTGAGCGTTTATTTAATCCTGTACAGATTCATTATAATGAAGCAATTGTTATTGCGGTTTTAGGTTTAGTGATTAACCTGATTTGTGCGTGGTTATTGCATGATGACCATCACCATCACCATCACCATCACCATCATTCACATGAACATAGCGACCATCACGAGCATGATTTAAACCAAAAAGCGGCATTTTTACATGTGGTTGCAGATGCCTTAACCTCTGTTTTAGCCATCATTGCTTTATTTGCAGGAAAATATTTTGGTTGGGATTTTCTGGATGCTTTATTGGGGATTGTCGGTGCAATTTTGGTGGGTAAATGGTCATTTGGACTGATCAAAGAAACTGGGAAAACCCTATTGGATGCTGAAATGGATCATCCTGTAGTAGACGAAGTCCGCGAAGTGATTTCAGATTTAAAGTTGGATATTCAGATTACAGATCTGCATGTCTGGAAAGTGGGTAAAGGCAAGTTTTCGGTAATTCTAGCGTTGCAAACACCACTTCAGGATTTAACCGCAGATCGTATTCGTCAGGCATTATCAATCCATGCGGAATTGGTACATATTTCTGTGGAAATCAATCGTCCTGCAATGTTTAACTTTGTTCCACGTGGAACGCATTGAAACAACAGTTCTTCAACATCTCATTGGACAGATTATGCTTTAATATTTTGATTATTTAAATTTCTAAGATATTTATTCAATATGTTAAAGCAATTGATCGCATTGAGTTTAAGTTTCGCTGTTTGTGGCAGCAGTTTTGCCAATGTCGACAGTGTCAAAGCCAAACTGTCGCAACAGTATCCCAAAGTTAAAATTGAAAATTTACAAGCCACTGAAATGCAAGGTTTGTATAGTGGGAGTCTCGATGGTCAGGTGGTTTACGTCAATGAAGATGTACAGCATCTGTTTATTGGTTCAATGATTCGGCTGCAAGACCAAAAGAACCTGACCAAAGATTTGGTGACGAAACAAAATACTGTCGACTTTAATCAGCTACCTTTTAATGATGCAATTAAGACCGTCAGGGGGAATGGTAAGCGTCAGCTCGCCATCTTTTCTGACCCAAATTGCCCATATTGTAAGAGTCTTGAAGGCAATTTAGCTCAACTGGATAATGTCACGATTTATACCTTTATTTATCCCATAAAAAGACAGTCTATGATTCCATCCAAACAAGTATGGTGTTCAGACAACAAGGCATTTGCTTGGGAGAATTTATTACAAAAAGGTATTATGCCTACAGCAAAGTCTACTTGTGATAATCCAATTGAACGTAATCTAGCTTTGGGGCAAAAATTAGGTTTACACGGTACACCTGCGATTATTTTCTCCAATGGAAAGGTGGTATTAGGTGCCTACCCTGCTGAGCAAATAGAAAAAATATGGAAATCCATGGGACAATAAGTGGTTCGATCATTACTATACTTTATGTAAAAAAGCATCGAATTTCGATGCTTTTTGATGAAAATTAAACTGTTTTATGGATGCTTTAAAAAGCATCTTAAGTTCTTTTTGCAATCATATTATAGATAAATAATACGACAATTGCCCCAATGACTGACGCAATAAAGCCTGCTGATGCACCTTTAGGGTATAAGCCTAATAACTGACCACCATATGTTGCGACTAAAGAACCCACGATCCCTAGTGCAGTAGTAACAAGAAAGCCTGCTTTATCATTTCCTGGATGAATTGCTCGTGCAATTAGACCTGCAAAAAAACCAATAATGATTGCGCCAATTAATGCCATCATCATCTTTCTCCTTGTTTTAATCTTATCTAAGTAAAGGAATTCGATCTATTTAATAGTTGAATATTTTGATGAAAAATAAAAGATTTACTCTGCTACAAGTTGTTGTGTTTTTGTGCATTTTAAAATTTTTTTATTGGTTTGTAAGAGAAATTAAAAAAGCGACCGAAGTCGCTTAAGTATTATTTGAGAAATTATATCAAGTCTGAATTACAGACCAATTTCACCAATAAAAGGCAGATGACGATATTTCTGGTCATAGTCCAAACCATAACCCACAATAAATTTATCTTCGACTTCAAAGCCTAAAAACTTCACATCCAGTTCAATTTCACGGCGTGAAGGCTTGCTGACTAAAGTACACAGTTCAATAGAATTGGGTTGGCGCGTGCTTAAAATTTCGAGCACTTTGCTTAAGGTATTACCTGAGTCGATGATGTCTTCAATGATGAGTACATCTTTGCCACGAATTTCACCATCAAGGTCTTTTAAAATTTTGACATCACGTGTTGAAGTTGTACCACCGCCATAACTCGACACAGTCATAAAGTCGAGTTCATGTTCTTTGTTGATTGTACGGCAAAGATCTGCCATGAAAATTACTGAACCACGCAATAAACCGATTAATACCAATTCTTTATCGCTATTGGCATAATGCGCATTAATGTGCTGACCAAGTTCTTGAACTTTTGCTTGAATTTCTTCAGCAGAAATCATTACTTTCATTTCAACAGTCATGGGAAATACCTAAAACTAAAAAATATCAAATTCACAAATTAAAAAAGGTGTTGACGAGCAACACCTATAAGATGCATCAATTTTAAAACATATCGACTGAAGATGCATCTTTTTTGCCAGTTGAAATGTAAACGCACTAAATTTTAATGAGCATCTTTTTTCAGCAAGAGCGCACAGACCACAAAAACTGTCCCGATTAAAATCAATTTTTTCTTGGATTTTTTCGGCTTTTGCTGTGGCGACTTAGCTTTGTTCATAGGCTTTATTTCCATAGATATAGGTGGCTTGAATATTGCGATCATCACCCATAGTAAATAAAGCAAATAACGCATCTTCAATATTTTTGGCACGTTGCTGACGTAACTGCTGTAGTGCTGTCGCTTTTAAGTTCAAGACCACAAAATCTGCTTCTTTGCCAACATTGAAGTTGCCTAATTTATCTTGCAAGTCTAAGGCTTTGGCACCACCCAAAGTTGCATGATACAGCGACTCGAAGGCAGACAGTTTATCGCCCTGTAGTTGTTGTACTTTATAGGCTTCATTCAGGGTTTGTAACTGACAGAATGATGTCCCTGCACCAATATCCGTACCAAGCCCAACTTTGACTTGTTTTTCCCACGTTTTTTTCAATGGAAATAAGCCACTGCCAAGAAACAGGTTTGAGGTTGGACAAAACGCAATAGCTGAATCTGTGTCATGCATACAATCCCATTCATGCTCTTCCAAATGCACACAATGGGCAAATACAGAGCGCTCCCCTGTTAAGCCATAGTGATGGTAAACATCTAAATAGCCTTCTTGCTCAGGGAATAATTCTTTGACCCATGCAATTTCATTTTTATTTTCACTGAGATGCGTATGCACATAAACATCAGGATATTCTGCTTTGAGCTGCCCTGCCCGCTCTAATTGTTCAGGGGTTGAGGTCGGAGCAAAACGTGGGGTAATCGCATACAGGTTACGCCCTTTGCCATGCCATTTTTCAATGAGGGCTTTGGAGTCGCTATAAGCTGTTTCAGCGGTGTCGGTGAGCTCTTCAGGTGCATGACGATCCATCATCACTTTACCTGCGATCAAGCGCATTTGGTGACGTTCAGCCGCTTCAAATAAAGCATCAACCGATTGTGGATGAACCGTACAAAAAACCAATGCCGTGGTCGTGCCATTTTTCAGTAATTCATTGACAAAAAAATGGGCAATCTGATCTGCATAGTTTTTATCAGCAAATTGCATTTCAGTTGGGAAGGTATAGGTATTGAGCCATTCTAAAAGCTGTTCACCATAGGCGCCCACCATTTCGGTTTGTGGAAAATGAATATGCGTGTCAATAAAACCAGGGACAATCAGATGTTCAGGATAATGTTCAATCTGGGTATTGGGTGGAATCAGATGCTGACCTGTTTGCCAGTCACCAAACCAACTGATTTTTCCATTTAAAGTAAGGAGTAGACCATCTTCTACATATCGCACTTGGTCGTGTAGATCACGCGCTTGGGCAACTGTATTCTGAATATCGAGAAAGCGACCACGAATCGCTGTCGTTGTAACTACAGAAGACATATTTAACCTGCGTTTTTGAATTTTTTCAGTTGATTGTAGCCCATTTCAAAAAATGCTTCAGACTTTTGTCTTGAGCTTGTCGGGGGATTCAGGTGGAAAGTCAGATAGAGGGCTTTATCTTTGTCTATAGAATGCGTAAAGTGTGCACAAATGATCCAATAAGAGATAACAATATTTATGTATTTCTGGAATACCAAAGCTTTGGCACATGAACTGTCAGAAGATACGCTTGAAAAACGCCATTATAAAAACTATTACTTAATTGCTGCTTTGGTGGTCAGTGTTGCTTATTACTATGGGATGTTGTCGCCTTATTATGATGTACGTGTGATTGGTGTTGAAGCTGTATTAACGTTAATGATTATGTTTATAGGTATTCAACGAACCTATGTTGCCAATGGCGGTGACAATGGTGTGCATTTTATGAACCGAGTCACTGCACTTTCCTTCCCCATTTTGTTACAAACCACAGTCGCAGGTATTGTGTTTGGCTTAGTTTTACTGGGAATTTATCAATTTTTCCAACTTGAAAATACCGCTTTTGACCTATGGTATGAATGGTGTGTATCAGCATTTACTATATTTTTACAGATTTTATTTTTTACTCGTTTGAATAAGTACATGAAGCGTGTCGCAGAGCATACGATTTAAAATTAATAATAGATTTGAATAACTGATGTTACGCATTGGATTTAAATTAAATAGCTGAAAAAAGCAAAAGCTAAATTTACATGACGGGGTCTTACATCTAAAGTTGAAATTTGGGATTAGCCTTCGGCTCGACCTACTTTTGTTTCGGCAAAAGTAGGCAAAACCATTGTCATCCGCAAAACT
>NZ_JACAIJ010000025.1:0-32290 GCF_030325485.1 Acinetobacter sp. R933-2
GGTGACAACGTTGAAATGTCAGTAGAATTAATCCACCCAATCGCAATGGACCCAGGTCTACGTTTTGCGATCCGTGAAGGTGGTCGTACAGTTGGTGCTGGTGTAGTTGCTAAAGTAACTGCATAATCATTGATTGTGTAAAAAAGAGCGCTCCTTTGGGGCGCTTTTTTTATAATTAAAAAATAATTTAAAATCATGTTAAGTTTTTGATGTTATTTATTTAATTTTTTATTGATAATTTTTATGTTCTGTTTAATGAAAGTCATATTTTAATCATTGTACTGATGATTTTTCTTAGAGTTGTATTCTTTATGATTACTCCTTATGTCCCTAAGTGATATTTGTTTGACCTGATCAGCAATTATTTCAATTTGATAAAAACGTAATATAAAAATAAGAAAAAAAATCACAAAGGATTTAAGTGATCATTCACTTAATAGGAGTTGTTTTAATGAATGCTAAAGTTAATGTATCTAATCGTGCAGGTGCATCATTTCCAGTACGTCGTATGAATTTTAATTTTGATCATGTGCCAGAGTATTGGGCAAATAATTCTGCTGGTATTACCCATTTTATGACAGCATTATCAGCATTGTTTCCTGATGGTGAAAAGTTATTTATTGATTCAGTGCGAGCAGTTCGTTATCACCCAGCGATTAAAGATAATGATGCTTTACAAAAAGAGATTAGTGCTTTTATTGGGCAAGAAGCAATGCATACACAAGAGCATGTTGGGTTTAATGCTTCTGCACAAAAATATGGTCATGATGTCGCTAAATTTGAACGTGAAACAGGACGTTTGATTCAAGGTGCACGTAAATGGTTTGCACGTGCTGTAAAGCCTTTTGGTATGACACAAGAAATGGTTGATCTAACTGCAACTACAGCACTTGAGCATTTTACAGCAACAATTGCTTCAGAGTTATTAAGAAACCAACATATTCAAGCCCTGATGACAGATCCAACCATGTCTTATATGTGGTATTGGCATGCGGTAGAAGAAAATGAACATAAAGCGGTTGCTTATGATGTTTATGAAGGCGTATTTGGTAAGGGTTTAAAGGCTTATGCTTTACGTAATACCGCTTTAGTGATCGCAATGGCTTTAATTTTTACAGCTCAGTCTTCTTTTGTAATTCGTTTACTAAAAGAAGATGGCAAACTCAATATGAAAGAATTGGGTATGATTTATAAATATGCGTATAGCCCTTCAAAAGGAATTATTGCAGGTATGACCAAAGAGATGCTGGCATATTTTAAACCTAGTTTTCATCCTAATGATTTAGATACGGTTGAATTATTGGAAACTTGGAAAAATAAATTAGGTTTTTAACAGCTAAATTTAATTTTTAAAGAGGAAGGATCGAATTCTTCCTCTTTTTATTAGACTTCTAGATAGAAGTTCTTATAATTCGCTTTCCATTTCCAAAGATGATGAACGAAGATGATTCGTTTAATGCAACAGACAGATTTAAATGCTGTCTCAGAAATTGAAAATATTGTTCAATCGTACCCTTGGACAAAGCAGCAGTTTCAAGAATCTATACTCAGTTATCAAAGTACAGTTTTAGAAGCACAAGGACAGGTGGTGGGTTTTTGTATTTTGCAACCTGTTTTAGATGAAGCAAATCTTTTACTTATGGCAATTCATCCAAGTCAGCAGGGTAAAGGTTTCGGTTTTAAATTACTGGATCAATCTATTCAATTATTGAAAAATAAACCCGTGCAAATTTTCTTAGAAGTTCGTGAATCAAATACGGCAGCAATCGCTTTATATGAAAAATCCGATTTTCATCAGATAGATTTACGTAAAAATTATTATCCAAATAAAAATGGAACACGTGAACATGCCATTATTATGGTAAAAACATGTAGTGATGATTTTGCTACACTATTTAGGTGATTTTGAGTTTAATTTTTTTATTTAATAATAGGCTCATTCCACTCTGAAGGAAGGGTGGTCATGAGCATTTCACCCAGTTTGTTAATTTCATCTTGATCAAGATGTCTGCTGATACGACGCCATTGACCATCTAGTAATAATTCGAAGGGAGCATATTGAGATTTATAGTTCATTTTTGTAGAGTGCGGAACCCAATAGCCTAAGTATACATAGTCTAAATTTAAAGTTTTAACATATTCAATTTGTTTTAAAATAGCAAATACGCCTAAAGAACGACGACTTTCTTCTGGATCAAAAAAAGTATAGACAGCAGAAATCCCATCATCTAGCTGATCGCAAGTTGAGACACTAATGAGTTGTTCATCTTTCCATAGTTCTAAAAAGAAACTATCGCTGCAACTGTGAATAAGAAATTTTTCAAATTGATCGTAGCTCGGTGGAAACATGTCTCCATCCGCATGTCTTAAATTGATATAACGCTCATACAATTTATAATGTGTTATATTGGCATCTCGGGTAGATATAATTTTAACTGTTAAATCTTGGTTGCGTTTCCATGACTTTTTTTGTGCACTATTCATTTGAAATTCATGAACAGGTACGCGGCAAGATAAACATTGGCGGCATAAATGGCATTCAGGGCGATAAACAAAATCACCACTGCGACGGAAGCCTAAACGTGATAACTCAGATAAAGTCACAACATCTATGCGATGTGCAGGGTCTAAAAATACCATGCGCGCCGATTTTTCTGCCAAATAACTGCAACCATGAGGTGGTGTAATATAATACTGTAAGTCATTCAATAGGGACTTAGGGTGATATGAGTTCATCGTGATATATCCCTCCTCGTATTGTTCAAGACTATTCTTTTCAATCCATTAATTTTGCAATTTGCGCTATTGTTTTACTTGAAAATACACGTTCTTGATAACTTTTCCAATCTATAGGGGGGTGTTTAATTACATTTTGTAACGATTTTAGATAGTCTTGGCGAGAAAGTGTACATGCACCTAAGCTTAATAAGTGATCATTGACCAATTGGCAGTCAATCCAAGGAAGTTGATTTTCCTGTCCAATTAGCATCAGTGTGTAAAATGCCATTTTTGAGACATCGGTTTGTGTGCTAAACATTGATTCACCAAAGCAACCTTGACCAATTGTCACCCCATATAAGCCACCAACCAGTTTATCTTGATCCCAAACTTCAACACTATAGGCATAACCTTCTTGAAACAGCGCACAATAGCCTTGAATAATGTCCTCAGAAATCCAAGTTTCATTGGTATAACTACGTGGTAAGGAACATGAGCGAATGACTTGGGGAAAAGCTTGATTAATTGTAATTTTATAATCAAATTTTTTCATATTACGGAGTAAGGATTTACTCGGCTGATAATGATTTGGGCGAATAATGCATCGTGGTTCAGGACTCCACCAGCAAATCGGTTCTCCTTCTGAAAACCATGGAAATAGTCCATGTGTATATGCTTCAAATAAAGTAGATGGATTTAGATCAGCACCAATACAAATCAGTCCTTCACCTTCAGGATCGTATTCTAAAGGGTCTGGAAATTTAAATTTTGAAGGATTCAGCATAGGGATTAAATAAAAAAAGATCAGCTTTATATTAGCCGATCTTTTTGAGGGATGTCGTGCAGAAGTTATGCAAAAAGTTTCAATTGTTTGGCTATTTTGATGAGGTCTTGATCAAGGAAAATTTGGGCTTTATTTTGTAAAAGCGCTAGACTTTGTGCTTTATCAGTAATGGTTTCGCCTTTATCCAGAATAAACCAACCTAAATTATTTAATGCTTGTTGCGCATATTCAGCAAATTGTTTAGCTGTTTTTAAGCCATCAATGAAGTGCGCACGATAGAATAACTGCGTGAACTGATCAGCATTAAGACCAATACCCGAAATTGGGCAAGCTAAAACCTGATAGTTATTGTGAAAACTTGCCTGCTCTAAAATAAAGCGATTTAACTGATGAGCATGTTTGAGTGTTTCTTCTGAAACATCGGTTTGACAAGGCTGTGCTAAATTTAAATGACATAAAATAACAAGTGCATTTAAGATTTTTTCATAAGATTGATCTGGAAGTTTTTTCTCAATCGTTGCAATCGTTTGAGGTGCATAATTTGCTTCTTTGAAAAGTTTACCTAATGGTTCATAAACATCTGGAATTAAATTAAATTGACCTAAATATCCTGTGATGGTTTTAGGGAAATGTTCAGGTGCAACTAAGATTGCAAAAGGTGTATTTCTTAAGCGAGTCCGTGTTTCTAATGGACTTAGATTATTTTTACCACGAATAAATAAGTCTCTTCTAAACTGGGTATTGGTAAAATAGTCGCGGCATTGTTCTTTGAAAATAGGGTGTTCAATTTTATTTAAAAATTGCTGATGTTCTTCTGAAAAATTAATATTATCTAAATGCGCACTTAAATCGGTTGAACCTGCATAAGTGAGTTTTGTTTCTTCTAAGATGCGTACAACTTGTTGGAATGAAAAACATTGCCAGTCTTGGTTTAAATATTCATGAATTAAGTAATTTGGATTTTGCTGTTGTAAGTCTTGGACTTTTTTGATGGCATTAGGATTACGCTGCGCAAAATTAGGATTTTGATTTAACAGTGCTTCACTAAAAGCGAGAGAATCTTTGACTTTTTGAATAGGATTGGTGCTGACACTATTAAACTTAAAGTGGCTATGGAATAACTCACGGATTGGCATATTGGCTGCCCAGCCAGTAACACAGTTATAGCTGATATAGACAATACCGTTTGGTTTTAGATATTTACGAATAAACTTTAAAATAATATGCTGATTTTCATGACTGATCCAACTCCAAATACCATGTAAGCTGATCGAATCAAGCATTGGTAAATCTTTATTGAGGAGTTCTTCAAAGCTTGCGTCATAGAACTGATGACTGATCTGTGCTTGGTGAGCAAGCATAGTGGCATGAGCAGCGTGTGCTGGATTGAAGTCTGTACCTAGAAACTGACCTGATTCAGATGCAGCATGAATATTGAGACTAACACCTTGCCCAAAGCCTAATTCGCAATGTGTATGATCTTGGTTTTCGGTAGGACTATCAACGCCATTAAGTAAAAGGCAAAATTTTTGATAGTTTGGGCTTAAATCTTTGTAATAACCATAGGTGTAATTTACTTCTGTTTGATAGCCATCAGTCCAAGTTGTACTCATTTTTTATTCCTTAACTCTAGTTTTTCATCAGGTTAGTGTGGATCTTTATAATTTCCCTTGGCTAAGATGCTATAAGTGAAGCTAGGATTGCAATACAATTTTTTAAAAAAAAGTGGAAGGATCTCATGAAATTGAAATGATCTGATTAAATAATATAAAAAACCGCCATAAATGGCGGTTTTAAACTCAAAGACTAGATTTATTTCTCTAAACTATCTAAGTAGCGATCAGCATCTAATGCTGCCATACAGCCAGAACCTGCTGAGGTAATGGCTTGACGATATACGTCATCAGCAACGTCACCCGCAGCAAAAACACCTGCAACAGAAGTTGCTGTGGCATTGCCCGCAGTTCCACTATGAACTTGGATATAACCATTGCGTAGTTCAAGTTGACCTTCAAACATCGTTGTATTGGGTTTATGACCAATAGCGACAAACATACCTGTTACATCGATATCTTGAGTTGAGTCATCCTGAGTTGATTTGATACGTACAGCAGTTACACCAGACTGAGCATCACCAAGCACTTCTTCAACTGCATGGTTCCAAATGATACTGATTTTTCCTTCTTTTTCTTTTTCAAAGATATGATCTTGAAGAATTTTTTCAGAACGTAATTTATCGCGGCGATGAACCAAGGTCACATGCGAAGCAATATTAGATAAATAAAGTGCTTCTTCAACAGCAGTATTACCACCACCAACAACCATTACTTTTTGGTTTTTATAGAAGAAGCCATCACATGTTGCACAAGCACTTACACCTTGCCCCATATAGGCTTGCTCAGACTCTAAACCTAAATATTGAGCTGTTGCACCTGTTGCAATAATCAAAGCATCACAAGTGTACTCGTCCATATCACCCTTTAAAACAAATGGACGAACTTGAAGATCTACTTCATTAATATGATCATATAAAATTTCTGTACCAAAACGTTCAGCATGCGCTTGCATACGTTCCATCAGTGCAGGACCTGTTAAACCTTCAGGATCACCTGGCCAGTTGTCAACTTCAGTCGTTGTGGTTAACTGACCACCAAGCTGCATGCCTGCAATCAGCGTAGGCTTTAAGTTTGCACGTGCAGCATAAACAGCAGCACTATAGCCTGCTGGACCAGAACCTAAAATAATTAAACGTGAGTGACGAACGCTCATTCCTGTCATCCTTTTTATAGCAAAAATATCGAAACTGTTAAAATTATACGTGAAAGTTTATCGTCATGGGACTTGTTCAATGTCGATAATATTGATGATCTAAATCGAATTGAACCATATACCGAATATATACAAATAAGTTAACAACATACTGCAACAATCTTGCATCTTTTTTGCAAGAAGAGGTGCATAATATAAAGATTTCTTCTATGAAGAAAGTAATTCGCTTCACAAAAGTACATTAATGAATAATCGGTTACAGGACAATATATGACTGCGGTGTCGAGTGTTTATGCACAGCGCTTATTATTAACATTATTCTTGATTTCATTTGGGATTTATCTGTTTTTAGCAACAGTAACATATACCCCATTTGATCCAGGCTGGATGCATATTTCAAGTGACACACAACAAGTGTCAAACGCCAGTGGCGTAGCAGGTGCTTGGATAGCTGATTTGCTCTTTGGCTTTTTAGGATGGGCAAGCTTACTTATTCCTTTCTTTTTATTTGTTGAAGCGATCCAAGTGTGGTGGCCAAGAAGCTTTTTAAGTACGCCATTTCGTTATGCAGCACAATTTTTTATTTTGCTGACGACAGCAAGTTTATTGTACTTACTTTGGAATGTACCTGCTGATACTTTGGCAAATGCTTCAGGTGGAATCATCGGTTATGAGTTAGGCGAAAGTTTATCGCAATTACTCACCATTTATGGTGCAGGGGCTTTTTTATTCCTGTTTCTACTGATTCTGTTTACTTTGGCTTTTGGTATTCAATGGAATAAAACTTGGGCGATGATGAAAGCAACACCTGCTTATCTTCAAGATTTATTTTATAAAAATGTCCCTGAAAGCGAATCGGCTTATGATTTAACAGAACAACCAAAGTCTGTTGTTAAAAGTAAGAAAAAGCCTGTTGTAAATAATGCACCAGAACATACAGAAGTTGTTGCACAAATGAATGTGCCTAAGGCTGAAGCTTCTCGCCATGAACAAGCGGCTGAGCGTTTGTTTGACGATATGGTAAGTCAAGAGCGTCAAGGGCAACAAACTTTATTGGCTGAAAATGAAATTGATGATTTAGAGCTAGAAAAAACTTTAGAAAAAGCACGTCGCTTAAAACAAGAAACACAACAAACTGTTCCAACAGGAGAAGTTTGGAAAGCGTTAAATCAAAATGAAAAACAAGATCATAATCAAGAAATTGATGCATTATTGCGCGCATCCGAAGATGATCAATTAAATCATCAAAATAATCGGATTCATCCCGTTGTTCATACTGAACAAAATACAGCACCTTTAAAGCAAAATACGCATGATGAACATGATTTAGACTGGGATGATGACCAAGTTTTTGATGATTTGTTAGCTGTTGTGCCGAATGGGGGAGCAGCAACAGATGTGCATCGTCCATTTAGTCAAACAACTCAGCAAAATGAGCAGGTTGAACATGCCTCTGTTGTTCATAAAAAAATAGATAGTTTGGCTGATGAATTAGATGATTTAGCACAAATGGCAGATGAAACAACCATTGAACCACTTGTTGCTCGGACAACAAGTAGTTATGCTCAATCTACGCCTTTAGTGAAAGCAGAAATTCAAACTCATTTAATGAATTCAAGTGTTTCTGAAGAAGAAAAATCTCGAATAGCTGCTGATAAAGATGCATTTAGAGAGGCTTGGCAGGAAACAGCAGGTAAACCTGAGGATGATCCGCAGGGAGAGCTTGCATTTGATCTTGATGCTCCATTAACAGATGCCTTTGGTCGACCAATGTCGCGTGCTATGCAAGTCGCACAAAAACGACGTGATTTGCCAACATTACCTGGTTATGAGTTATTAGATAAAGTTGACCCTAATAAAAAAGTAAACTTCACGGCTGATCAATTAGCGCGTTTGTCAGAGTTGCTTGAAATTAAATTACAAGAATTTAACATCAAGTCAAAAGTGATAGAAGCACAACCAGGTCCTGTTGTTACACGTTTTGAATTAGATTTAGCACCAGGGGTAAAAGCATCTAAAGTCACCAATATTTCACGTGATTTGGCGCGTTCTATGTCAATGGCGTCAGTGCGTGTTGTTGAGGTTATTCCAGGTAAACCTTATATTGGCATTGAAGTACCAAATAGTTCTCGTGAAATGGTGCGCCTGATTGAGCTTTTAGAAACACCAGCATTTAAAGACCCAGCGGGTCTACTTTCAATGGCAATGGGTAAAGACATTTCAGGTAGTCCTGTTATTACCGATTTAGGCAAAGCACCACATATGTTGGTGGCTGGAACAACAGGTTCAGGTAAGTCTGTTGCTGTTAACTCCATGATTTTGTCAATGTTGTTGAAATATACACCAGATCAATTACGTTTAATTCTGATTGATCCAAAGCAATTAGAATTAGCAAACTATAATGATATTCCACATTTATTGACACCTGTAGTCACAGATATGAAAGATGCTGTGAGTGCATTGAACTGGTGTGTTAATGAAATGGAACGTCGTTATAAATTAATGTCATTCTTAAAAATTCGTAAATTAGCGGATTACAATCGTAAGGTTGAAGAAGCTATTGCCAATGGTGAAGATTTAATTGATCCAACATGGAAAGCTAGCGACTCAGCAACACAAGAACGCGCACCACGTTTGACGCCATTACCTTCAATCGTTATTGTTGCTGATGAATTTGCAGATATGATCATGCAAGTTGGTAAAAAAGCTGAAGAAATGATTACACGATTGGCACAAAAATCACGTGCTGCAGGAATTCATTTATTACTTGCTACACAGCGCCCTTCAGTTGATGTGATTACAGGTTTAATTAAAGCCAATATACCGACACGAGTTGCATTGCGTGTAAATAGTAAAATTGACTCACGAACAATTTTAGATGCAGGTGGTGCAGAAGACTTATTAGGTCATGGTGATATGCTGTTCTTAGGACCAGGTAAAATTGAGCCTGAGCGTGTACATGGGGCTTTTATTTCTGATGATGAAGTCAATAGAATTTGTGATGCTTGGCGTGAACGTGGCGAGCCAAATTATGTGGATGAAATTTTAACACCTTATGATGAAGAGCCAACATCAAAAGGCTTTGAAGATGGCGATGGTGATCCAAACCGTGATGCTTTATATGATCAGTGCGTCTCTTTTGTGCTAGAAACACGTAAAGTATCTGTTTCATCGCTACAGCGTAAATTTAGTTTGGGGTATAACCGTGCTGCACGTATTGTTGACCAGATGGAAGAACAGGGCATTGTGAGTGCAATGGGACCAAATGGAAAACGAGAAATTTTAGTTTGATTGAGTTTAACTTGAGATTGGCAATGAGTTTCGGCTCATTGCAATTTTGTAGCACACTTAGTGGCTAATTCAGCGAGATTTTTAATTTGAAATAAATCATTTTCAGTTCAAGATGTTCTTTCACCCAATAGGGGATCTCTCATGTTATTGGCATTAAGTACCTTAGTTTTTATCCATTTTTGTGCTTTAGTTACACCAGGTCCAGATTTTTTTATTGTTTCTCAAACTGCGATTAGTCGTTCTCGTACTCAAGCGATGTGTGTGGTATTGGGAATTACAGTTGCAGTATTGTTGTGGGCATTTTTTGCTTTAATGGGCTTAAATTATATTTTTGAAAAATTTGTTTGGTTTAAACATGTCATGTTGGTATTAGGTGGTATTTATTTATGCTGGCTAGGCTTTCAGTTATTAAAATCTGCATTTTCCAAGCAAAAAATAAATAGTCCAATCGTTGAAGTTGAATTACCTAAAAGCCATTTTAAGTTTTTTATGAAAGGTTTATTGACGAACTTATCTAATCCGAAAGCTGTCATTTACTTTGGTAGTGTTTTTTCTATGTTTCTTGCAAATCCTCAATTAGATCACATGCATGCAGTTTTATTGTTGATTGTTGGGGTAGAAACATTGATCTGGTTTGTTTTTGTAGCATTCATTTTTTCATTACCAAGTTTTAAAACTGCTTATCAACGTGCAGCAAAATGGATTGATGGTATATCTGGTGGATTATTTACTGCATTTGGATCTTATTTAATTATTAATAAATAATCATCAATCAATAATTGTAAATTTTGAGTGAAATGGTTTAAAAATTGATTTTTAGCTATAAAAAAACCTGCAAAATGTGCAGGTTTTTATACGTCATTGTAGATTAAGCAAATTTTGCTAAAACTTCTAAAAAGCCTTCTTTTTGACGTGGATATTGTGCAATCACATCATGAATACGTTGACCTTCAGGATTTGTTGCATTGATGTCACGACGATCTGCGATAAATTTATTTAATAAGCGTTCATAGTCAAAAGGACGCATGTGTTTAAAAGCATGATAAAGCACATGAAAGTCAGCATTGACACCTGCTGGAGGTAACTGATCTAAATAGGCAAAAACACGCTCGTCCGACCATTCCTCGTTGAACGTTGCTGGCTGTGAAAGTGCCATAACAGCATCTCCTTAAAATAAAAAATTGACATTCTTCAGTATTATAAAAAGCTTTTTAAGAACTACTTATAAGGAATACTGCAAAGGTTTTCTGAATTATGTCTAATAAAAAAGGCAAAAAATAAGGCAGAAAAAACAATTTAGCTCAATCTGCCCACTCGAAGCATACGCTTCTCGTCTTGAGACTGGGCAAATCCTTAAAACGATGTTTTAAGTTCGTTAATCCTGTCTCATATTTTGCCTTGAATCAATCTACTTGACTAATCAATTATGAAATTAACGTTCTTCAGGTAAATTGATATTCATTTCCAGCATTTCGATATTTGCTTCAGAGCGAACAGACATTTGAATATGTTGTTCGTCTACACCACGTACATAGCGATTGACAACTTGCATGATTTCTTTTTTCATTTGATCAATTTTATCTTGACTCAAACGTTTACCTAAACCTTGTTCAGATGCAACAATAACTTTTAAACGATCTTTCGCAGTTTGCGCACTTGAAGGCTTATCATCATTACTAAATAATTTACTCCAAAATCCTGCCATTATTACGCTCCAAATAATCTAGCTAACCAACCTTTAGGTTTAACAGTAATATGACGATATGGACGATCTTCACCTAAGAAACGTGCAACTAAGTCATCATAAGCTTGTCCTGCGCTTGCTTCTGTATAAAGAATAACAGGTTTACCTTCATTTGATGCTTGTAATACGCTTGGGCATTCAGGAATTACACCTAAAGTCGGAATACGTAAAATATCTTTAGAAATATCATCAATGGTTAGCATTTCTTGTTTATCAGCACGTTCTGGATTGAAACGAGTGATACATAAGTGTTTGCGAACACGTCCTTCATTATTTTCTATTTTCTTGGTTTTGCTGTCGAGCATACCAATAATACGGTCAGAATCTCGAACCGAAGAAATTTCAGGATTTGTCACAATAATTGCTTCATCTGCATGATACATTGCCAGAATAGCACCACGCTCAATACCTGCAGGTGAGTCACAGATAATGTAATCAAACTCTTGTGAAAGTTCATCCATGACACGTGCAACACCTTCATCGGTTAATGCATCTTTATCACGTGTTTGTGAAGCAGGTAAAATATAAAGATTTTCAATGTCTTTATCACGAATTAATGCTTGTTGTAAACGAGCTTCATTGTTTAAAACATTTACAAAGTCATAAACAACACGGCGTTCACAACCCATGATTAAGTCTAAGTTTCTCAAACCGACATCAAAATCGATCACAACAGTTTTATGACCACGAAGGGCTAATCCTGTTGCAAAAGATGCACTTGTTGTAGTTTTACCTACGCCGCCTTTGCCTGATGTAACGACAACAATTTTGGCCACCGAATCCACTCCTGTTATGGTCATTCATCCCCTTGATAAGGGAAGTTTATTATGGTGTTAATTTATACTTTAAAATTGCAGAACTGAAAACTCAAGTTCTTGCTGATCATTTAAGTAAATATGTACAGATTTTTTAAGGAATTCCGCTGGAATATCATCTGCTACGCAATATGTTCCTGCAATAGAAACCAGTTCAGCTTCTAAGGAATGACAAAAAATTCTTGCAGCGCTATTACCGCCTGCACCTGCGATGACTCTACCACGAACAATGCCGTAGATATGTATATTTCCTGAAGCAATAACCTCTGAGCCACTGTTAATACCTGCGGTGAGAATAATGTCACCATGGTCTTGTACTAAACATTGTCCTGTCCGCAAAATTTCATCATGATATGACGTAATATGCTGAATCGTTGTTTGTTGTTGTGTAACTTTAGCAGCTTGATCTGTGGTGTTTGTTGAATCCTTTGTTGGGGTTTCAACTGTTTGCTCTTTCGTTGCTTTGATCCGTTGCAAAGGGCGGTCAGCAGGTAAAATTGGAAATTGAATGGCGCGAGCTTGTTCTTCTAAAATGCCATCAATAACACCCATTGGTTGTAGATCTAGACTAATTAAAAGCTGGATTAGTGCGATAAGCTCCTGTTCAACTGTACTGTCGAGAATCACTAAAGCCCCTTGGTAAGAGGTTTCATTCATCATTGCTGCAAGTTGCTGGCGGATGGCATTATGATCATTTGTATCAAAGGTTAATCGGGTAAAATTAACCATTCTGCCCGTAATCCGTATATCAGCCATAATTATTCCTTACAGGTGTTGTCACCTGAAAATTATAGAGAAAGTCAATTTGTCGAAACTGCACAAATGCTAGAACAAATTGACTGATTTCACTAGCAAAGATACAAATATTTGCATTGATTTGTTCAATCTTTGAATCACTTAGTCTTTGCTTTGATCGTATTTTTCTAGTTCGATTTGCCACTGCTTGATTTTGACTTGTTTGCGCAAGGATTCAAGGCTCTCATAGACCACAGATTCGACCAATTCTTCAAGTTTTTTATTTTCAATATTGAGCTGACTGACTTTATCTGAAATGAGTGTATAAATTTGATTTGGTTGAGTGTGGCTACCTTCTGTTAATGGGTCAATTAAACCATGCGTAATATTTTCACCGAGTTGTTGCCCAATATTTTGAATTTGATTTTCGATCATGCTACCTGCAATAGGAATAAGCCTTAAAAGCTGAGTCAGTTGAGGTGTATCTTCAATTGCTTTTTTGACAATGTGCCCAACATGATCTGCAATGAGGTTTTGTTGTGCTTTGAGTTCATTGGCTAAAGCATCTTGTAAAATTTCAGCCAAGGCTTGCGCAAAAATATCGCGATGATGATCAACTAAGTCATGAATAATTTTTTTGTGACTAGAGCTCGTATCAAGTTCATATTTAATACCATCAATCACAGATACAACAACACGGTCAGAGATTTCTTCCATCACAACCCGATAATAAAACAATACTTTTTTCATAATATTGTCAGGAATAACTTTATAGCCGAGTTCATGTAAACGATAGGCAATAATTCCTGCACGTATTAAACGTAAAAAACGTAAATAAGGAATGATGGCTAAAATTTCGTACCAGTGAACAAAAGGAAAAAAGAACCAACGTTGATGATGTTTATAAATAATCGCAATCAACCAACGTACAGCTAATTCAACGACTAAAAATAAAATAAACCATCCTTCAGTTTTAATGACCCAAGGATGTAGGTCTGATTTATAAAAGGCTAAAACTTGAGGTAAATGGATTTCATCGAAAAATAACTGACCAAAGCTACTCATTAAAAAAACATTGGCGCAGAGACAAAAAAGGTTAAACACAATGATCGCCATCATCAAGATGTCATAAACCAGAAAAAGTCTCCAACCTAAAGTGTTGTGATTTTCTGGGCGAATACTTTTTTGCTGCGCCATAGTATGGTCTGTCATGAGAGTCCTAATTGTTATTGTATAATTTTAATTTTGGTACTGTTGTTTCATGTGCGTAATAAGTTGATCTTTTTCTTGCCACAAATCATCAATCCATTGTTGAAATTTAGCACGATATTCAGCATCTTCTTCATAATCACCTTGTAAAACCCAATCAGGTAGATCAATTTTACGCAGATTTACCGCAATTCGTGGTACTTCACCTAGCCAAAATTCGCCATAACCTGGCACGCCATCGGGATAAACAATGGTCATATCAACAAGGGCGTCGATTTGATCGCCTAAAATATTTAAAGCGAGTGCCATGCCTCCTGCTTTTGGTTTAAGTAAATTGCGATAAGGTGATTGTTGTTGTTGCTGTTTTTCTACTGTAAAACGTGTGCCTTCAAGATAGTTTAATAAAGTAAAAGGCTGACTCAATAGTTGTTCACATGCTTTACGTGCTTCATCTAAGTCTTGATGTTTCAATGCTGGATTTTTTGCAATCTGAGCTTTGGTATGGCGTTTCATCATTGGAAAGCCTAAAATTTTAAAGGCTTGCCCCACAAATGGAATAAAAATAAGTTCCCATTTGGTAAAAAAGCGGGTGAGTGGCATACGAGTAAGACCAAAATATTGATTGACTGTGGTGTCTACCCAGCTTTGATGGTTACAAGTCATTAAATAACGACCTTGCATATTTAAGTCTAAATTTTCATCTACTGTAATGTCCCAGTGTGTTTCAGGAAGCACATGATCAATTAACCAATTATTTACACTCAGCCAGCTATTTGTAATATGGATATTGGTCTCATCGACTTTGGCAGACTTTTTAAATAGCTTTGTTAAGCCAAGAGCCAGTACAGGAGGACCATGAAAAAAGGTACTTCCTGTAATCACAGAACCCACAGTCAAACCTTTGGTAATTTTTTTTAAAATAGATTGCTTCTGTTGTTGAGATGACATAAAAAAGTCCTAAAAAAGAATTTAATTTGATCACAGTTGTTTTTAAATATAGTCTTTGTTTATTGAATTAAAAAGTCTCAAAAGCTAACTATGTATAAATTATGATGAAGTAACCTCAAAATACTCATTTATTTATTTCAAAATGTAACGATTTCGGATATTTTTAACAAAATGTCAATGGTTTAAGCGCATAATTTAAATCATTATTTCATTCATAGAAAAACACAAACCTTGGAGGCATGTAATGCGTGCACTTGTAATTTCAGCGGTAGTAGGGGCTTTGGCACTATCTGGTTGTCAAAACATGGAATATGACAAAGCAGCAATCGGTACAGGCTTAGGTGCATTATTAGGCGCTGGTATTGCTTATTCAAATGCCGATAAAGATAAAATGGGTCAAGCTGCTGCAATCGGTGCTGTAGTGGGTGCGGGTGCAGGTGCGCTTCTTGACCGTAAAGAAAAACGTTTACGTGAAGAATTAGCGGGTACAGGTGTTGATGTAAACCGTAATCCAGATGGTTCTATTAACATGGTAATGCCGAGCGTAACATTTGCGTCAAGCTCTGCAACGATTCAACCACGTTTCCAAACAGCATTAAACGATGTTGCAAAAGTATTACGTGAAGATGGTACAGGTGGTAAATTAGCGCTTGTTATTCATGGCCATACAGACAATACAGGTAATGACGGTATCAATATTCCATTGTCTCAAAACCGTGCAAACTCTGTATTGAACTATCTTGCAACTCAAGGTATTTCAGCATCTCGCATGACAGCTAAAGGTTATGGTTCAACTTCTCCAATCGCTGATAACTCAACACCTGCGGGTCGTGAACAAAACCGTCGTGTAGAAATTACAGTATATGAAACTAAATAATTTTTAGTTTTCATAGGTATAAAAAAACCACCGAAAGGTGGTTTTTTTATTTTGTAATTGTTGTATTGAAAATTTCATTAAACGTTAGGCAAGTTCTGTTTTGATGACTATAATCTAGCGCGAAGTTTGTAGAGGATGAACAATGTCAAAAGCAAGTCAGTTGAATGACAAGCAACTTGAAGCCATGAAATATACTCAAGGACCCTTGTTAGTACTTGCAGGAGCGGGTTCAGGTAAAACTTCCGTGATTACCCGTAAAGTGGCTTATTTAGTCCAACAATGTGGAATTCCTGCACACCGTATCACGGCAATGACCTTTACCAATAAAGCTGCACGTGAAATGAAAGAGCGTGTGAGTAAATTACTCTCTAAAGAGGAAGCAAAAGGCTTATCTGTTTCAACTTTCCATACCTTTGGTTTAAATTTATTACGCTTAGAACTTAAAAATACACCATTAAAAAATAACTTTTCAATTTTAGATGCAGACGACTGTAAACGTATTTTAATGGATTTGATGCATCGAGATAACTTATCAGGTGCGGAGAGTAAAGACCTGATTGCTAAGGCAATGAAAAAGATTTCAGATTGGAAAAATGATCTGATTTTACCAGAGCAAGCGCATAGTACTTGTGAAACACCTGAAGACGTACAATTTGCACATTTATATCAACTCTATGAGCGTAATTTACGCGCTTATAATGCAGTAGATTTTGATGATTTGATCGTCATGCCAACACGTTTATTGCAAGACAATGCAGAAGTACGTGATCGTTGGCAAAATCGAGTACGTTATTTATTGGTCGATGAATATCAAGATACCAATACTGCACAGTATATTTTGGTTAAGCTCTTGGTTGGCGTGATGGGGCAATTCACAGCCGTAGGTGATGATGACCAATCGATTTATGCATGGCGTGGAGCAAAGCCTGAAAATATGGCATTGCTGAAAGATGATTTTCGTAATTTAAAAGTGATTAAACTTGAACAAAATTATCGTTCAACCAGTCGTATTTTAAAAGCAGCGAACCATGTGATTGAGAATAATCCGCATATATTTGACAAAAAATTGTGGAGTGATAAAGGTCATGGTGAAGTGATTCGTGTGATTACGTGTCGTAATGATGATGATGAATCAGAACGTGTAGTCAAAGACTTATTAACACATAAATTAATGAATGGTAAAAACTGGAAAGACTATGCTGTGTTATATCGCGGCAACTTCCAAGCACGTGTCTTAGAAACACAGCTTCGCCAGATGCAAATTCCATATAAATTATCAGGTGGACAGTCCTTTTTCGCACGCGCAGAAATCAAGGATGTGATGAGTTATCTGCGAGTTATTATTAATCCTGAAGATGACAGTGCATTTTTACGTATTATTAATACACCTAAACGGGCAATTGGTCCTGTAACATTGGAAAAATTGGGTTTGTTTGCTCAAGAAAATAATCTTTCTTTATTGGCAGCAGCAAGTGATCAGCGCCTTTTGATGGTGATGCCGAAAAAAGCAACCACACAATTGGCTGAATTTTCTGGTTTTATTGCAGATTTTACTCGTGAGTTATTAGACGATGATGAGCCTGTGCCTAAAATACGCCAAATGATGATGGAAGCAGGTTATATTGATTATTTACGTGAAACGGCAGCAACACCCGCACAGGAAAAAACCAAACTTGATAATGTAGAAATGCTCTACAGCAGTATTCAAAGTTTGATTAATCGTGCTGAAGATGTGGACGAAAAAAATATCGAAAGTGTGATTCGTAAAATGGTGTTGCTTGATATGCTTGAGCAGCAACAAGAAGAAGAAGACACAGATAAAGTCAATCTATTGACTTTGCATGCATCAAAAGGCTTAGAATTTCCATTTGTTTATATCATGGGTTTAGAGGAAGAGCTTCTTCCACATAAAAACTCGATTGCTGCAGAAACCATTGAAGAAGAGCGTCGCTTGATGTATGTGGGCATTACCCGTGCACAGCAAGGCTTGACCTTGACTTTGGCAGAGCAACGAAAAAATGGTGGACAAATGAAGCAAATGACACCAAGTCGTTTCTTAGATGAGTTGCCACAAGATGAGTTAGATTGGTTGGGTCGTAAGAAAAAATTGGCTGAAAATATCGACCCGAAACTACAGGCACAGCATTATTTACAAAATTTAAAAGCGCTATTAAAACGCTAATTCATGAATGTAATTTTCCTTCTTTTTTCTCTGCTTTAGTGAAAGAGCAGAGAAACTTTTGCTATTTTTCCACTTTATTGAATATAGGATTTCAATATGAAAGTTCAAGTAAAAATTCTTGATTCACGTTTAGGTCAAGAGTGGCCAATGCCAACTTATGCGACAACTGGTTCAGCAGGTTTAGATTTACGTGCATGTGTAGCAGAAACCATTCAAATTGAGCCAGGTCAAACTGTTTTAGTGAAAACAGGTATGGCAATTTATATTCAAGATCCAAATTTTGCGGGTTTAGTTTTACCACGTTCAGGCTTAGGACATAAGCATGGTATCGTTTTAGGTAATTTAGTCGGCTTGATTGATTCAGATTATCAAGGTGAATTGATGGTGTCTGTATGGAATCGTGGGCAAACTACATTTAGTTTGGAGCCAGGTGAGCGCTTAGCTCAATATGTATTAGTACCAGTTGTGCAAGCAGAATTTGACTTAGTTAATGAGTTTGAAGCAACTGAGCGTGGTGCAGGTGGTTTTGGGCATACAGGTAAAAATTAATTAATTTTTCATCTAAAAAAGCCTGATTTTCAGGCTTTTTGTCATTTTTTTCTAGCTTTGTAACCAAAAGTATATTTAAAATATGGGTTAATGTTACATATAGTGTTAATACAATTTTAATAGAATTGACTTGATCCTAAAAAGCTTTAAAAAAGATGACTGACTTCTAGCCATCTAATGGGGGATGGTCATTAGAAGTATTGCTTATGATAAATTCTTTTGAATTTCCACATCATATTTTTCGTGCATATGATATTCGTGGAAAAGTCGAGTTACTAAAACCTGAGTTGGTTCACTGTATTGCTCAAGCATTAGTGAAACAATATCAACAATATAACCAACGTCAGATTGTCATTGGTTATGATGCTCGTTTGAGTAGTCCTGTTTTTGCAAAAATTATTGAGAATGTGTTTTTACAACATGATTTTGAAGTGATTTCAATCGGTTGTTGTTCGTCACCACAAATGTATTTTGCGGCGCGTAAAGCTCAAGGAAATGGTTTAATTATTACAGCCAGTCATAATCCTAAAGTGGATAATGGCATGAAGTGGATTATACAAGGTGAGCCACCTTGCCCAGACATGATTCAAGCGATTGGTCATCAGGCTGAACAGTTTTTACTGCAACAGACACAAATTATTGCATTACCTACAGTGAAGCATGAAATTAAAACCGAATTTTGTGTGGCTTATCAGACGGCTTTATTACGTGATATTTATTTAAAACGACCGCTTAAGGTTGTCATTGATGGTTTAAACGGTTCAGCAGGGTTTTGTTCTCAAATTATTTTAAGAAAGCTAGGTTGTGAGGTGATTGCACTGCGCTGCAATGCTGATGGAAATTTTCCTGACCATGCGCCAGATCCATCACAAGCGAAACATCTCGAATTATTACGGCAAAATATTTTAAATCATGAAGCTGATATTGGAATTGCGTTAGATGGTGATGGCGATCGTGTTGTTATTTTAGATGAACATGCACATATTATTTCTCCAGATCGTTTAATGGCACTATTTGCACACATCTGTTTAAAGGCAAATCCACACCGAGAGATTGTATTTGATGTTAAATGCTCGCCTATAGTGCGACAAACGATTGAAAAAATGGGCGGTAAAGCCACCATGATTCGTACAGGAAGTAGTTTTTTACGTAAATATTTAACACAGTCTAAAGGTCAAGCAGTCTTCGGTGGAGAATACGCAGGGCATTATGTTTTTAATGATGGACGTGGTTTAGGCTATGACGATGGTTTATATGCAGCGTTGCGTATCATGGAATATTTATGTGATTTACCAAGTCAAATGTCATTGTCAAACGTATTAGCAGTTTATCCTGAACGGTGCTATACCGAAGATACTTACATCAGTACACATAGCACGAATCCTAAAATTGTACTGAGTGAAATTGAACAACTGAGTGCGCGTTATGGTGCGGAATTAATTAAAATAGATGGAATTCGACTTGATTTTGATCATGGATTTGGCATCATTCGAGCATCAAATACAGGTGAGTTCTTTACTGTTCGCTTTGATGCAGATTGCTCATCTCGTTTAGATGAAATTCGGCAAACATTTGCGTCTATGCTGCATGATCATTATCCTATGATCGCTCAAGATATCTTGAAGGCTCATTAATTTACATGATTGTGACGGGAGAAAAGCATGCCACATCAACACACTGGCACTGATAAAGCGCAAATTTTAACAGAAGCCTTACCTTATATTCAGCGCTTTTCAGGTAAAACGCTAGTCGTAAAATATGGCGGCAATGCAATGACAGATCCTGCTTTGGAAAGTTCATTTGCTCGTGACATTGTGCTTTTAAAAACTGTGGGAATAAATCCAATTGTTGTACATGGCGGTGGTCCACAAGTTGATTCATTTTTAAAACAACTTGGACGTGAGTCTGACCGTATTGATGGTATGCGTGTGACTGACCCTGCAACGATGGAAGTTGTAGAAATGGTTTTAGGCGGAAGTGTTAATAAATCAATTGTAAATTTAATCAATAAGCATGGCGGTCGTGCAATTGGTCTGACAGGTAAAGATGGTAATTTACTGCGTGCACGTAAATTATTAATGGAAAAAGTCCAAGATGATGGTTCTGTAAAACAAATTGATCTTGGTTTAGTGGGTGAAGTGACGGGTGTAAAAACCGATGTCTTAGAAATGTTTACCCAAAGTGATTTTATTCCTGTCATTGCACCTTTGGGTGTAGATGAAGAAGGGAAAACTTATAACATCAATGCTGATTTAGTCGCAGGTAAAGTTGCAGAAGCTTTAGGTGCGGAAAAATTGATTTTATTAACCAATATCACAGGGGTTTTAGACGAAAATAAAAATCTCTTAACAGGTTTATCTACACAGGAAGTTGATGATCTGATTGAAACAGGCGTGATTTATGGTGGTATGATTCCTAAGGTGGGTTGTGCCCTAGATGCTGTTAAAGGTGGCGTAGTGAGTGCGCATATCGTTGATGGTCGTGTACCTCATGCAACCTTGCTCGAAATTTTTACAGATCATGGTGTAGGTACTTTAATTACCAATCGTACGAAATCAACGTCAGTTTGATCTTAAACGTTTATGTTAAAAAGCCAGTCATTTACTGGCTTTTTTTATATGTAATTTATAAGGTCATTATTTAGAATGTGTTTTTGAATGGTCATAAATTAGTCATTGATTTGTCATTTAGATTCTCTAGTGTGATGAAAAGCACAAGGAGTTCTAAATTATGTTTGCAAAGTTAAATCAATACAGACAAAACATTAGTTTCCCACTGACACGTCCTAAAAAACCTCAATTACAATACAAATTTGAATGGGCAGAGGACATTAAACAATTAAAAGAAATTCAAAAATTTCGAGCTGAACAATTTGCAGAACAGTTTGGTGTTCAATTTGAGCATGGTTTAGACCAAGATTTATATGACTTAGATTGTCATCATGCTGTATTACGTGACAAGTGGAGCAATGAGATCGTGGCTTATACGCGTTTGAAATTGGTACATGGTCATCAATTAGCCCAAAGTTATAGTGCCCAAGAGTTTGATGTTTCTCAATTTTCTCATTTAAATAATATTCTAGAAATTGGTCGTACGTGTGTTCATCCACGTTATCGTAATGGAAAAGCATTGTCGATTTTATGGCTTAATTTAGTACCGATGGTACTTTGGAAAATGAAAGCTAAACATTTAATGGGCTGTGTGAGTATTCGCTTAGAAGACAATAAAGCACGTGCTTATTACACGCATCAATTTATTAAAAAATTAAGTAAAAATCAAACGATTCATGTGCCAGCTAAACCCAGTTATGAACCAACATATCCTGAGTTTAGTTTTCTGCAAGATGAACGTATTCCTAAATTATTTGACGTGTATTTAAAAATGAATGCGCGTTTATCACAGCAGGCATATCATGATCAGCAATTTAATTGTCTGGACTATTTTGTATTTTTAGATATCAATGAAGTGGCGAAAAGTTTTGTATTAAACAAAATGGTCAGTCGTTAAATAGTCTAACTACATTTCGTTTGCAAACATTCTGATTTGCAAGCGAGGTGGGACTGATGCACAATATTCACATAATGATAATGTTGTAATGAATGATTATGTGCCAATTACTTGGAATGAACTGTGCAACACCAACGGATATTACATTTTCTTTCCGTGGGTTTTCGCAACGTGCGGGAATTACTTCTGACCATTCTGATGGTTTTGGTATCGCATTTTTTGAAGATAAAGCCTGTCGTTTATTTGTCGATAATCAGTCTGCGGTAGAGTCACCTATTGCTGAGTTGGTTCGTAATTATCCAATCAAATCACGCAATGTAATTGCGCATATCCGTAAAGCAACACAAGGTAAAATTACCTTAGAAAATTCACATCCTTTTGTGCGTGAGTTGTGGGGGCGACAATGGATTTTTGCTCATAATGGTGATTTATATGATTTTCAGCCACGACTTTCAGGGCGTTTTACCCCTGTAGGAAATACAGATAGTGAACTTGCTTTTTGTTATTTACTGGATAAGTTGGTTGAAAAATTTGGTTATCATGAACCTTCATTGAAAGAAATTTTTGCAGTATTACACGAAATTTCTCCTAAAATTGCCGAATATGGCACATTTAATTTTTGTCTTTCAAATGGACAAGCATTATTTAGTTATGCCACGACAAAGTTGCATTGGTTAGTACGTGAATATCCATTTCAACATGCAAAATTGATAGATTTAGATGTCGATATTGATTTTAGTGAAGTGAC
This sequence comes from Acinetobacter sp. R933-2, assembly GCF_030325485.1. NCBI lineage: Bacteria > Pseudomonadati > Pseudomonadota > Gammaproteobacteria > Moraxellales > Moraxellaceae > Acinetobacter > Acinetobacter sp. R933-2. The sequence continues at coordinate 22,877 of NZ_JACAIJ010000025.1, forward strand.
TACGCCTGAAGATCGTGTTGCAGTCATCACCACAGAGCCTCTAACGCATAATGAAACATGGCAAGCATATCGACAAGGTGAAATGATTTTATTTCAACATGGACAGCCCATTCAGCGTGCAATGACTGTCGTGGCGCGTTTACAACGTGAAGCTCAAGATCCAAGTTTGAAGCGTATCACTAAGGCAGATCAATACTGATGATTGAGTAAGATAAAATATATGACACTCTATTTTAAATATAGGGTGTTTTATTTAAATAATATTAAACTCTATTTAAAGTATAAAAAAATAAAAATATTTTTATTAAAAAGCTTATTTTAAAATGGATATTGATTGAATATAAAATAAAGATAAAAATAATATTTTGGTTAAAAAATACTTTATTCTTTTACTTGGTTATCATGCTTTTATTTCTTTAAAACAATGAGTTGTAGTTTTTTGCTACAGAAAGCCTGAAACCCGACTAAACTAGTTGATTTTTATTTATTTTTTAAGCGGTTATGATGTAACCATGTAATGAATAATATTTTTAAGTTGAGTGGGGCATTGGTATGAAGATGAAATGGCTTCCTGAATATAATACGGGAATTGATGTGATCGATGATCAACATAAACGTATTTTAGATTATATCAATGAGCTACAAAGTGTAGATGTCATTTCAGACCGCGCACGAATTAAAGAAATTTTAGATAATATTATTGACTATACACAGTCACATTTTACCTTCGAAGAAAGTTTACAAGAAGAAGCAAATTATAAATATCGTGTACCCCATAAACGTGTACATGATTTATTTATTAAACGCATTGAAGGGTACCGTCAAAATTTTGAGGATGGTAAATCTATTGAAAATGAGTTGAGCGAAGTTTTAGCAAAATGGTTGATTAACCATATTCAACATGATGATGCAGATTATGTGGGTGCTGTAAAACACAATATGATGGGAATTATTCATGAAAATGAAAAGAAAAAAGGTAAAAATTGGTTTCAACGCTTTTTCTCTTAACATGAATAATAAAAAACAGAAAATAAGAAGAGTAGAAACTGACTAGCGCAGCAAACCATAACTTGGTTTGCTTTTTTTATGCCTAATCTTTGATTTTCATTGAGGACAAAGGCAAAATAGCAGCAATTTATTATGAAACACCTCATGCAGGATTATTCTATGTCACGATGGTTATCGCCGCTCATGGCATTTTGTCTATCATTTATGATTATTGTGGGTTTAGCACCTAGCTTAGGTCTACAAATTGATCGACAAATTGACTTTTGGTTATTGTGGTTGGGCACAATGCTGATTTTAGCATTGCCAATGACTTATTTAGAAATCGCATTAGCAAAACGTTCAAAAAAAACACCACTTACAGCTTTAGCTGAGTTAACCCGTGATGCAGATGCTTCACAACATTGGCGTATAGTAGGTTGGCTGTCAGTTGTATTTATTCCTTTTTTAGCAGGTGCAATTTTATCTAATGTGACACTGAATAGCCTTCAACATGCACAGCTTGGGCTACAAGCAAACTTGCTTTTAGTGATTGGTGCAGTGGTTGCAGTCGGCTTATCATTTTTGTCACGTTCGATTTTAGTTTTATTAACAGCTCTTGGTGTGATTGCTTCTCTTGTAGTGGCTAATATTTTTGGTACAGCTTTACAGCCATGGCATGTGACTCCAATCGAGTTTAAAGAGTGGGGAAATGCCACGATTCTTGCTTTAGTGGCAAGTGGTTTAGGTTTAGGACTGTATTGGCAAACAAATACATTACACGCTAAAGAAAGTGCGGCAACACAAGCAGTGTTTCCAATTTGGATTGCACAACTGGTTGCTGTCATTGCTTTTGGGTTTTTTGCAGTAAGTACGCAGATTCCTGCTTTTGTTTTATGCTTTGCCGCAATTAGTAGTGCTGCGCTGTTATTGCAATTGGCTAAAGAACAGTTAAGCCAACGTAATATTGCACCTGTTTTACAATATATTATTATCTTGCTTGCTTTGTTAGTTTGGGCTATTCCAAATATTACAACTATTTTTAATAGTATTGTGATGTTATGGGGCTTAGTGATTTGTTTGATTTATGCTGTATTTGTGGGTTGGATTATGAAAATTAGTCACCTACGTAAATCTATGAATTTTAGCTCAGAAGCTTTTTATAATATTTGGCGTATTGCAGTACGTATCGTGACACCACTTGCGATTTTAATTGCAATCATTTCATTTATTGGGCAACTTATCTAATGACTGTTGTAGCGCAAAAATCTGATGGAAAAGTTTGGGTTGCTTATGCAACCCAAAGTCAGCAGTTTCATATTGCTGTTCAATTTGAGGAAGGCATGACGGCTTACGATGCAATCGTAAAAAGTGGAATTCAAGCTCAAGTTGATTTGCCTGAACCCTACCAACTTGGGATTTTTGGTGTCAAAATTTCAGATCAAAATCAAGTTTTAGCGATGGGCGAGCGAGTCGAGATTTATCGTGCGCTGACCATTAACCCAAAAGATATTCGACGTAATCGAGCAAAAGCCAACCCAGTGGGGCGTTATTGCCGAGGCAATCGCTATCGCCAGCTTTTGTCAAAATAGTGCGATATTTCAACTTATCGCTTTAAACTATGACAATGATAATAAAAACCCCTGATGGAGGGGTTTCTTTTTATTGGAAAATGTCTATAGTGGAGGCGCATTCAAAATTGCTTCTTTAGAAGCAGGCAAACCAGGTTGAGATTCTGGAATCGTTTCTAGTCCTTCAATATTAGTCACAATTCCTGACTCATTAAAATATATTTTTAAATGTTGACCATGTGCAGCAGGAATTTTAGCTTTTTTAGCATAAGTTCCAGGAATATAGTTGTAGATGTAGTCCCAACGTGATGGGTTTAATGGATCAGTGACTGTTGGACTGCCAAGTAAGAAGCGAACTTGCTGATAGTTCATACCAACTTGAACTTTTGAAGCTTGTGCTTGGGTTAAAGGTGTTCCTTGTGGGATATCAACTTTATATACACCGAATACGGAACATCCACCAAGTAAAGAAGCGACGAATAACGTCAGCATGATTTTTTGCATTTTGCTACACTATCCCAAATTAATTATGATGCAATTGATCTAGGGATAGATCATACTGCATCTAAACTCTGTTGCATATTCCAACTTAAAATTTGTTGAGACCTTTGTATATGGCTATTTCAAATCAAGATTTACGCAAAGCTGGACTTAAAGTTACCCTACCACGAATCAAGATTTTGGAATTATTAGAAAATTCAAGACAACACCACTTGAGCGCGGAAGACATTTATAAAACATTACTTGAGCAAGGTGAAGATGTCGGTCTTGCGACCGTATATCGTGTGTTAACACAATTCGAAGCTGCGGGTATTATTCAGCGTCATCATTTTGAAAATAATCATTCAGTTTTTGAAATCATGCAAGAAGATCACCACGATCATATTGTTTGTCAAAACTGTAATAAAGTTGTTGAATTTACGAATGATATTATCGAACATGAACAACATAAAGTGGCTGAGCAATATGGCTTTAGCTTAACAGGTCACTCGTTGAATTTGTATGGTTATTGTGATGAGCCTGAATGTCAGGAAGCTTTTCGTAAGAAATAAAATCACATAAATACAACAAATTAAAAAAGAGCAAATTTTAAATTTGCTCTTTTTTTATGCTGAATAAATACTATTGACCATCAAAAGTAAGTTTATTGTTCGCATTGAGAAGTTGAGCGCCACCTTCTTCGTCTAACTTGATTTGTAGACGTAAGTCATTTGGTGAGTCTGCATGTTTCAGTGCATCTTTATAGGTAATTTGCCCAGCTTTATAGAGGTCAAATAATGCTTGATCAAAAGTTTGCATACCCAGTTCACGCGATCGTTTCATCAAATCCTTAATTTCATGTACATCACCTTTACGGATTAAGTCTGAAATTAAGGGTGAATTGATTAAAATTTCAATCGCAGCACGGCGTGAATTTCCATCAGGTGTTGGAATGAGCTGTTGTGCAACCATCGCTTTTAAGTTAAGCGATAAGTCCATAAATAACTGTCCATGACGATCAGATTCAAAGAAGTGAATAATACGGTCAATGGCTTGGTTGGCGTTGTTGGCATGCAGTGTTGCAAAAACCAAGTGACCTGTTTCAGCAAAGGCAATAGCATAATCCATGGTTTCACGAGAACGAATCTCACCAATTAAGATCACATCAGGTGCTTGACGTAAAGTATTTTTCAGTGCAATTTCAAATGAGTCCGTATCAATACCGACTTCGCGTTGCGTAATAATACAGCCTGCATGTTCATGAACAAATTCAATCGGGTCTTCAATGGTAATGATATGACCTTTAGAGTTTTGATTACGATAACCAATGATAGATGCTAAAGATGTTGATTTACCTGTACCCGTTGCACCTACAAAAATGATAATGCCACGTTTAGTCATGGCTAAATCTTTTAAAATAGGTGGAAGTTTTAGATCTTCCATCGTTGGAATAACGGTTTCGATTCGACGTAAAATCATACCCGGTTGGTCGCGTTGCTGAAAAGCACTCACACGAAAACGAGCAGTTTTGTCTTTATTTACAATAGCAAAGTTACATTCACGTGTTTCTGCAAATTCTTTACGTTGTTTATCACTCATGATTGAATGAATGATTTGACCAACAACTTCACCTGTCAACTTGGTTTTAACGACAGGGACAATTTGACCATTAATTTTCATTGATGGTTCAACATCAGCAGTAATAAATAAATCCGATGCTTTTTGCTCAATCATCATATTGAGCAAATCATTAAAATCCATTCTAATTCCCCAAATTTATTTTTTAATTATAAGAATGATTCTGGCTGTTTTGCGGCATTACGTGCAACTTGAGGGCTGATCGTGCCTTTTGCAACCAAAGTTTTTAAGCTTTGATCTAGCGTTGTCATACCGTAGTTTGCACCTGTCTGAATTGCAGAATACATTTGAGCGACTTTATTTTCACGAATCAAGTTACGAATTGCAGGTACACCGATCATAATTTCGTGTGCAGCAACTCGACCACCACCATTTTTCTTAAGCAGTGTTTGCGAAATAACGGCTTGTAAAGACTCTGACAACATGGCACGAACCATATCTTTTTCTTCGGCAGGGAACACGTCAATAACACGGTCAATGGTTTTTGCCGCAGAGGTGGTATGCAGCGTACCAAAGACTAAGTGACCTGTTTCTGCTGCAGTCAGTGCCAAACGAATCGTTTCTAAGTCACGCATCTCACCGACCAAAATAATATCAGGGTCTTCACGTAGTGCAGAACGCAGTGCTTCGTTAAAACCATGTGTATCACGATGGACTTCACGTTGGTTAATCAGACATTTTTTAGACTGATGTACAAACTCAATCGGGTCTTCGACAGTTAAAATATGGTCATAGCGATTATCATTAATATAATCAAGCATTGCTGCCAAAGTGGTTGATTTACCAGAACCTGTTGGACCTGTGACCAACACAATACCACGTGGATATTCACAAATATCCTTAAAGATTTGACCTAAACCTAAGTCCTCCATGGTGAGTACTTTTGACGGAATGGTACGAAATACTGCACCTGCGCCACGGTTTTGGTTAAATGCGTTGACACGAAAACGTGCTACCCCCGGAACTTCAAATGAAAAGTCAGTTTCAAGTTGTTCTTCATAATCACGACGTTGTTTATCATTCATAATGTCATAAACAAGACGGTGTACATCTTTATGTTCAAACGCAGGTAAGTTAATACGGCGCACTTCACCATCGACACGAATCATTGGTGGCATACCTGCTGATAAGTGTAAATCTGATGCGCCATTTTTAACGGAAAATGCTAGTAGTTCTGTAATGTCCATAATGTCCCCAAAGTAAAACCTATTTACATAATTATTTTGTAGAATGATAAGGCTTTCGTTCAGCATAACCAACATTTGATGAACAAGAAAGCTGAAATTTTTTTAAATGGAATGATGGTTAATGAATGATTTAAAACAAGCACGTAATGATGTACTGCAACAGATTGAACACGCTTGCCAAAACGCACAGCGAGATCAAGCAGAAGTACAACTATTGGCAGTTTCAAAAACACATCCAAGTGACATGTTAAAAGAAATGTATATGGCTGGGCAGCGTGCCTTTGGTGAAAATTATTTACAAGAAGCTTTAGAGAAAATTGAGAAATTACAAGACTTAGATATTGAGTGGCATTTTATTGGGCATGTGCAGCGCAATAAAACCAAGTATTTGGCAGAAAAATTTGATTGGGTACATGGGGTAGATCGTTTAATCATAGCAGAACGTTTATCAACACAACGTGATGTAAACCAAGAAGCTTTAAATATTTGTTTGCAAGTCAATATTGATGGGCAAGACAGTAAAGATGGCTGCCAACCTAGCGAAGTTGCAGAATTGGTACAACAGATTAGCCAACTTCCACATTTAAGATTGCGTGGTTTAATGGTGATTCCTGCACCGAATAACACCGCAGCTTTTGATGATGCTAAACAACTTTTTGAGATGGTAAAATCTAAGCATCAACATGCTAAAGACTGGGATACTTTAAGTATGGGAATGTCAGGTGATATGAAAGAGGCGATTGCAGCAGGTTCAACTATGGTCAGAGTAGGTACGGCATTATTTGGCTCACGTGATTATTCAAAATAAAAAATTTAGGCGATGTTTCAAGAAGTATGCTGAGCAGTTTCACACCAATTTGTAGTAGATCTTATGCAAAATTAAAAATTAACGTGGTGGTGCTATCGCAGGGCGACATGGATGTCGCCGTTGGACAAGGGTGGATATCTTGCGAAGCTTAGCTTCTCATGTCCAACAAAGGATTTTTGTTACCTTGCGGAATATATTCCTCATCCTTAAAAAGTAAGGCATCGCCTACGAAAAGAAGTACAAACTTTGTAATATAAATGAGGCTGTACTTGAATATTTTTTCATTCATTTCAGTATCATCATAATTAGCATACAATTTAGAACACCTCCAAAAACTCAAATTCAAAAGAATAGAACTGATCTCGATAAATTTTGAAATTTTAGGGAAATACTGAACTTATGCGTTCAGTATTTTCTTGAAAATTGGACATTTAGAGATAAATTGAGTACAAAAATAGGGCGAATCAAAAGTGAAAATATCACGCCTAAAATGTAAGAAATGAATAATCAAGGAAGAATATGTCTAGTTATTATCAACTAATACAACGTACTACTGATGAACAAGGAGTAGTCACAGCCCACTATACGTCTACTCAGTATGTGCAAGGCGCTTGGAATGAGCATGAACAGCATATGGCACCTGCAACAGGCATTATTTGTGCAGAATTAGAACTATTTTCGCCTCGAGATGATGTTCGAATTGGTCGAATTAGCTTGGATATTTTTGGTTTAATTGCTGCTGGAGATTTTTATATTACAACTAAAGTTATTCGTGGTGGTAAGACCATTGAACTCATTGAATCTGAAATGGTCACTCAGGGAAAAACATGTATTGTGGCAAGAACATGGCGCATGATGACCAATAACAGTCAACAGATCGCTGGTTTAGAAGATCAAAATATAGGAACACCAGAAAACTTACCCGTTTGGCATGAAATCCGTCAATGGCCAGGGGGTTATATCAAATCTGTTGAGGCACGTACTGAACAACGACGACAAGGTGCAGGAATTGTATGGCTCAGTAATGATTTAGAGATGATTGAAGGGCAAAAAACATCTTCATTTGTTAAATTAATGGGGATGGTTGACACAGCAAATGGGATTGTTGCACGGCAAACTCCTCCATTTAATTGGGGATTTCCAAATCTAGACTTACAAATTCATTTGTATCGTTTACCTCAAGGTAAATGGTTAGGTTTAGAAACCGTACAACAATATGGTGAAGATGGTATTGGATTAACCAGTTCAGTGCTTCATGATATATATGGACCATTTGGGCGTGCAGAACAAATTTTAACCTTGCGACCAATGTAAAAGCCAAGCTAAGTATTTTAAAAAGTGGGTAAATAGTGTGAGTCATTTTTAAAATTTACTCTACAAATGACTACAAAATCATCATTTCTCATCAGGTTATACTGAGGTTCATTAGTTCTTTCATCGTGAAATTAAAACGATTGTTGATATAGGGCTTGGCTAGATCACTTTAAAACAGTTTAAAAAATATCTTTCTTTGAAGTATGTAACCTCAGTAAATCAAATGATAAGGATTATAGATGATGAAGCTACGCTATTTACTTTCTTTACTTTTACTTGCAGGACTAGCGGCTTGTAGTTCTCAACCTATTCAGCAAAAGCAAACAAGCCATGCAGAATATTCACCTCAAGCAACTCAGGCAGAAAGCAAAGACAACCGAGTCAGTGGGAGTCAACAATTAGGAACAAAATGGGGCGATGATGTTAGTTCTTATGTTCAAACTGTAGATTTAAAAAGATTATCTCAGCAGCCTGTGGATGAAACACAAATACGTTATGCAGATAAACAATTTTCAGGGCGTGGTATAAACAGTATTTCGTTAGCCTCTGGAAAAATTAGTTTTTCGATATTAGATGATCAAGGACGAAACTTAGCCTTATATAGAGAAGGGCAACGTTATTTTTTATCGGGTCAAAATGGGCAAAGTTATCAATTACGTTATCATAATAGTAGTGCCCAAACCTTTGAAGTCGTGTCAAGTGTAGATGGTTTAGATGTTTTGAATGGACGTCAGGCATCTCGAAAAAATGCAGGTTATGTATTGCATCCTTATAGTTCAATTTCTATTGAAGGTTTTAGAAAAAGTAATCGTTCAGTTGCATCATTTACTTTTAGTCAACCTGAACAATCTTATGCTGCAAACTCAAGTCATGGTTCAATTCAAAATACAGGAGTGATTGGCACGGTTATTTATGAATTAAAAGCGCCACGATATGTTCCGAAAAAAGACCAAAATGGAGATTATGCACCTGCACCTAACGCATTTCCTGCGGATTGAATATCCTAAAAACTGACATTGTTAGAAAGGTAAATTTTTAGATGTTATATTATTACAATAATATAAAGTTTTTCATATGTTCAAAAATATACAAGCTCGTTATGATAACTGCGATAATAATCTAAGTTACCAAGACAGCCGATGATTTGATACTTCATGAATGATGGATGTATCAAAAAAATGGGTTGCTCACACATATCTAAAAATAGGTAACAAAATGAAAAAAATAAAGATTTTGCTCTATATTATATTTTGTGTATTTCTTGCTGCTTGTGCGAAAAAAGCAGAGGAAAACTCATCCCCATCCTCAAATCATGCTGAAGCAACCAGTGCAGATGCTGCTGCAACTGCTGCAAATAAAGAGATGGATCCGTAAATTTGAACAACTCCTATAAGTGATATTCTGCTCCTCAAATGATGTTATAAACATCAAT
>NZ_JACAIJ010000026.1:0-23423 GCF_030325485.1 Acinetobacter sp. R933-2
CTGCCTCAAACACGTTGCGGATGACGTTTCCGCGTATCCACATTTTTCTAGCTCCAAAGTTTAATTTTAGAGTTACTGCGTAACATTAGTGAATAAAAAACCGATAGTTTGATATCGGTTTTTTATTAGATTTATCGTGTATGGAATGCTTTAGAGTAGTCATTATATTGAGTCAGAATTGCATTTACTCCACAAAATAATGCGCTGCAAAATGTGCATCATTGCCAATAATATCAAACTCATCCTCACGAATCGACATACCTGCACACGTATGCCCAACCATCCATAAACCTAAAGTAGGTAATTTCTTATCAAATAATGGCGTATTTACCCATTTCTGTGCGATGTAGCCATATTTATCATAATCATCAAAATAGAAACTTCCCGACGCTGCACCTTGGTCGACATTGTCCTGAACGACACGAATATTTGCGCCTTCTCGTGCTAAAATAGGTTTTTTAACCCATTTACCTTGAAGTTTTAAATCTTTGTTAAATGCATAAGATTCGAGTAATAAAGGATGATGAGGAAATTTTTTCCAAAGTTCCACCAAAATGGCTTTATTTGATAGCAACATTTTCCAACAAGGTTCAACCCAAGTGGTATTTGGTGTGACATATTGAGCAAAATTTTCTTCCCAAATCCATTCCCAAGGATAAAGTTTGAATAAATTTTCAATGTGTTGATTATTTAAATCGACGAGATTTTGCCCATCCCAACCAATATTTTCCATCGATAGTTCTGAAACATTTAAACCTGCTTGGAAAGCTGTATCCATCAAGTATTCAAGATTTCCCCAATCTTCACGCCCCGCTTCTTGGCACGCTGCAAAATGCAGGTGTGAAGTGGGTGGAAAAATAGTTTTCCAACGTTTTATCAGATCTTCATGAATGCTATTGAATTGGTCACGATTTGGAATATTTTCAACTTGTTCAAGCCAATGCCACTGCGCTACTGAAGCCTCAAGTAAACCTGTTGGTGTGTCGGCATTATATTCAAGCATTTTGATTTGGCGACCATCATAAGCAAAGTCAAAACGCCCGTACAACATCGCTGTATTGTGACGCCAAGAATGTTCAATCAGTGCAATCGCGTTTTGAGGAATTTGAAAATACTCAGGATAATTGCCCTTTTGAATCATTTCCGCCACAATTTGGATACACATTTGATGCAGTTCATTTGATGCATCTTCAAGAGCTTCAATTTGTTTTAACGTGAATTCATACGCAACCCCTTCAGACCAATAAATCGAGCCATCTGCAGAGGGTAAATTATAATAATCAAAGCCAATATTTTCGTGTTCTTGTTGCCAATTTGGTCGTGGTGTAAATAATTTTCTTTTCATAATATGTTGTCATTAGCCCCCAAATGAGCCACCTCCGCGACCAAAACCACCGCGTATGGGTTGAGATTTGGCAAATTTTTTGACGACTTTTGAAACCAAAGGCTGTCTTGAGCTTCTTTGTGAATATGCAGCAACGACACGTCCTTTATATTTTACTTCACGATTGTTGGCATAATATTGTGGACCAATATAACGTATATACACCGCACCTGATTCATTGTGATTGAGCTCTTTGTCACATAGCTGATAATTCCAATCAAGCGTACAGTCATATTGATTATCATATACATCTTGTTTGAGCGTTTTGTTGTCGCTACAAGCACTTAATAATAAAGGAACAACCACTAAACTAATTTTTTTTGAACGCATGATTTGCCTTGCATTTTTCAATATTTTTATCTATTTGCTTTTTAACAGGATAAAAATTAAAACAGGTTTTTATGCGCTGTATAATATGGTGATGTATCTTGATTGTACAGTGACTCTTTTCAACAAAAAAAACTTTTAAATGACATAGGACGATCTTCATTGTTTCTTTTAGCTGATCAAAATTTTTATGAAAGACTCAAAGAAATTATTTTCAATGAATCTACATTGATGCAACGCTTATGTTATTTACAAAGTATTCATGCTGATGCCTATCTTTGTGCAGGTGTTATTCGTAACTTAGTTTGGTCGGCTTTACATCAGCAAAATTACCCCATCGAAAGTGGTGAAATTGATGTGATCTTTTTTGATGCAAATGAAAAAGAACATGAAATGAGTCATCAAATTTATCAAAAAATGATGGAAGAATTTCCTAAAAATACGTGGGATGTTGTAAATCAAGCTTTTGTACATACATGGTATAAAACAGAAATAGGAGATACAATTTCTCCTTATCTTTCATTGCTTGATGCATTAAAGACATGGCCTGAAACAGCGACAGCAATTGCAGTTCGTTTAACAAAAGATAATGAACTTGATGTCATTGCACCATTTGGTTTATCTGATCTATTTGAGTTAAAAATACGTTGGAATGACTGTTTAGTGAGTCATGCAGTATTTATGCACCGTGTAGTTTCAAAGCAGTTTTTAGTGCGATGGAAAAACTTAAAGCTTGTATCATAAAGTATAGATAGATAAAAAAGCCTTCCCATTAAGAAAGGCTTTTATCAACAGAGATTAAGTATTTAACTCTTGTTTTTTATTATGTCGGATCGATAACCAAGCTGTAATGCTTAAGACAATGACAATAAAACCGAGAGAAATCCAAATTGGCATATGGAAAACATCGAGCATCAACATTTTAAAGCCGATAAAGACTAAAATAATACCCAAACCATACGGTAAATAATGCATTTTTGATGCTGCGCCTGCCAATAAAAAGAACATTGCGCGTAAACCTAAAATTGCCATTAAGTTTGCAGTTAATACAATAAATGGATCTGTTGTAACAGCAAAGATTGCAGGAATAGAGTCAACTGCAAAAATAACATCAGAAGCTTCAACTAAAATTAAAACAAGGAATAATGGTGTTGCCCATAACAGACCATTTTGACGGACAAAGAATTTTGTGCCTTCAAGTTGTGGCGTGATGCGCATATGTTTGCGTAACCATTTTAAAATTGCCATATCTTCAATATTGGCATCTTCTTCATCTTGTCCTTTTAATAATTTAAAACCTGTATAGACCAGAAATGCACCAAAGATATAGAGAATCCAAGAAAACTCTTGAACGAACCAAGCACCAATAAAAATAAAAATAGTGCGTAATACGATTGCGCCTAAGACACCATACAGTAAGATTTTACGTTGCAATGCAGGTGGGATAGCGAAAGCCGCAAAGATCATTAACCAAACAAAAACATTATCAATAGCAAGTGATTTTTCGAGTAAATAACCTGCGAAATATTCCATAGTTTTTGCATTCGCAATATTTACACCAACTGTTTGTTGTAAATAAAGCCATAAACCACCACCAAATAAAGCAGCGATACTGACCCAAGCGATACTCCAGTACGCTGCGGTTTTAATTTTAACTTCTTGCCCTTCTTTTTGTTTAAAGCCAAGAAAGTCGATGAGTAACATGATTGCTACAATGGCAAAGAATGCGAGATACAGCCAAGGATTGCCGATGGATTCCATAAAAATTCTCCAAATCTGGCAATCAGGCATAAAAAAAGACCTTGACCTGTTGCCAGATGATTAAACATCTGTATCAACATGATCAAGGTCTTGCCTACGTTATAACTTTATTTAAAGATATAACGCTCAGATACCGGCTTTTTTATTTAGACAAATAAAAATGCGTAATGACGATATTCTGATTGGGAGGCTACTCCCCTTGTTCAAACTAAACTGTGTAAAGAAATGAACTACATAGATTTCATTTCTTAATGTGTAAACAGAATCGCATATTTCTGCAAAATGTGCAAACTTTTTGTCTAGTTTTTATGCACATTAAAATCCTGACGTTGTACCAAAATCACTGCCAAAATTGTCCCAATCACAGCAAGAACACCACCAATAATTCCAATATTATTTAGCCCATAATGTGTTGTGACGATACCTCCTAATAATGCACCGCCACCAATCCCGACATTATAGAGTCCTGAATAAATAGCCATCGCAACATCGGTTGCATCTGAAGCTAAATTTAAAGTTTTGGCTTGTTGCGCTAAACTAAAGCAAATAATTGCCATTCCCCAAAATAAGCTCAAAATACTGAAACTGGTAAAATTTGAAGAAAGCGGGATTAGCAATAACATTGAAATTGCCAAGATAGCACTATTCAGGGGAATAGGAAGTTTTGGATATTTTTTTGCAAATTTGCCAAATAAATAAGAGCCAAAGAAACCTGCTGCACCATAAATTAATAATAAACTCGTGGTTTGAGATGAACTAAAATTTGCAATATTCAAGGCAAAAGGTTCGATATAACTATAAGCAGTAAATTGTGCAGTGATGACAATAATGGTTAATGCAAAAACCATCATCAATGCTGGACGTTGTATAAATAGTTTTAAACTGCTGAGTGAACCTGAGTTGACGCTAGGTAAGCGAGGTAAGGTTTTTGCAAGAATGAGACAGACTAATGTTGCCCCGATTGCGATTAAACCAAAAGTATTGCGCCAGCCATAAGCTTCCCCAATCATACGTCCAAAAGGAATACCTAAAATCATCGCCAGTGCTGTGCCTGTTGCGAGCAACCCAAGCGCTTGAAATTCTTTTCCTTTGGGAGCAACACGAACAGCGAGCGAGGCAGTAATTGACCAAAATAAAGCATGTGAAAAAGCAATGCCTACACGACTGAGCAATAAAATATCAAAGCTCCATGCAAAATAGGACAAGGCATGGCTGATCACAAATACAATAAATAATGTAATCAATAAAAAACGTCGTTCAATATTTTTAGTTAATAGCATGATTGGAAGAGAAATTGGAGCAACAACCCACGCATATAAGGTAATCATAATACCGACATCTGTTGCAGGCATAGCAAAGCTTTGACCAATATCACTGAGTAAAGCAACGGGAACAAATTCTGTGGTATTAAAAATAAAAGCAGCAAAGGCAAGACTAATGACACTAATCCATTGCTGTTTCTCACTGGGTGAAGACTGCATTGATGAGTGTTGGGGAGATGATGACATAATCAGAACTTTGAAAAATTAGGAATAAATTTTAGGCTGATTAAAACGACTTGTTAAGCTAAAAATCGTGATCAACTTATGAGAGTAGAAATTAGGTCGGAAATTAGATCCACATTGAAACACGCTATTTATAATGTCTTATTCACTGATGTTACGCATTAGATTTAAATTAAATAGCTGAAAAAAGCAAAAGCTAAATTTACATGACGGAGTCTTACATCTAAAGTTTAAATTTGGGATTAGCCTTCGGCTCGACCTACTTTTGTTTCGGCAAAAGTAGGCAAAACCATTGTCATCCGCAAAACTCGTCGACTACCGCAAATTGATAAATACATCGCAGAAACATTTCTATCTAAAGTAGTCCTGCCTCAAACACGTTGCGGATGACGTTTTCGCGTATCCACATTTTTCTAGCTCCAAAGTTTAATTTTAGAGTTGCTGCGTAACATCAATTATTCACGTTATTTTGTGGCTAAATCTTTTTATTCTAAATAAGATGAATCAAGAAGTATGAAAGAGTTATACAACCAATGCTAGAAATTTTTTCCATAGTACTGCCTATATTTTTGATTATTTTTTTAGGATATCTAAGTCGTGCTTCTGGAAAGTTAGGTGAACACGCTGCTTCTGAATTAAATAAAGCGGTGGTATGGATATTTTTACCTGCATTACTTTTTAAAATTTGTGCAACTTCACATATTTCTGAAGTTTGGAATACTGGTTTTGTCATCTCCTATGTACTGGGATGCATACTGGTTTTTTTTGCTATTTTATTTTGGCGCTTAGCACAGAAACATCATTTGGTTGTCGCGAGTATCGATGGCTTAAGTGCTGCCTATGCCAACACAGGGTATATTGGCATTCCTTTATGTGTATTGATTTTTGGTGAATTTGGTTTAAAACCTGCCATGATTGCAACTTTAGTGGTGGTGGTTGCAGTCTTTGCTGTTGCGGTCACATTCATTGAGTTTGCCTTACAAAAAACTGGAAATGTTGTGCAAACAATCACACATGTTTTTTGGGCATTACTCAAAAATCCTATTGTGATTGCTCCGATATTAGGTTTTATGTGGGCAGCAACAGGTTATCAAATTGCAACACCTCTAATGCATTTATTGGATATGCTGGCTATTGCAACATCTCCTTGTGCTTTGATTTCATTAGGCTTATTTTTAGCAAAAAAGCAAACCAGTGTACAAACTCGTTCTTTTATTCCATTGGTTGTTACAAAGCTGATCGTACAGCCTTTAATTACTGCATTTTTTGCAATTGTGGTATTTAAGTTGCCAACTGCTTGGGCACATAGCGCCATTATTTTAAGTGCTTTGCCTACAGGAACAGGTCCTTATATGTTGGCAGAACTCTATAAAACAGATGCTAAAACCATTTCACAAAGTATTTTATGGTCTACGATTTTATCCATTATCAGTTTGAGTGTTTTACTGACGTTGTTTAATTCATAAAGAAAATAAACAGAAATGATTTGAATTTTATGGCATGTTGGAAATAGATTATTTTTTAAGAGCTATAAAATGTTAGAAATCAAGCATAAAGATGATGGTAAAAATGGCAAATTTTATATTGGTGAAGAAGGTCATTATTTGGCTGAAATGACATATACATGGGCAGGAAACGATAAAATTATTATTGATCATACAACGGTTGAAGATGAACTACGTGGTGAAGGTGTAGGACGTAAATTGCTGGATAATTTAGTTGAATTTGCACGTCAAAAAAAGATTTTCGTTATTCCACTGTGCCCATTTGCAAAATCAGTTTTTGATAAAGATCAGTCAATACATGATATTTTATTCTCATAATTTTTTTGAGTTTTCATCGGTTGGTCTTCGTTTAAAGTGATATGAGATCAACTGTAACTTTTTAAGCAACATAGGAATAAATGATGCAATTTCAGCATATTCATCAGCCAGATCATGGTGAGTTTTTTCTAAATAATGAACAAGATCAACGTATCGCTGAGATTAGTTATATTTGGCGTGATGAACACACAATTGTTGCAAACCATACTTGGGTAGATGATTCATTACGTGGTCAAGGTGTGGCACGTCAGTTGCTCGATACATTGGTTGATTTTGCTCGTGAAAAGAAACTTAAAATTGTACCGACATGTTCCTATGTAGAAGTGATGTTTAGACGTGAAAAAAGTTTTATAGATGTTGCGGCTTAAAGAGTGAACCTTTTTATTTTTAGAGATTTAAATCTATTTATCTCATTTATAAAAAGGTGATGATGAATAATATGCAGTTTATGAGCTCTATTTATTGAATATGAAGTTTATATAAACGATTTAATTTAAATTGCAATAATGTAATGGCTAAAAAATAACAACTCGCCATAACTTGTAGCATAAATAAATCATGTAAGAATATGAAAATAATAGAAATACTGATAAATGTGAGTATTTTATATAACCAGCCATTTAACAGATAATAACAACATATACCTAATAAAAACGACATGATTGCGACATTAGCGAAAGTGCTTATGCCAATTTTATTTAAAAATAAAATGATACCAATATAAAAAATGTCGAGCACAAAGATGATGGTTAAATTTTTAATCATTTTTATTCTCACTTTAAAAAAAGCCCTTAATCATCGAGTTCATTAAGGGCAAAACTTAAAATATAATAAATATTTTCAATGATTTTACTTGAAAAAGGGAGTCATTGAAGACGATAATTTATGTGAGAAAAGAATTACATTTGTTTAAAAAATAAACATTTTGAGGTGTTGCATGAATGATAATAAAGAGAGAAAGATGTTAATCCAGTTATGTTATGCCAGTGTTCGAGTGGAAGGAGAAAATGATTTATTACTTGATTTAAGTGATATTTTGGTTACAGCGCGCAATTTTAATGCCGAAAACTCAATATTTGGTGTTTTATACTATGCCGATGGCTCATTTTTTCAGTGTTTAGAGGGGCAAGTTGAGGATGTGTTAGCTTTATTTCAAAAGATCCAGCAAGATAAAAGACATCATCAAGTACAACAATTTGCGATCAAAGAAATTAGTGAAATCACATTTAAGCAGTGGTCAATGAAATATGTAAATTCAAATACCAAAATTGCCAATTTTTTTAAAAGTATTGGTCTAAATAAGTTTGAACCTCATCATTTGAATTCTGAAAATATTCATGAGTTTTTAAAAATTTTATTGAAAACAGCCAATATAGAAAAACCAATAAAATCATCAATGGGATATCAAAATAGAGGATACCAAAACTATTTTTAAATATTTTTGATCAAAGAAAATACTTAAAAACACCCTATAAAATCTAGCGAACTTATAGGGTGTTATTGAAAACTCGATTTTTAGATAGATACTATTTATTTTTCAAAGCATGAATGAGCTTTTGATGTAATCCACCAAAACCACCGTTGGACATGATTACTACCGCATCACCCTCACCTGCTTCAGCAACTACAGTGTTGATGATGTCATCCAAAGTACGAGCAATGACGGCTTTATTTGCTGCGGCATCAATCACAGGTTGTAAATCCCAATCCAGACCTTCAGGTTGATACCAAATCACTTCATCAGCCAAACGTGCTGAATGCGCCAAACCATCTTTATGTGAACCCATACGCATGGTATTTGAACGTGGTTCAATGATCGCCCACAGTTTACGTTCACCTAAACGTTTGCGTGCGCCTTCAAGCGTGGTATCAATTGCGGTTGGATGATGGGCAAAGTCATCATAGACTTCAATGCCGTTCACTGTATCAAGCAGTTCCATACGGCGTTTTACACCGCCAAAGTTAGACAACGCTTCACACGCCGTTTCAATAGAAACGCCAACATGTTCAGCAGCGACAATGGTTGCCAAAGCATTGGCGACACTGTGTTGCCCTGTCATATTCCATTTGACTTCGCCTTTCACAACGCCGTGCTGAAGAACTTTAAAATGTGAACCATCCGCAGACAATTGTTCTGCATAGACTTCAGCAGCGTCATTGGCATCTAAAGAGGTACGTACTACAGGTGTCCAACAGCCCATTTCCAAGACTTCATTAATATTCGTTTCAGTGATTGGCGCAATAATACGACCTTCACTTGGAATGGTACGGACTAAGTGATGGAATTGTTTTTGAATTGCGGCTAAGTCATCAAAAATGTCCGCATGGTCAAATTCAAGATTATTTAAAATGGCAGTTTTGGGATGGTAATGTACGAATTTTGAGCGTTTATCGAAGAATGCAGAATCGTATTCATCCGCTTCTACACAGAAGTATTTTCCACCGCCTAAACGTGCGCTTTCACTAAAACCTAAAGGAACACCACCAATTAAAAAGCCTGGATTTAAACCTGCCTGATCAAGTACCCAAGCCAACATGGTTGTGGTTGTGGTTTTACCATGTGTGCCTGCAACACCCAGTACGTGCTTACCTTGTAATACGTGATCTGCAAGGAATTGTGGACCTGAGATATACGGTAGACCTTCGTTGAGCATATATTCTACTGCATCAATACCACGCTTCATAGCATTGCCCACAATCACAAGGTCAGGATGGGGTTGTAAATGACTGCGGTCATAGCCTTGCATCAAGGTGATGCCTGCATTTTCAAGTTGGGTTGACATGGGTGGATAGACGTTTGCGTCTGAACCTGTCACCTTATGTCCCAAGTCACGTGCCAACAGTGCCAATGAACCCATAAAAGTGCCACAAATACCCAAAATATGCAGATGCATTCGTTCTTACTCCACTGCTTTTATAGACACATCACTTTGTTGTTGTGCTGTTGTCATTATAAATTTAACTTAAAAGGTTGATTCGATTTGAAAGCAACGATAGCAAGGGTTTAAGGGAAAAGATAGTTTTTCTTGTGTCAATAAAGTGAATTCAAATCAAACCTGATTTTCAACTTTTGACTCGTCATAATTTAAGATGAAATAGGCAAAACTATATAAACTGTCTTCTTCACCATTTTTTAGAAATTTCAAGACTTTGTTTAATGGAAAGGACATCATATTTCCATCAGTTAAAATTGCTGCATATTCAAGAGAATGGTCAATACCATTCAAAAAATCAGGCTTTTGCTGTTTTGCAGTTTCAAAATCGATCCAATACCATTTTTTTGACTGATCATTTTTACGAATGGATTCTCCAACATACGCCGCTGTTCTGAGTACAATAGGAATAATTTTATTCTCAGTCTCAAGATCATCTTCACGAATTGAAAGTAAATACTCATCAATATGTTGAAGACTTCCTAAGGAATAATCCATATTCAATGAATGAAAGAATTCTAAATTTGGAACAGGATTATTTTTTTCATGAGTAAGCATATTTGCCAAATCAGCAAATGCTAGATTAATTTCGGGTAATTCTTCATTCGATACGGTAGATTGGCGTGAACCAAATAAGCGCTTAAAAAAATGAATGATCATTTGCAAGATATTGGTCATTTAATTCTCAGTTTTAATTTATATTTTTGTCTGGCTAATTTTAGATAATTTATATAAAAATATCACCAAATTTTTAGGCTGTACTTTTATGTATATTCCTCTTTTATTGTTGATTCTTGCTAACTGTTTTATGACGCTTGCATGGTATGGGCATTTAAAATTTTTACCGCATGATGCGCCGCTTTGGCAGGCAATTTTATTCAGTTGGGTGATTGCCCTGTTTGAATATAGTCTAATGATTCCTGCGACTAAACTTTTAGCACAACAAGGCTGGGCAATTGGGCAAATGAAAATTACTCAAGAGGTAGTCACACTCTTAGTTTTTGTTCCTTTTATGATTTTTCTCTTTAAACAACCCTTTAAGCTAGATTATGTGTGGGCAGGTTTATGCTTAATGGGCTGTGTATATTTTGTCTTTAGAAGTCAATAAAGCTAAAAAGCCAATTATTTTCCAAAAAAATACTGAAAATAATGACGGATATGATCGCTTAAATTTTATTGAGCTGAAAAATCAGTCTATAATAGCGAGCTTCTAATTCATTTAAAGCTTGGTATTCGCCAAGATTTATCCTTCCTTACATTCGTCACGGAATATTTGCAATGAATGCGGCCGCTGTACAAGACGCTCCTCTAGTTGGAATTATCATGGGTTCTCAATCAGACTGGGCAACTCTCGAAAACACTGCCAATATGCTCAAACAGCTTGGTGTCCCTTTTGAAGCCGAAGTTGTTTCTGCTCATCGTACCCCAGATCGCTTGTTTGAATATGCTGAAACCGCTCGTGAACGCGGTATTCAAGTGATTATTGCAGGTGCAGGTGGTGCGGCGCATTTACCTGGCATGTGTGCAGCAAAAACTGATCTTCCTGTATTGGGCGTACCTGTAAAATCTTCTATCTTAAATGGTGTAGATTCATTACTTTCAATCGTACAAATGCCTGCGGGAATTGCTGTGGGTACATTGGCAATTGGTCCTGCGGGAGCAACCAATGCAGCGATTATGGCAGCACAGATTTTAGGTTTAACACGCCCTGAAATTGCAAAAAATGTTGCAGATTTCCGTGCAACGCAAACCGATAAAGTTGCAAGCAAAAATATTCCAGGTCAAGCGTAAAACGGGACAACCATTATGGATAAAACCATCGGTATTTTTGGTGGTGGTCAATTGGGGCGTATGATGGCGCAAGCTGCACTACCCCTCAATATTCAATGTACCTTCTTTGAAGCAAGTACTGATTGCCCTTCTGCGGCATTGGGTCAAGTTTTTTCGACTAAAGCTGAAAATGGTTTACAAGACTTTATTGCCAGTGCAGATGTATTTAGTCTTGAGTTTGAAAATACACCATTGATTGATGTTGATGTATTGACCAAGCAAAAAGATTTACATCCACCACGTCAAGCCTTAGCGATCGCACAACATCGTTTGTCAGAAAAAGCTTTGTTTGATGAATTGGATATTCCAGTTGCGCCGTATAAAGCAGTAACCTCATTGGAAAGTTTGCAATCAGCAGTAGCCGAACTGGGTTTACCGATTGTGCTCAAAACCTCTCGTGGTGGTTATGATGGTAAGGGTCAGTTTGTTTTGCGTTCAGCAGATCAAATTGATCAGGCTTGGGCAGAGCTAGGTCCTGCGGGTGAACTTATTGCAGAAAGTTTTGTGACTTTCTCACGTGAAGTGTCGATCATTGCGGTACGGGGTCAAAATGGTGATGTGAAAACTTGGGCTTTGGCTGAAAATCATCACCACAATGGTATTTTGTCACACTCGATTGTACCTGCACCGAACAGCGCAGATTTACAACCTGTGGCACAAGACTACATCACTCGTTTATTAAATCATCTTAATTATGTTGGTGTACTCACACTTGAGTTGTTTGTGACTGAAAAAGGGTTATATGCCAATGAGATGGCACCACGTGTGCATAACTCTGGGCATTGGTCGATAGAAGGCGCAATCTGTTCACAGTTTGAAAATCACATCCGTGCAGTAGCTGGCTTACCTTTAGGTTCAACTGAGATTGTGCGTCCAACGGTTATGATCAATATTATTGGTCAGCATCCAAAATCTGAAGATGTTTTAGCGTTAAATGGTGCACATTTGCACCTTTATAACAAAACTGAACGTGAAGGTCGTAAGATTGGTCACATCACTTTAATGCCAAATGACAGTGCTGAATTGACGACTTTATGCCGTCAGTTAGCGAAGATTTTGCCAAATCCACTGGCATTAAGTGAAGATATAAATATTTAAGTCCAAAATTGGATATTAAAAAAGCGGTCATCAAATTGACCGCTTTTTTATTTTTTTCATTTCTGTATGATGCACCCTTTTATTTTTAGATTTCCTTGTGGATAAAATTGGTCTTTGGAAATATCGACAAGTTTAAATTTAAAAAATAGTTTTAAATTTAAACCGAGAAAAATGAATTTAAAAGTATTATGAATTTAAATTTTTCCATACATTTTTTAAAATATAAAATTCTAAAATACAATAAAAACAGTGATTTAATATTTTATTGTAAATTTAACGATTTCTTTTATTTGAATTTAAAGTGATTTAAATTCAAATATATTTTGTGGATAAAATTTTTAAATTTAAATTTTCTGTGCAAAGTTAAATTGATTGAAAAATGAATTTAAAATTTACGTTTTGTTGCTACAAATTTATCCACAGAATGTTATGTTATACACATAATTTTAATGACAATGATATTGTGAATAGTATGCGTGGCTTTTATTTTTTATGTGGTACTGCTTTATTAGCAATGACGCATGTACATGCTGATCTTGTGATTAATGGTCAGCCTGTATCTTCAGTCAGTTCAACAACACCTACAATTTCTAATTCAACATTTACACCACAACGTGATTTTCAGGGTTGTTTGGCAAATTTGCGCTCAAGTGCAATAGCATCAGGTGTGAGTGGTTCAACGTATGACCGCTATACTCAAAATTTAACACCTGATTATTCTGTTCTGAGTAAATTAGATTATCAACCTGAGTTTTCAACACCAATTTGGGATTATTTATCTGGTTTGGTCGATGATGAGCGTGTGCAACAAGGGCGCCAAATGTTGGCACAGCATCGTGATGTATTAAATCGTGTTGCAGCAGCTTATGGTGTACCCGCAGAAACAGTGGTTGCTGTTTGGGGAGTAGAAAGTAATTTTGGTAATATTTCAGGTAAATATCCATTATTGCAAGCTTTAGGTACTTTAAGTTGCGAAGGTCGTCGTCAAAGCTATTTCCGAGGCGAATTTTTTGCAACGATGAGAATTTTACAACGTGGTGATTTACGTGAAGAGCAACTCAAAGGATCATGGGCGGGTGCATTTGGTCATACTCAATTTATGCCGTCAACTTATGAAGAATTGGCTGTAGATTTTGATGGCGATGGTCGTCGTGATCTTGTCTCCAGTACATCAGATGCTTTGGCTTCGACTGCAAATTTTCTTAAAAAGCGTGGTTGGCAAACAGGTATGCCTTGGGGATTTGAAGTCAAAATTCCAGACAGTGCTTCGGTGGGTGGTGAAAGTCGTCGCAATAAAAAATCCCTCAATTCATGGGTAAATCGTGGTTTTACTCGAGTGGATGGTACGCCAATTATTCAAGGCAATCTTTCAGGAAGTTCACAAGCAGGGTTGATGATGCCAGCAGGTGAAAATGGTCCAGCATTTTTAGTGTTTAAAAACTTTGATGCGATTTATAGTTATAACGCGGCTGAAAGTTATGCTTTAGCGATTGCACACTTGTCAGATCGTTTACAAGGTAAGGGAACTTTCCAAACAGCATGGCCAACAAATGATGCAGGAACATCTCGTGCGGAACGTCGTGAAATCCAAAACTTTTTGTTGAAAAAAGGTTATGCAATTGGTGATGCTGATGGGTTGATTGGTGATAAAACGCGCCAAGCGATTCAACAGGAACAAAGCAAATTAGGACTAAATCCGACTGGGCGAGCAGGACAGCAAATTTTAAAAGCATTTAGAAATGAAGCAGCAAAAGGTATGATGCAATAATTCATAATTCATATTTTTAACATCAAAAAAGGTCTGTATAAACAGACCTTTTTATAAATAAATCATATCGATAAATCATCATTACTCAATCGGTGAAGAATCCAATTTAACCGCCTCTAATAAATCTAAAATAACAGCAGTGACATCTTGGGTATGATCACGATCATTGAAAATTTCATAAGCGCTAATCGTGACATCAGTATCACTTGGCAGTTGTTTTTGTTCTTCTTCAATAAGATGTTCAATTGGAAGCAAAGTCTGTTTAATTTCTAAGTGTAGAATGTCGTTGAACTCGATATTTTCATCTTCAAGTTCAATAAGTTGCTCGTTAAAATAGGGTAATAAAATAGAATGGAGATACGGTTGAAGTTCAGTAATATCAAAAATTTCGATATCACGAGTCTGTTCAATCGTGCTGATATGATCATTTACTTCTAGAATAATATGATAATAGCTCACAGGTATCTCCTTTAAATATCTAATGATTACCATAGCATGATTTTTAAAAAATAAAATTAATACTGATTAAAAATATGGATTTAAAATTAGCATAATATTTTATAAAAAAATCTTTTTATCTTGAATTTAACATCGCTAAATCTGAAGAAGTTAAACGGAAATTTTGTAAATCTTGCTCTTTCATCACAGGATACATTAAAGCTTTGGGATCGGAGTTATGTAGCAATCCTAAAGCATGTCCAAACTCATGAGCAAGAGTGACTCTTAAATCAGCATCAGATTGAAATTCATAAATATTAATACTCTGACCACTGAATGTGCCTTTATCAAATTGGCGTGGTTGAAAACGTGCATTAAATTGATCTACAGATTGATTGAATTGTTGAGTATTTGAGTTTAATGCATCTACTTGTTGGTTAAGTTGATTTACTTTTTGATTATGTAAAGCAAGTTTTTGGTTTAGATTCACTCGATCAGCTTGTAATTGATTTTTGAGTTGTTCCAATTGTGCATGTATAGATGGCGTTACGCCTTGATTGGATTGATAAATACGACTGACAAATTGGTTATATTGACTCATTTTAGTTTCATAATTTACTTTATATATGTCTATCTCTCGATTAGATTTGTCTAATTCTGCACGTATCTTTTCAATTTTTTCTCTTTTAATATTTTGATCTTGTTGGGTATTTTCTAAAATATTCAGTGCTTGATTGCGAGCGGAAGATTCTACTTGTCGCTCATCATAAATCAAATGAATCGCTAATTTTGCATTAGGATCATAAACAAATAAGTTTTTCATTGTACCTAAATGCCAAATTTCAGTCGCTTGTTGTGCTAAAAGTTTGACTTGTTCATGACTGATGTTAAAGCGTGGGTCAATTTCACCAATTCGATAACGCAAACGATGGTCTAAGGGGTGTGAAATTCGGTCAATTATAGAATTATGATTCAGTTGAGGATGTAAATGACGTTGTATTGCAAAATAACTGGTAAAAAGAATAACGAAAATAATTAACCAAAAGCGCATTTTTTTATATATAAGAGTTGGAATATAAATAATTTAGCTGAAATTTAAAAATTCACAAGCCCTACCAGAAAAATATATGATGAGTCAAAATGAGTCATTATTCTTTAAATAATGGCTCATATAATATTGGTGTCGCTAATATGGTAAGTAAAATTCCTGAACAAACAAAAGCTAAATCATTAAAAATAGCAGCAAAACTGCTCATGTAAATCCAATGCATAGAAGGTAAAAAATACAACAAAAAAGCAGGAAAAAAAGTATATAAATAGGCTTTTCTAGCCCAATGCTTACGCAAAAATAAGCCAAATGTAATAATACAAACTAAAATAAATGCAGCACAGATAATAAAAAATTCTAAGTTTTGAGGCTCAATGATGAGAATTTTATCCAGTAATGCCAGTTCAGGTTGTGGATTGAGTACATCAATCAAAACTGCAATAATCGGTAAAATAAACTGTGCAGCAATGAGGCTGTAAAATATAGGTACAGTGATAACAGGTGATTTTTGCATTCTTGTCATTCTCATTTTATGATCTTGATCAATATAGAATAAATTACAGCATAAAAAAACTACTGAATCATTTATTGCTTTAAATCATTTTTATGATAATAAATGCAAAATTATTTGTGCTTTTATTTATAATCAATTGCCAGAAATAACCATAGTAGATTAAATAAAATGAAGATTAAATCTTCATGAATTGAAAAATAAGGTTGAATGAAATGTGATGTTATTTCAAAGAAAAAAAGTAATTGAATGAGTAAAATTATCAAAATAACTTTAAATAAACCGTTTATATACATGTCGTATTTTAATTTATTGTTCATTTTTTTAAATTTCTTTTAATATTTTTTTGAGTATAAACCCAATAAAAAAGCCGTTCAATGATTTGAACGGCTTTTGTGCTAAAGCGACAAATTATTTTTTGTCATCTTTAACTTCAGTGAACTCAGCATCTACAACGCCATCGTCTGCTTTCTGCTGTTGTTGACCAGCATCACCACCAAATTGGTTAGGATCGAAACCTTGAGCTCCGCCTTGATCTTGAGCAGCTTCATACGCACGTTGCGTGATCGGCATAATGATGTTTTGAAGCGCTTCAGTTTTTGCTTTGATATCATCAAGATCGTTTTCTTTTGCAACAGCTTCTAGCTCAGAAACAGCAGTTTCAATCGCAGATTTCTCATCAGCAGTCACTTGGTCACCCAAATCTTTCACTGCTTTTTGTGAAGATGAAACTAAGGCATCAGCTTCGTTACGTGCTTTTGCAAGCTCTTCGAACTTACGATCTTCTTCAGCATTCGCTTCAGCATCTTTGATCATCGCTTCGATTTCAGCATCGCTCAAACCAGAGTTTGCTTTAATCTGAATTGACTGTTCTTTACCAGTGCTCTTGTCTTTTGCAGATACTTTCAAGATACCATCAGCATTGATATCGAACGATACTTCAATTTGTGGCACACCACGTGGCGCAGGTGGAATATCGCCTAATTGGAAGTTACCCAACAATTTGTTTTGTTGAGCCATTTTACGTTCACCTTGGAACACTGAAATGTCTACAGCAGGCTGGTTGTCCGCAGCAGTTGAGAATACTTGAGATTTCTTCGCAGGAATCGTGGTGTTTTTCTCAATGATTGCAGTTAACACGCCGCCCATTGTTTCAATACCAAGCGTCAATGGTGTAACGTCAAGTAAAAGTACGTCAGTTTTATCACCAGACAATACAGCACCTTGAATCGCAGCACCAATTGCTACAGCTTCATCAGGGTTTACGTCTTTACGTGGCTCTTTACCAAAGAAGTCTTGTACTTGTTGTTGAACAAGTGGCATACGAGACTGACCACCCACTAAAATTACGTCAGAGATGTCAGAAGTCGAAAGACCAGCATCTTTAAGCGCAATTTTACAAGGCTCAATGGTACGCGCAACCAAGTCGGCAACCAAACCTTCAAGTTTTGCACGTGTAACATTGATCACTAAGTGTTTAGGACCTGTTGCATCAGCCGTGATGTATGGAAGGTTAATTTCAGTTGAGTTCGATGAAGAAAGCTCAATTTTTGCTTTTTCAGCTGCTTCTTTTAAACGTTGAAGTGCAAGTGGATCTTGTTTCAAGTTGAAGTTTTGTTCTTTTTTGAACTCTTCAACTAAATAGTCGATCAATGCATTATCAAAGTCTTCACCACCAAGGAATGTATCACCATTTGTAGACAATACTTCGATTTGTTGGTCGCCATCTAAGTCAGCAATTTCAATGATTGATACGTCAAAAGTACCACCACCAAGGTCATATACAGCAACTTTACGGTCGCCTTCTTTTTTGTCCATACCAAACGCAAGTGCCGCAGCAGTTGGTTCGTTGATGATACGTTTAACTTCTAAGCCTGCAATTTTACCTGCATCTTTCGTTGCTTGACGTTGTGCATCGTTGAAGTACGCAGGAACTGTAATCACAGCTTCTGTTACTGTTTCACCAAGATAGTCTTCAGCAGTTTTTTTCATCTTTTTCAAGATTTCAGCTGAAACTTGTTGTGGTGCAAGTTTCTTGTCGTTTACTTCAACCCAAGCATCGCCATTGTCTGCTTTAACAATTTTGTATGGTACAAGACCGATGTCTTTTTGTACTGCTTGATCTTGGTATTTACGACCGATTAAACGTTTGATTGCATATAATGTATTTTTAGGATTCGTTACTGCTTGACGCTTAGCAGATTGACCTACTAAAGTTTCGCCATCTTTATAAGCAACGATTGAAGGTGTTGTACGTGTGCCTTCAGCATTTTCAATTACTTTAACTTTATCGCCTTCAAGTACAGCAACACATGAGTTTGTAGTACCTAAGTCAATACCGATAATTTTAGCCATTAATGTGTTCCTCTAAATTTTTTTACAATGTTTTCGCTTGTTATCCGATATGAGAGCCATTCAAAAATTTTCAAGTTCATTTTTAGAAAAAATTTAAAAAACTCTCGAATTTTTTAGATTTATTGACCGACCATAACCATTGCAGGGCGGAGCAAACGACCATTTAAGGTATAACCTTTTTGTAGCACTACACCAATTTCATTGGCTTTGGCATTTGGATCAATACCTACAGCTTGATGGAAGTCTGCATTAAAGCCGTTTGCTGTATCAGCTTCGACAACACCAAACTTCTCAAGTGTAGTGAGCAATGATTTCAGAGTAAGTTTTACCCCTTCAACAATTGCATTTTCTTCACCAGCAGCTTGAATTGCACGTTCAAGGTTATCAACAGACTCTAATAACTCTTTTGCAAATTTTTCTAGCACAGTCTCTTTATGCTTTTCAGATTCACGTTGAATACGTTCTACGCTTTTTTGAGCTTCATAAACTGCGTTGGCAGTACGTGCTTTTTCGAGCTTTAAACTTTCTTCTAAATTTGTGATTTGTGCTTGTAAATCTTCAACCGCAACTTCAGCTTGCTCATTTTCAGCTTGAGTTTGCTGTTCTGCTTGCTCTTGTTGAAGATCTTGAGCGTCTTGGTTTTGCTCAGTCGCCATTGATTTACTCCGTTTAAATGGGTTCTTAAACATGTACAGTCCTTTTTGGCGTCAGCGCTAACTGCGTTAATACTGAACTGCCATGATTGTTTAATTCATGAATAGTTAAAAGGTATGGGCAAGCCAATAAAATTCAAGTCCTCTATAGATAATATTTCTATTTCCTTCTAGCTAAATACACTATTTTGCTTGTGTTGGTGAGGTTTTATGTGTTGATGATTGTTTTATCGCTATCAAATGTACATGAAAGTTATAGAAATAGATTAATCGTAAAAATGTATCACCTTATAGGAAATATGTATTTTTAATTGAGTGAATAGTTGTGTATGATTTTTGATCAGATTATCATGCTGTAGTTTCTTTTTAATTGTTAAAATTCCTTTTCGTAGCTTATCCAAACTCATTGGGTAAGCTTTTTTTTGTCTAAAATGACAACTTACAATGTAAAACTAATCTTGTTTTATATTGCAATATATAACTCAAAAATGAAAAAACTATCATTTTAAATTGAGATAAAATTTTAAATTTATAAATTAAATCAAATATTTGATTTAAATTTGTGTCAGGTTTTTGCTGTGTTTGAGTTGTTAATAAAACCGCAACACGTGGTTACCTGATTGGCTTAAAAGTCTAACCAAGAGCACACGCAGTACAGAAAAATATCAGGAATGATAGCTAACACAAAGAAGACGTCGCTTTGTGAAGTTTATAATGTTTAAAAAGGAAGTATTTTTTAATGAAAAAGTTAGGTTTAATTTCACTATTATTAACTGGTGTATCTTTCGCTGCTGTTGGATGTACATCCACTGAATCTACGAGCACACCAGAGACGGCTGCAACTCAGCAAAGTTCTCAAGTTGAAGAAAACTCTGCACAAGCTTCAACCCTAGATCATTCTTCACAAACAGGTGTCGCTGTACAATCCGATCCAACACTGCAACAAGCAGAGCCTGTACAAGTGAATCCTGAAACAGATGTTGTTGAACAACCAGCAGCACAATAACAAGGTTTAAATACAAAAATAGACAGGGAAATCGGATGCCATTCCTGTCTATTTTTATATACAACGAAAAATTGAGATGATTTAAATTTTACTTTTGATGTTTAAAAACGGAGAACTCATTTTGTAATGAAAATTAGTCTCTGTCTTGGTTGTTTTGCCCACGACGATCTCGTTTACGATCATTGTCCCGACGTTGTTCACGACGATCCCACTGCTGATCTTTCTTATTATTTTCGGCACGATTTGGAATCACAGGTTTTTGTTGCTGACGATGATCCCATGTATGTTGAGGAAGCTGTTGAATACGATAATCTGCTCTTTGTCGACGTACTCGTTCAGAACGCTCTTGTCTTTCTCTGCGTTCCCAGTCATAACGGCGTTGACGCTCTTGCTCAAGTCGGGCTTGTTGTAAACGATAAGCACGTTCTCGTTCCCAGCGATTACGATCTGAGTTATGATCATAGCCACGATCACGATCATAAGCGCCATATTGATAGCCGCCTTGGCGATATGAGCCATCTTCAGGAAAAGCAACACAACCCACAGCCAATAAAGCGGTAGCTAAAGACATAATAATTGCTTTAATCGCCATAATGACCTCCTTAATGGAATAATGAATAGCATAAAAAAGTTAGATTTAAAGCTAAAAAGCTAATGACAAGTCCTATCAGGTCAGATTAGCGTATCTAAGTTTTATATTTGTATATAGATTGCTAGACTTCTATACGAATATAGTCAGCTAAAGCCTGATCGTGTAGAAAATATGAAGAATCAAGTAAGCAGAAGGACGAACTATGGTCGCTTTTAACAAAAACATCCAAGAATTAATAGAAAAGGCACAAGGTCCTGCAGCTCGTTCTTTGGATCGTTTACCTAAATTTGCACAAGAATCACTGGTCAAACTATTAGGCTATCCTTATCAGTATCCACAATTAGACAGCTTTACTAAATGCATGATGGCTGCCCAATTCAAACAGGGAAAAATGGGTTTTATTGGTGCAAATGTAGAATATTCGCGTAAACAATTCGAAGTACAAATGCAGTCCATCATCAACAAACCAACCTATGTACAATCTGTTGAGGATATTCGTTTACCATTACAAAGTGGCAGTATTTATGCGCGTCATTACCATCCTGCACCAAGTAAAAAATTACCTATGATTGTGTTTTATCATGGTGGTGGTTTTGTTGTTGGAAGTGTTGATACCCATGATGAAGTTTGTCGACTCATTGCAACTTATGCAAAAGCACAAGTATTAAGTGTTGAATATCCCCTTGCGCCCGAAGTTGGACCACGTGAACTTATTCAGTCTTGTGAAGATGCTTTAGCTTGGGTCTATCAAAATCGTCGCCAATTTAAAATTTTAAAAAATAGAATTGCAGTTGCAGGAGATAGTGCTGGAGGAAATATAAGCACAGTGATTGCACAAAGAACTGTAAATACCTCTTATGCACCTCAAGCTCAATTTTTAATTTATCCTGTAGTGGATTTTAAGAGTCGACATCCTTCATTCTTTGCATATAAAGATGGTTTAGTTTTAACGGGTTCAGACGTAGATTATGTGACAGATTATTATGTGACAAAATTTAATATTCATTTAGATGACGCAATAATTTCACCGACTTATGGTCAGTTGAAAAAAATAGCACCTACATTTTTAATTACAGCAGGTCATGATATTTTACATGACGAAGGGAAAATATACGCTTACAAATTACGTCAAGCAGGCGTTAAAGTGAATTATCATGAGTATGAAGACCAGACGCATGGCTTTATTAATTTGACACCTGTCTCTCGAAAAGCCAAAAAGAACTTGATCGAAATGAGCAAAGAGTTCCGTAAGTTTTGGGATAAACAATAAGATTGAAATTGGGCACAAGTCATCTTTTATAGCAAACGAAGACTTGTGCTAAAAATGATGAGCAGACCTAAAAGTATTCAACTCAAAGCTCATGCCTAAGTTTTACTGTGAGTAAAAATTTTTTTAAAAATAAAAAATAGATGTTTTACTGAATACTCATTTTCATTCTATAAAAGCACACTAAAATATTTTTTTATCAATGATTCAGGATCAATGCAATGATTAAGGAAATTGGACTTAGTTTAGGCGTATTACTACTTGCTCAACAAACTTATGCGAATACAGATATGCAAATAAAAACAAATTTTGGAACAATAGAAATCGAACTCTATGATGATAAAGCACCATTATCAGTTACAAACTTTAAAAACTATGTGAAAAGTAATTTTTATAATGGCACTATTTTTCATCGTGTCATTCCGGGCTTTATGATTCAAGGCGGTGGGATGAATGAAAAAATGATTGAAAAGTCAACTCAGGCTGCAATTAAAAATGAATCAGGAAATGGTTTGAAGAATGATCGTGGCACACTTGCAATGGCAAGAACCAATCACCCTGACTCAGCGACAAGCCAATTCTTTATTAATGTTGCAAATAATGACTTTCTTAATAAGTCAGCTGGTAACTCTGGATATGCGGTTTTTGGCAAAGTAACAAAAGGAATGGATGTGGTTGATAAAATTGTGAATGTGCCAACAGAAAATTACGGCATGCATCAAAATGTTCCTAAACAGCCTATTAAAATTATCAACATAAGTTATAAAGTTGCTCCAAATAAATAATTGAAAAAATAAAGCAGAAATATTTTATTCATATTTTTGCTTTATAATTATGAGTTTACACTTAAAATTGTTAAAAAATGCTCTACTTTGGTGCATAAAAAAACAACACTCGATAAAACAGATGCTTAAAAGTGCTTGCAAGCTTTTTAAAAACCCCTATACTGTGCTCATCCCGACGCGATACAGCAAACAAACTTAGCTTACAGGGTTAAGTTGTTGAATGTTTTTTGCGTTTATTTAGCACTGATGAGGTGTTAAATTAATCATTAAGAGATTATGAAGAACAACTTGTGTGGATTTTTACTGGTTGATTGATCGAAATTATTTTCATTGATTGAT
>NZ_JACAIJ010000027.1:0-21427 GCF_030325485.1 Acinetobacter sp. R933-2
AATTATTTTTAACCCTCCCCTCTAAAACCCAACTCAATCAATTCAACCAAGTCATTGTTTTATCAGAAGTTTTAATCCTCATCACCGCCGATGGATGTGCATTCTACAGCATTTCATATGAGACGCAACCCCTTTTTTTAAAGTTTTTTAATTTTATTTATCAAATGATCTTTTTTTAGTCATTTTGAGTAAATTTACTGCATTTTTAGACTTATAAATGCGAATTTATTTTTTAAAATGAGGTTTAGTAATATGAACCAACAGAATTCGCATGTAAAAAAGCAGGAATTAATCCTGTTAAAGCTGCACGAATATCAGCACGTTCATTAATAAGTTGATGCGAACCCTCTTCTAACATGAGCAAAGTCTGTAATCGAAATTTATGACGAATAAATTCGATATTATAGCGCCAGTCTACTGTTTGATCTTGCGCACCTTGGGCAAGCCAAACTGGAATACGACACGCAGGGCGATTTTCCATTTCTTGCATCCATTTAGACATGGCTAAAATCCAATCCATTCCCATCATACGTGGTTGTAAAGGATCTTTTAAACGTACAAATCTTAAAAATTCAGGATTGTGATTATTACGTCTAAAATGTCTAGGAACTTCGCGCTTAATTCTACGAATAATACCTAGCCCGACTGAGTTATGCCACCATGCTGATTTTGCTGGGCGAATAAGTGGTGATAATAATAAAACACGTTCAACAATTGGGTTTTCGCGGCGCTGTGCATACTCAAGTAAATGATGCATTAAAATTGCTGCACCTGTACTTTGTCCAATACCTACCCACGGTTTAGGAAGTTGGTCTGCATTTTTAACATATTGATATACAGCATGTAATACTTGCTGATAATGGTCAAAATTTTCAATATTGGCAGGTGAACCACTACTTAGACCGTGTCCAGGTAAATCATAAGTAAGAACGCTAAAACCTTGTTCTAAAATTTCGCGAATAATAGGTTGGTAAATACCACTATGTTCAAGATAACCATGTAATAAAAAAACTGTACCTTTGATTTTATCAACATTTGGCTGAAATACTTGAATATGCAATTTAAATAAAGGCATACAAATAAAACCTTGCCAATGTTGACCAATCAATTGATCTAAACCATACAAGCGTCGATAAGCTTGTATTTCTCTTGAAGGCTCATAAGGCTTATTCAGATTTAAAGCTTCTAATAATCGGGGTGTTTTTTCGCGATCTGGAATAGGTAAATCGAGTTGTTTTAAAATTGTCGGATTTAAAAATGGAATATCTGACATTAGGGAACCTCACGACAGCCACTTGATCCAAATAGAACATCACGAATAGCAGCTAATGTTTCATAATTTGCACGTCGGCTATGATTATAATTTTGTTTACTGGGTTGCCACTCTGTTAAAGGTGTTGGCATAGGTGCTTCGATTGGAATAGTTTCAATACCATTTAAGGCAAAGAGCCTTCTTGTTCTTGGCATATGATAACGATCTGTAATCAGTAATACTGTAGGTGCTCCTCCTTTTTTCTGTAAAAGTAGTGAGCTAAAGCGAGTATTTTCACATGTATTCATACTACGATTTTCAAGTAAATTTGCATCTACACCACGTTCTTTTAACCATGCTTGCATATAAGGAGACTCAACACCACTTAATACAATAGGTAATTTTGTTTTCTTTTCAACTTCTATGGTTTTTTCTAACCTTACGCGAGTATAAGCATTTACAACAATGTCTTTTTGGTTTTTATCTAGTGTTAATCCGCCACCTAAAACAACGATAGCATAAGGTTGATTGGTGACTTTACTTTTCACAGTGTCCTGATTTTGTAAACTTTCAATATCTGCTTGAACTGCTGAACTCGCCAATTCACTGTGAACCGTTTCCTCTTGAACATGATGTGTTTTTAAAAATTTTATGTATTGATCCATTAAAGCTTTATTACTTTCATTATTTAAATCAAGTAAAGCTTTTACTGTTGTACTTGATGAATCATCTATTGTTGCTGATGCAGGGTGTTCTACAATTAATGGAATCGTAGGTTTATCTTTTTCGTCTTTATTTTCTTTTTGTTTTTTAATAATTTCCTCTTGCAATGCTTTATATCTTAATTGTAAAAGCATTAAATTTTGAGCATCTTTATCTCGAATTTCTGTTTCCATTAACTTTAAATACGCTTGTCTTGCAATCCATAAATTTGAACCTGGTTCTAAATTTTCGGATTCTGAAAGTGCAGCATTTTGCTGACTTTGGGCAGCGATTTGGTTGACTTCTACTGGTACAAAAGTATTGAGTAATTTCACCATTAAATTAGAGTAAAATGGTGTATACCAAAACACCATTAGACAAGCAAAAAGTACAAAAAGGATTGTAATCCCCCGTACTGTTTTGATCATCCAATGCTGTTTCTTCATTTTTTACTCGCTTATATGTGGCTGAATGAGACCTAATTCATTAAACAATACAGGTTCTGGCTCCAGTAACACATTAAATTTATTGTAAACATCCTGCTGTACTGCACGATACGTCGCTTGTACATCAGTTAATGTTGCATTTGCATAGTTGACCAAGACCAAAGCCTGTTTTTCAAACATCCCGACTTGATGCAGTTTTCTGCCTTTCCAACCTGTTTGATCAATCAACCAACCCGCAGCAATCTTAACCTTCTCATTTGTTTGAGGATAATGTGGGATATTTGGAAATTCCACACATATTTGTTGTAAATCTGCTTGTGTAATGATTGGATTTTTAAAAAAACTGCCCACATTTGGAAATTCTTTAGGGTCGGGTAATTTACTTTGACGAATATGAATCACCTGTTTTTGTAAATTTTCTGCAGAAATATCATCCTGCATTGCCGCTTTCAAATCGCCATAATTGATTTTTAAATCGGCTTGTTTTAATAATTTAAAAATAACACTCACAATAATATAGCGATTTGGATCATCTTTAAAAATACTGTGACGATAAGAAAAATCACAATCCTCAGCAGCAATCAATTTAAACTGTTGCTGCTGACGATCATAAACTTCAACATATTCAATAAATTCGCCAACTTCCACACCATAAGCACCAATATTTTGTACAGGTGCAGCGCCTACAAGCCCCGGAATTAAAGCAAGATTTTGTAAACCGTATAGCTTTTGCGTGGTCGTCCATAAAACGAAATCATGCCAAACCTGCCCCGCACCAACTTTTAATGTTTGTGTATGATCATCTTCAGATAAAAACTCAATGCCTTGAATCTCCATATGCATGACAAGTGCATGAATATTTTGAGGCAGCAACATATTGCTCCCACCCGAAAGAATGAGAACATTTAAATGTTGTGTTTGTGCATAAGCAAGCGCTTCAATCAATGCTTTTTTTGATTGAACTTTCACATAATTTGAAGCCAGTGCATCTAAACGTAATGTATTAAATTCTTTTAGAGAAACGTTTTTTTGAATATTCATACAAAACCTTAGTGTTACGCTTGACGTTTAAAATGTTCAATCCATGCTTGGCTACTTGATTCACACTGATCAAGCACACGCTCAAAACCTTCCGCACCCCCATAATAAGGATCTGGTAGTGCTTGTTGCAGATAGTTCGGATCATGTTCACTCATGAGTGCAACTGAAGCACGAATTTTATGTCCTTGCGTATTTTGCTCAGCTTGATGCTTTAAATTTAAGATATTTTTTAAGTTTTCCAAATCCATTGCTAAAATCAAATCAAATTCATAAAAATCATTTAGTTGCAACTGACGTGCGCGTAATGCAGATAAATCATAGCCGCGTGCTTTAGCATGTTTTTGGCTACGTTCATCAGGTGCTTTATTGGGGTGATAATTACTTGTTCCTGCTGAATCAACTTGAATATTGAGTTGATGCTCATCACAATAATGTCGCAACACAACCTCAGCAGTTGGAGAACGGCAAATATTTCCTAAACACACACATAACACCTTGTATGGCGTTTTGGATGACATAACAACCTCAATTGATCATTTATTTTTTCAGGGCTTATGTTAAGTTATTTAACGAATGAATCCCATAGTACGACAAAACAATAATGTTTATTTTATGATGATAGATTAAGGATAATACATATGCGTCATTTTCAATTTCAAACTGTTGCCAATATCATTTCAGGTTTAGGCTCAATTCAAGAGTTACGTAACATTTTAACAATAAAAAATTATAAAAAACTCTTACTCGTCACGGATGCAGGCATGATTCAACATGATTTGCATCGTCCAATTTTAGACATCCTTGAACAATTAAACTTAGATTATGTGATTTATTCAGATGTACAAGCCGACCCTGCTGAACACATTATTTTAGATGCGGTCAATTATGCAAAACGTGAACAGGTTGATGTCATCATCGGGTTTGGTGGTGGCAGCTCAATGGATGTTGCGAAAGTTATTGCGATTTTAGCAGACCCACAACAACAACAAAATATTCAAGACTTATATGGTGTAAATAACGCACAGGCACCTCGCTTACCCTTAATTTTAGTGCCAACAACTGCGGGTACAGGTTCAG
Organism: Acinetobacter sp. R933-2; assembly: GCF_030325485.1. Lineage (NCBI taxonomy): Bacteria > Pseudomonadati > Pseudomonadota > Gammaproteobacteria > Moraxellales > Moraxellaceae > Acinetobacter > Acinetobacter sp. R933-2. Next base: position 4,519 of record NZ_JACAIJ010000027.1, read on the forward strand.
AAGTCACTCCAATCTCGATTGTGACGACTGGAGAAACCACCAAAACAGGTATTGTGGCACCTATTTTATATGCAGATGTTGCAATTTTAGATGCCAATTTTACAGTCGGTTTACCTGCACATATTACTGCGGCAACGGGTATTGATGCTATGGTACATGCGATTGAAGCCTATACCTCTAAAATTAAAAAGAATTTTTATGCAGATATGCTCACTAAACAAGCCTTGAAGCTGTTAAATAAAAATTTACCATTGGTGCTCAAAGATGGTTCAAACTTAGAAGCACGACAAAATATGTTATTGGGTTCTATGCTTGCAGGTCAGGCATTTGCCAATGCGCCTGTAGGTGCTGTACATGCTTTGGCTTATCCACTCGGCGGACATTTTCATTTATCCCATGGACATACCAATGCCTTAGTTTTATTAGAAGTTTTAAAGTTTAATGCTCCACATGCCAAGCAACTCTATGCTGAGTTAATGCAATATCTAGATCCTTATAGTAAAGGCAGTATAGAAGGTTTATGTGATTTATTTATTGACCATATGCAACGTCATTTAGACAGCAGTGGTTTAACCTTAAAACTCAATCAGCTCAATATCCCTGAAAATATGTTAGAGCGCTTGGCTGAAGATGCCATGTTACAAACACGCTTATTGCAAAATAATCCAAGAGAGATGACTAAATCGCACGCTTTAAAAATTTACCAAGAAATTTATTAAGTGATTATTTATAAATAATTTACCCATTCATTATTAATTAAATTAGATGAAAAATATGAAACCAGAAGTTAGAACTCGCACTCAATATTGTTTTTTATTTCCCATTCAAACCCGATGGGCAGACAACGATATTTATGGGCATGTCAACAATGTCACTTACTATAGTTATTTTGATACCGCAGCCAATGCACTCTTGATTCAAAAAACAGGTTTCAACATTCACCAGTCCCCTATTATTGGTTTAGTTGTCAATTCAGCTTGCGATTTTTTACAAGAATTAACCTATCCAGAAATCATTGAAGTCGGGGTGGCAATCTCTAAAATTGGCAATTCTTCATTGACTTATGATTTAGCCATTTTTAAACAAGGGCAAAATGAAGCATCTGCGCAAGGTCACTTTGTACATGTATTCGTTGAGCGTGAAACGAAAAAAAGCACCCCGATTCCACATGAAATGCGAGATGCTTTACAGGATTATTTAATGAAATAATAGATATACGCAGTAGCTCTAAAATTATACTTGGATCTAGAAGAATGTTGATGCACGGAAATGTCATCCGCAATTGTTTGAGGCAGGACTCCTTCTTATAAATAAAGTTTCTGCGAAACATTTAATTTTTTGATGCTAGTGAACGAGTTTTGCGGATGACAATGGTTTTGCCTACTTTTCCCAAAAGAAAAGTAGGTCGAGCCTGAGCAAGTCAAAGTATACTTTGACGAAGCGCAAGACGCAGTGGCTAATCCCTAAATTTAAACTTTGGATATAGGACTCCATCGCGTAATTTAGATTTTTCTATTTTAGCCATGTAATTTGAGTCAAGTGCGTAATATCTGTTAAATAACCTAAACTTTCAATTGAATATTTTGCAACTCACCCTCAAAATCTTGTAATAAGCTTTTGATTGCAGGCTCAGCATGTAACATTTGTTCAGCGCGCTGATATGCTCGAATTTTGCGTTCATTTTGCATATGAAATGGTGTGGTACTTTCGACCTCACCATATTGCACATTAAACACAGTACTCGACCATTGTTGTTTAAGTGATGACTCTAGCGCATGTTGAGTTTGATTTAATAAATTTTCATATTGCTTGGAAATTTGAAACGTAGAATGACCGTTAATCATTCCAATCATCAAACCATGTTGTGCCAACTCCTGCACAGCAGGTGACAAATCACTATTTCTAAACCAGTATTCCCATTTATTGACATCCCATTCACCTTCAAGTTGCTGTGGCGCAAGCTGTAAAATGTCTTGTGGCGTTTGCTGTGAATGATTTTTATGTTGTTCAATCTCGACGGTAACTTGATTCTGAGGCTGAGTTTTGGTGATGGATTCAGTCCCAACATCAAGCACTTCATGCAACTGTGCTACAGGTTTTGCTTCATCCATTTCTGAGGCAAGGAAGAAAACTTCTTCAGTTGCGGCAGTATTTGTTGTTGCAACATTTTCCGCAAAATCTGCACCAAATGAAGTTAAAGCGAGTTCATCTGTATCCTGCAAATTTTGAATTTCATTGACTGCTTCAATATTTTCAGTCTGTTGTAATGACAATGTTTCAGGTTCAATGCCAATGCTTAAGTCCTGAGCCTGCTCTGTGTTTGCAGAATTTGCACTAGTTGCTAAATCTTGCGTATTTGGCGTTTCACTTGTCGATGTGAGGTCAACACATTCAGGTTGTTCAGCGACAGGTGCAATACTTTCAGGTGAATGCTCAATGTGTGAAAGTGTACTTGCTGTCTGAATTTGATGATCATCAACATGTTCAACAAACTGATTTTGTTCAGAGTCATACTGTTCTTGAATATCAGTTTTTGTTTCAGGTTCAGAACTCTGTTCAATGACGGGATGAGATTCAATCGGTTGAGACGCAACTAAAGACGACTGAACAGTTCTTGGCTCTGAAACCACAATTTCATTGGCTTGCAAAGGACGGAATGCCAATAAACGCAAGACCGTCATTTCGAAGCCTTGTTCCTGCGTCACTGCCAATTGCAGATCTGAACGTCCCTTACAGGCAATCTGATAATACAACTGAATGTCCTGTGCAGAAACCAATTGTGATAATGTCATGATTTTTTTATTAATCTCAGCACTATATTTCAGGCTTAAATCAGGGAGATATTGCAACATTGCCAATTCATGTAATGTTGAAATGAATTGATCCAAAACCAAAGAGACATCCAAAGCTTGCTGTCTAAATTGCAATAAAAGCTGACTGACACGCTCACGCTGATTTTGATGAATCGCTAAAATCAAATCATAGATAATGGTTCGATCAATCAGCCCCAGCATTTCCTTGACATCTTGATGATGAATCGCACCTTGACCATAGGCAATCGCTTGATCAGTCAAAGACAATGCATCACGTAAAGAACCCTGTGCCGATTCAGCAATTTGCCAAATTGCATCCTGTTCAGACTGAATGCTTTCTTTGGCTAAAATATCCGTTAAATGATGGGTAATTTCATCGACTGCCAAAGGGCGCAAGGTGAATTGCAAACAACGTGAAATCACCGTAATCGGAAGCTTTTGTGGATCTGTTGTCGCAAATAAAAATTTGACATGTGCAGGCGGTTCTTCCAATGTTTTTAATAAAGCATTAAAAGAATGCGTAGACAACATATGCACTTCATCGATCAGATAAACCTTGAAACGCCCTTGTGTCGGTGCATAGGGAACGTTATCCAACAGCTCGCGAGTATCTTCAACTTTGGTACGTGACGCCGCATCAATTTCAATCAGGTCAATAAAACGACCTTCATTGACTGCTTTACAGGTCGCACAAACTTCACATGGCGTCGATGTTACACCCGTTTCGCAGTTCAGGCATTTTGCCAAAATACGAGCAATGGTGGTTTTCCCCACGCCTCGCGTTCCCGTGAACAAGTAGGCATGATGTAAACGACCCCGATCCAATGCACTGGTTAATGCACGTGAAACGTGATTTTGTCCAACCAATTCATTAAAATTTCGTGGGCGATATTTACGTGCAAGTACCTGATACATGGAAGCTCCTCATTACAGCGTTAAGGATACTGTTTTTTTCTGGATTAGTGAATGAAGAATGTCTTTGAAGATGGTAATCGCTGAAATATCTAACAACAACCTCTGCATTCATTCACGACTTTAAGCTATTTTCAATATCATTGCATTTGATATACTCAAATCATAATCAATAACCCATTTAATAATTTTTATGGCAGAGCCTATTCTTTTTATTGCTAAAATTTGGATCAACAAAGCACAATATCAAAAATTCTTCCGCCATAAAGTGCTGAATAAACTTGCCTTAGAAATGATTGAAAGTCGTGAACTTAAACTCAAAAATGCTTATTATTGGCGCTATAGCAAAACCAAACAATATCTGAGCGTCAAAGCCTACTATCACTTTGGTTCATCAGATTGGGATCGATTCACCTTTTATCAAGCCTTACAACAGATCATATCCTATTTAAATACAACAGGTGAGGAAAGTGTGAATCGTGGCTTTTTAATGATCCAATATCAAGCCACTGACCCAAGTGAACATCTATTTAAAATAAACAATCAGAATTGGGAAAAAGTTCAGCAATTACCATCAGCTTATGCAGATGATCTCAAAAAACTCAATAAAGACACGAATAAATTTCTTCAGAATGTGGATATCGATAATGTTTTCTCACTACAGAATCTGGATGCCAATTTTCATAGTAAAATTCAACGTATTTTAGAAAAACAACGTCTGAGCCAACTCCATCAAATTGCAACAATTGCTACGCCACAACAACCACAGTTTCTATTTGAATCTTTTTATCATAATGGTCAATTTGTCTTTAGCGTGAAAAACGGTGGCATCATTTACCCTGAAATTGATATCAAAACATTTCAGCAACGACCTTATGGTGCTTCAGATCAGTACCATGTCATCGTGCATCATCGGCTATATCGTACAGATCCAAACCATTTTAAAAAAATTCATAAGCATGAACAGACATTTTATAAAGATCGACATGATGTGTTTGATGAACACTTCAATATTTTTCATCAAGCAGATCCTACCTCATTTTCAATTGTGAATGAATCCTGTTGTGAAGATGCAAATCATATTTATCTGGGTCATTATCAACTTAACAAACACAAATTAATCACACCACCTATCTTTATAGGCATAGATAATGAGCCTTTATTTACCTTTGAAAATCGAGTCATTTATAAAACCACACCATTAAATATTGATTTTTCAAGTTACCGATTTATTCAGGAAATTCCTAAACCAACCTATGCCAATAAACGTTTTATTCTGCAAGATCGACAAGGCTATCTGATCGTATGTCATCACTCTCAACAGATTAAGCAATTTCGTGAAAATGAACTTAGTTTGGCACAAATTTTAGAGAAATATGACTATTGCCATCCGATCGACACCCCAGATACACAGCAAAACCCAAATTGGTATGATGGAGAAATTTTTGATGAAAATTTCAATCTTGAGCTTTTTACAAACCTCATTCAACACAATCAATCTTATCTACATTCAGCATTAAAAAAATATCAGACTTACTTGGTTTTTTGCCTTCAGCAACTTGATCAACAAGAAAATTTAGCGCTTCATCAACATCATTTAATTGAAAATATATATCAATTACTCAAAGATGACCTTTGGTCAGATGCCAATATTTATTTGAAATTATGTGAATATTATTTACGTATCCAACAACCTGATACTGCATTTAACAACTTAAAACACTGTACCCTGTTTTCATGTGATCATTTACTTGATTTTTTACACAGTCCATTACTTACACCTTACCAAGATCGTGAGGATTTTCAGGAAATTTATCAATTTACCAAGCAATATATTCAAAATTCACCTAAACGCCTATTGACTCTGTCTGTCTTGGAACAACCTTTGACAAAAGCCAACAGGAACAGTCTCTGGGCTTTTGCTGAAAGTTTTGTACTTTATCCCAAAACCATATTTGACCAAATACCAGCAGACCAAGCCCATTTAAAAATCATCTATTTTGAAAAATATCAACAACTGATCTATCATTATTTCCATGACAATCATTACTTTCTATATCCAAACAGTTATTTTTTAATAGAATATTTTATGGCACCTATTGATCTTATGATTAAAGACCTCCAACACACCTTACAAATGGTGTCTGTTTTAGGTTATTTAAATCATGGTATCGAGGACTTAACAAAAAAACTCAATGCCATCCAGAACAGTGTTAATTTTTTGTTCGAGCTCAATCAGACACCCGATCTTGCAGCCTTAAATCAGTTACCCATTTTTCAAATTTTAGGATTTAAACTGCATGCACCATAATCTGATCAACTTAAAACCACCCTTTACTGCCTTTCAGTTCAGCATCGGCACAACGTAAAGCTTCTTGAGTCAGCCCCCACAAACGATAATCCCCTGTGATGGAACCAATTTGAAAGTTATGTGTATAAGCAAAACTGAGCCCTCGCTGTGGATCACACCAAGCACCTGAGCCATTATATCCCATATGTCCGAAGCCTTTTTTCGCACGTTTCCCCATGGTAATAACACGGTGATATCCCAAACGCCACTTCATTGGGATCGGCATAACACGATCACGTTTGATAGATTGAATCGTGCTTAATTCTTTAAAAACTTCAGGTTTAATCAAGGTTTGATCATTCCAAACACCTTGATTGGCTAACATCGCATATATTTTAGCCAAACTATTTGCAGTAAATACACCATTCGCAGCAGGAATAACAGCCTGTAAACCTTCATCACTAAAAAAGCTAAAATCTCGCATACCTTTGGGCACCATCGCATCTAGAAAATCTTGCGGATTTTGCCCACTTAATTCAACCAACTTATCGGAAAAGGATGTCTTATGTTTTTTCTTATTCTGTGATGATGATTGAGTTTCTACTTTTTTGGGTTTTTTAATTAAGCGAGCAACTTGCTGCAACTCTAAAGCAGGTACACCAAAATAAGCACCGTCAAGCTCTAAAGGATCAACTAAATACCTTTGCATTAACCATTTTAAGGGCTGTCCTGTGGCTTTTTCCAACATGCCACCTACGAGCCAACCAAACGTTAAAGCTTGATAAGCAATATCACTTCCTATCTGAAAACGCGGCGTTGCTTGCTCCATCACTTTTAACATATGTTGCCAGTCTGCCATCTCTTTCGCTTGCCCAATCATGTTGCGAATATCAAACAAACCACTTTGATGACTTAAAATATGACGTAGCGTCATATGTGCTTTACCATTTTGATCAAATTCAGACCAATATTGCGTGATAGGTGTATCATAATCTAACAAACCCTCACTCACCAAAATATGTGCTAATGTGGCTAAAACACCCTTTCCTGTTGAATAACAAACAGATAATGTATCTTCTTTCCAATTTTCAGTTTCTGATTTTTTACCTGTAAAGATATCTACAACTTTTTTACCTTGAAAATAAACCGTTAATGCTGCACCACCATATTGAGTACGTCCATCTTGTAACCGACTGAATTGTTTTGCTAAATCTGCAAATCTCTCATCAACATATCCATGAAAGTTATTCTTATCTGCAAATAAAATTTCCTTAATCGTACTCATTTCCCTACCCTTATTTTTATACCGTTCTAAAAAAAAGCCTAAATCATCTCGACTTAGGCTTCTATCTTATTTGATTTTATTGTGCTTTGACTACACCTGTCACATGTGGTTTATGCGATTTTTCATTTCGAATCAGAAAATCAGTCGCTGCCCCTTTTGTCGCTGTCAAAAACTCAACCTTTGAAGGTAAGAACATTGGAAGTTTAAAATACACATCAGCTTCATAAGCTTCTGGCAAAGTTAAACTTGCTAAGGCACGTGCTTTGCTCCACATACCATGTGCAATCGCTTGTTTAAAACCAAAAGCTTTCGCCGTCAATGCATGAATATGAATCAGGTTAAAGTCACCCGACGTTTTTGCATAGCGACGCCCTGTGTTTTCTGAAACATTCCATACTGTTTGTAATTGATAGTCAGGTGTTTGACTTTCTTTCGCTTTTTCTGCTGCGATTGTATTGGTCTTTTGGCGTGCTAAATAAGTGGTTAATCCTTCCATAACCACTTCATTACCCACTTTTGCAGTGGTAATAAAATCAAATTGTAGACCTTTATCATGTGGCTGTACTTCACCAAACTGACATGACAACGTGATCTTTTCATTCACACCAATTTTACGTGTCTGTTTAATTTGGTTACGGATATGTACCAAACCTAAAATTGCAAATGGAAATGCTTCTGTTGTCATCATATGCATTTGCAAACTTTGTGACAATACAGCCAAATAAATCGCTGGAATATAACCATTATTTTTAAAGCCACAGACTTCGTTATACGCTCTTAAATGTTGTTGGTCGACTTGTAAAGAATCCACCACATATTCAACTTGTGGTAGCACTTTTTCACCTTTCGGCTTTTTAATGATTAAACCTTGTACAACTTTTGCATAAGCAACATAAGGTTTTGGCAGTTGACTAAAATGGCGAGTATTCATACTAGACCTTTGAAATGTTTTATTTCGATATTTAAAACCCCGTCTCCCTTAGAAAGAAGGCTGGGATAAGGGGCAAAACTATCTCATTTGTAATTTATATAACTCTACCTCTGCCTAATCCTCTCCTTTAAAGATCAGGAGAGGAAATTTAGAGGCTCGTTATTAAGCACCTAACAAACTTTGACCGCATACACGAACAATATTACCATTTAAACCTGTAGAAGCTGTTGCAGCAAAGAGTGCAATTGTTTCAGCAACATCGACAGGTTGACCACCTTGGCTCATCGAGTTCATACGACGACCTGCTTCACGAATTGCAAATGGAATTGCAGCCGTCATTTGCGTTTCAATAAAACCAGGCGCAACAGCATTAATGGTAATTCCATCTTTTAAAATTGGTGCAGTAAATTTGACCAAACCAATCACACCTGCTTTAGACGCTGCATAGTTAGTTTGACCTAAATTACCTGCAATACCTGAAATCGAAGAAACACATACTATACGACCATTGGCATTTAGACCTTTATTTGCCAATAAATAGTCATTGATACGCTCAGCCGCAGACAAGTTAATGTTAATTACAAGATCCCACATTTCAGGTTTCATATTTGCCAAAGTTTTGTCACGTGTAACCCCTGCATTATGCACGATCACATCTAAACCACCTTGTGCAGCCGCAGCCGCTTTAATTTTTTCACCTGCATCTGCTGCTGTAATATCAATGGCTAATGTTGATCCACCAATTTCACTTGCAACACGATCTAAATCTGCTTGTTGTTGTGGTACATCTAAACAAATCACATGTGCACCATCACGTGCAAGTACATGAGCAATTGCTTCACCGATACCACGGCTTGCACCTGTCACCAATGCTGTTTTACCTGCAAGTGGTTTTGCCCAATCTACATCAATCACTTTTGCATTTGAAACATGGATCACTTGACCAGAAACATAAGCAGAACGTGGTGAAATCAAGAAACGTAATGAAGATTCTAAATTTTGTGCAGCATCAGCATCAACAAGAATTAAATCCGCAGCGATTCCTTTTTTAAATTCTTTACCTACTGCTTTTACAAAACCTTCCAAAGCACGTTGAGCGATTGCTTGTTTCACTGTAGGTGCAGATTCTGGTGTTAAACCGATCACGATCACACGACCTGAGTTTTGAATTTGACGTGCGATTGGATTAAAGAACTTGTGTAGTTCATGTAATTCTTCTGAGTTTTGAATACCTGAAGCATCAAAAACAACCGCTTTAAATTTAGACTCTTTATCGCCTTCGTTAAACGCACCAACAGTCAAACCCACTTTTGCAGCTTCTTGCTGTAGCTCAACATTATTACCCACATAACTATTTGCATGAATATTACTTAATACTTGCGCAATTTCACTTGAAAATATGCTATTTGGCGCAGCACCTAACAACACTGCACCTTTGATAACAGGTGTTGCTGATTCAAAACGATCCAAAGAAATAGGTGATGGTAAACCTAAATTTTTGATGACAAATTTACCAATTGGGGATTTAGAAAATGCTTGGTATTGATCAGTCATGGTAATAATCTCTCAGTAAATAAATTTTTTAATAAGTCTGTAGGTATCTATTAACTTCAAGTTTAATGTCAGATACTTATATTTTAATAGACTTATTATGTTTCAGTTAAATAATACTTGAGTTAAAGACTTCATGTCTTGACCTGAATGCTTTGGCAAATGTCATTTTAGTCAATTCCGCACTTCTTCAATTATGGTAATGTTAAGATCAAGAAGATTAGCCACATGCTTGGAAAAGCCTTATGAGCAAAACAACTCAAGAAAATCCAACAGTTCAAAATTCTACTGCGGAAGAAGTGTCAAATACATCAAAGCCGAGTACTCGTTCAAGTAAAGGCACTGGTACTGCTGCTCGTTCAAACAATAGCAACAGCAAACCACGTCGTACAGCAAGTACTGCTGCTCGTAAAAACACTGCTTCTACAACACAAAAAGCTGATCCAGCAACATCTCCATCGACGTCTCAAACATCTGTTTCACAGGGAAAAATCATGAGTCAAAATACTATTCGCCGTGTTGCAATTCTTGGTGGCAACCGTATTCCATTTGCACGTTCAAATGGTGCTTATTTTAAAGCAACCAACATTGACATGTTAACTGCTGCACTCAATGGTTTAGTTGAGCGTTATAAATTACAAGATCAACGTTTAGGTGAAGTTGTTGCTGGTGCAGTGCTTAAACACAGCCGTGACTTTAACATGACTCGTGAATGTGTATTAAATACACAACTTGCACCAGAAACACCTGCTTATGATTTACAACAAGCGTGTGGCACAGGTTTACAAGCTGCTTTTGCTGTTGCCAATAAAATTGCTTTAGGTCAAATTGAAGTGGGAATCGCAGGTGGTGTAGATACAACTTCTGACGCACCAATTGCATTTGGTGATGGTTTACGTAAAGCTTTACTTGAGTTGAATATTGCAAAAACGGGTAAAGATCGTCTAAAAGCATTAACAAAAATCAACATAAAAGATTTATTAGATGCACCTAAAAATGGTGAGCCACGCACAGGTTTATCTATGGGCGATCATCAAGCGATTACTGCGCTTGAATGGGGTATTTCTCGTGAAGCACAAGATCAGCTTGCTGCATCTTCACATCAAAAAATGGCAAAAGCTTACGAAGATGGTTTCTTTGATGACTTAATGACACCATTTATGGGTCTTGAGCGTGACAACAACTTACGTGCTGATTCTTCTGTAGAAAAACTTGCAAAATTAAAGCCTGCTTTTGGTAAAGGCGAAAATGCAACGATGACTGCAGGTAACTCTACGCCATTAACAGATGGTGCTTCTGTGGTGTTACTCGCATCTGAAGAATGGGCAAAAGCCAATGGTCATGAAGTACTTGCTTATTTATCATTCTCAGAAACTGCAGCAGTTGACTTTGTGGGTAAAAAAGAAGGCTTACTCATGGCACCTGCTTATGCAGTTCCTCGTATGCTTGAACGTGCAAATATGAAACTTCAAGATTTTGATTATTATGAAATCCATGAAGCATTTGCATCACAAGTGTTATCTACATTAAAAGCTTGGGAAGATCCAAAATTCTGTAAAGAACGTTTAGGTCTAGATGCACCTTTAGGTTCAATTGATATGGCTAAACTCAATATCAATGGTTCTTCACTTGCTGCGGGTCACCCATTTGCTGCAACAGGTGGTCGTATTTTGGCAACTGCTGCAAAAATCTTAAACCAAAAAGGTTCAGGTAAGATTTTAGTGTCAATCTGTGCTGCGGGCGGTCAAGGTGTGACAGCAATTGTAGAGAAATAATCTTCTACTTTTGAAATAAACCCAAATATCAAATATGAATCCCCATAAGATCACTCTTGTGGGGATTTTTGTTCTTTGACCGTTTGCTGATGATATGGATGGATAAATTTAAAGGTTTTAGGATCAACTACTGTGCTTTTTAAAATTTTTTCTGATTGTTGTTGAATAAGTTGCCAGTCTTTTAAATGCACTCGAAAAAAGCGAGCACGCAATGCAACTTTATTCATATAGGGTTCAAGCGACCATTTCATTTCACATCTAGGACGCAATGTGCTATTTGGTGGCACGTTATCACACCTAATCATGGTCATTACCCTGCCTTGACTATTTTTTTCTACATAGATGTCATAAGTATCTTTATTCTTCCAATGCTTGACCCATTCAGGATGGGCAACATATACATCTAAGCCAAAAACTTGTTTTGAAGTGGGTACAACAACACCGCTATAATGAAATCTTTTTAAGCTTTCCAAACTTTCAATATCTGTATCAATGGTAGACCTTAAAAAGGTCGTATGTACATCACGGTCATAATAACGTGTGCCAGCATTTACACTAGTAGTGACCCATTGACTATCATGTCTGTCTTGTTCAGCTTCATATTCTTGACCACTTTGCCGAGATGCTTCTCTATAAGTCACCAAGATTAGACCTGTGGTATATTTAAACTCCCAGTAAAAACTGGTTAATCCAGAGTCAAAATTATGTTTTTGACGCTCATAAGGTTTCCAACCTTTTTCACCTGTAATAGTCGGGTCATCACAATATTCAGCCATGCTAAATTCTTCTCCCAACATGACAGGCTTCCCTCCTAAATTACCCACACGATAGGGCAAACCATAAGGTCCCATGGGGATTTTAAAATCAGGATCAACCTTAATGGGAGAAATACAGCCCTCAGGTAATCTTCCAGGATGATGATAGGTACTCGCACATCTCACAGCGATAATGCTTATACCAATCCCAATGATGATTAAAAGTGCTTTATTCATTTTATCCCCATAATTTTTTTAAATTAACGCATGAGTTAAATACTCTATTTTCTTTTAATATTTTCAGAGCTTTATATGAATTTTATATTCTAAAATAGTCATTCATTATATCGTCAGTCTTAACAAAATTGTTATTTTAATTAAAAACAATCATCCACCCAATAAAAAAGAGACCTACAATATAGGTCTCGTTAATATTCAAAAATACAGCACTATTTATTCAATAATTTATCAATCACACCAAACTTTTTGAATAACTTTGCACGACGTTTTGGATAAATATTGGCTTTATTTAAATCACCATTATAGTGATCAAATACACGCTGATCCATAATTTTAAACCATAAAGATGGGATCAATGCAGGCAATAACATACTTGCATAACCACTTGGCAACTCAGGCGCTTCGTCAAAATGACGCAAAGCTTGGAATGGGCGTGTTGGATAGGCGTGATGATCTGAATGACGTTGCAATTGGTACAAAAATAGATTGGTCACAATATTGTTATTGTTCCAACTATGTTCAGGCATGGTACGTTCATATTTACCATTTTCATCTTTCTGACGCAGTAAACCATAGTGTTCAATATAATTAATAATTTCAAATAAGCTAATACCATACGCCGATTGCGTCAATAAATAAGGAAGCGTTGATGTTCCAAATAACTTCAGCATTGAAGCATGAAAACCTGCACTCATCCCCCAACCTTGTAAAAGCTCATTCTCCTTAGACCAAAAAGCTAAGCCTTTACGTTTTAAGCGGGTTTTTTCAATTTCAATCGCAGATTTAAATGAACCAACAACTGTACGAGGTAAAAATTCATAAAAAGTTTCGCCCATTTTGGATGATGCTGGGTCTTCAGGTGTTGCAGCGCGTTTGTGATGACCATACGGGTGTTCAACACGGAAATGATTGTAACCCGTAGGTACAAGTGCTAAGTGTGACAAAATATGGTCAATACGATTCGATTTATGGCTCAACTCATGTGCGGTATTCACTGCAATACCATTAATTGCACCCATTGAAATACCCAATAAAATTTTATCAACAAAAGAAGTTGTTTTACGACTCGTTAAATAACATGCATAAATATTGGCGACATATTGCAGAGGAATAAAAGTTTTGACTAATCGTGAATAATAAGGATCTTGTTCAAGTAATTTAATATCTTCAACTGAAGGGTTATGATTATCTTTACCGACAATCGTATCAATTGTTGGAATGATGATATGCAAAACGATTGGACCACCTAAAGCAAAAAGCTTTTTCAATGGCTTAGGTGCAAATTGATAGCCTGCCAAAATCCCAATACCAATCACAGGTAATGCAGGACTAATTGCCCATAAATAGCGCTTACTGTCGAGCTGTCGTACAGATTTACTGGATACTTCCTGTAATTGCTGTTCACTAAATGATACGGGTGCATTCATAACAAATTCTTCCTTATATTTCTTATGACTATATTTACGGAATTAAGCTAGACAAAACAGTTGTAAGCGTCCAAAAAAGCTATGAAAAAGTCTTTGGCTTGTTTAAGCTAGAGATTGTCCTCTACGCACATGTTTTAATATCGACCTCATATTTATTCTTGTCATTTAAATTATTATTTTTTATGGACGCACTTAGTAAAATTTTTGATGATATTCATCTTAATCATTCAGAATATCTCTATTTACAAGCTCAAGGGAATTGGGCATTTAAAAGCATTGCACAAGATGCTGTGATCGCACACATTGTTTTATATGGCGAGGCACAACTACAATTTTCAAAAAACTTAAATATCACGCTGCATACAGGAGATATGATTTTAATCCCTGCAGGTTTAGAGCATTCTGTTGCTAATCAACTTGATCATACTTTTATTGAGTCTTTAAATATTGCACCATTATTTGATGGTTTAAGACTAGATGCAATTGAGTTTGGTCAAGGTGATTCTGAAAAAACGTTAATTTTGTCAGTGCGTTGTCATCTCAATGCCATCATGGCACGCCCTCTAGTCAATGCACTACCACCGTATATTCATATACAAAATGCATTGAGTGATACTGCCCCAGAATGGTTACGTATTGGCTTATATTTTGTTGCCTCAGATACACAACGGACTTTAGCAGGCAAGAATAAGATTATGGATCATCTCGTGAGTATTATGATGATTGAATGTGTACGTGACTATATTGAGCAACTACAAGATCAAAATAATTGGTTAAATGCCTTAATTCACCCTGAACTATCAAATGCCTTAGCTGTCATTCACAGTCAACCTCATATTGCATGGACGGTTGAAAGTTTAGCTGAACAATGTTGTATGTCACGTTCAAAATTTGCTAATTTATTTAATCAGGTGGTGGGTGAAACACCACTGGCTTATTTACAACAACATCGTTTGCGCCTTGCAAGCCAACTATTAAAACAAGGTCAACTTAGCGTACAGCAAATTGCCCATCAAGTTGGCTATTCGTCAGAAACGGCATTTAGCCAAGCCTTTAAAAAACAATTTGAAATCAGTCCGAGTCAATATCGCAATCAAGTCAATTAAAATCACGACAAATCAAAAAAAACACTTAGGCTATTTCAACAGTCATAAAAACGAGTATTTCCTCTTTCGTTGATATAAAAATAGAGCCCCAAATGGGACTCTATCTATGTTCTTAAATGCCAGATTTTATAGCAATTATGCAGCAGAACGCTCAGCGATTGGCACAACTTTACGTAGTTCAGGACCCGTATAATCTGCACTTGGACGAATAATACGGTTGTCTGCACGTTGCTCCATCACATGCGCAGCCCAGCCCGTTACACGGCTCATCACAAAGATTGGTGTAAATAGTTTCGTTGCGATGTCCATGAAGTGGTATGCAGATGCATGGAAGAAATCTGCGTTACAGAATAATTTCTTCTCACGCCACATCACTTCTTCACAGCGTACTGAAACTGGATAAAGTACGGTATCACCCACGTCTTTTGCTAATTTTTCAGACCAAATCTTGATGATGCCATTACGTGGATCATTGTCTTTATAGATCGCATGACCAAAGCCCATGATCTTTTCTTTACGCTCAAGTTTGCCCAACATTTCACGTTCAGCTTCTTCAGGTGACGTCCAGTTTTCGATCATTTCCATTGCAGCTTCGTTTGCGCCGCCGTGGAGTGGACCACGTAGTGAACCAATCGCACCTGTGATACATGAATGCATATCTGACAGTGTCGATGCACATACACGCGCTGTGAATGTCGATGCGTTAAACTCATGCTCAGCATAAAGAATCAGCGATACATTCATCACTTGTTCATGCAATTTATTTGGTTTTTCACCACGAAGTAAATGCAGGAATTGTGCGCCGATTGAATCATCATCGGTATTTTCTTCGATACGCACGCCATCATGGCTGTAGCGATACCAGTAGCAAATAATTGCAGGTAAAGTCGCCAAAATACGGTCTGCAACGTCTTGCTGTTCGTCAAATGATTTTTCAGTTTCGATATTACCGAGCATTGAAACACCTGTGCGCATCACATCCATTGGGTGTGAATCCGCAGGAATACGTTCTAATACTTCTTTTAATGCTTGTGGTAATGAACGCAATGATTTGAGTTTTGCTTTATATGCAGCAAGTTGTTCTGCTGTTGGCAATTCACCAAAAAAGATTAAGTAAGCCACTTCTTCAAATTGGCAATTTTCAGCAAGGTCTTGCACGTCATAACCACGATAAGTTAAGCCTGCACCGCTTTTACCCACGGTTGATAATGCTGTTTTACCTGCAACTTGCCCACGCAGTCCTGCGCCTGTCAGTACTTTACCTTCAGCCATTTTTTATTTTCCTTCAGTGAATAATTTGTCTAATGTATTTTCAAAAGTGTGATAATCAAGGAATTCGTAAAGTTCCTTACGTTGTTGCATTTTATCCAGTACATTGACTTGTGTACCGTCTTTACGAATCGCTTGGAAGACTTCGAGTGCTGCTTTTTGCATCGCACGTGTTGCAGACAATGGGTAAAGCACCATTGAAATACCTTGTTCGCCCAATTCTTCAGTAGTGTAATAAGGCGTATCACCAAATTCAGTGATATTTGCCAATACTGGTACACCGACTGCATCGCAGACTGTTTTATACATGGTGATGTCGGTCATTGCTTCAGCAAAAATCGCATCTGCACCTGCTTCTACGCATGCACATGCACGGTCGATCACGGCTTGTAAGCCTTCTTTTTGCAATGCGTCAGTACGTGCCATCACCACAAAGTTTGAATCTGTTTTTGCATCAACAGCAGCTTTGATACGGTCGACCATTTCTTGTTGGGTCACGATTTCTTTGTTTGGACGGTGACCACAACGTTTTTGTGCCACTTGGTCTTCAATATG
>NZ_JACAIJ010000028.1:0-19783 GCF_030325485.1 Acinetobacter sp. R933-2
ACAAGGTGGCTTAACTAGAGCGGAATATCACTTATAAATACGCTTTTAGTTGTTCAAACAAGTGGGACCACCTCTAACATCAACAATCATTATGAATTTGGGTAGATTTCTACCACTATAATCTTATTAAGGGAAAATATATATGTTTAAACACAATCTCAGTGTAAAAGACCAATTTGGGGTTAAATATGCTATTCAAGCAACAGTAGATCATCAGTTTGTCGATACCCAATCTCACTCGAATATAAAACATATCACTGTTGATGGAGAAGATATTCGACCTAGTTTCGAAATGTTTTTCCAAAGTAATTTAAGTGGAAAAATTTTTAAAATTTTGTAAATACTATTGCTACAACTAATACGATATTGATTGTACAAAACGAGAGCTTAAAGCTCTCGTTTTTTGTGCAAAACTACTAAAATTCTTATATGCTATTGATATACTTAAACCTATATTCTTCATTAAGAACAGTATCTTACCGAGAAAATTAAAGAACTTGTGAAGGATGAAGAGTATTGTTAGCTTCAGCAAGATCTCTTGGTACAAGCCAACGAAGAAAAGTTTGTTTAGTCGCTTGGTAAGGGAAATTTTGAAGTAAAAAGACAAAAGAAAATCAAATTTTAATGGAATACCAAGAAAAAAGAGAAAGCCCTGAATGTCTTGCAACAATCAGGGCTTTCGCTTTATATTCAGCGGTACGCAGTTATTTGATGGTGACACATCGAATAACGAAGATCATAAGGTTTGGCGACCGTTATGATTTCACCCAAAGGCTTGTACCTGAACTCCATTTTCACAAGAAAAGACGTTTAGTTCAAGACCTAAAATGAAAAGTCTTCGTTAATAAGTGTTTTTAATCATCAAATAAGTTCATAGATCGAGCTTTGCCCGCTTCTGCGTGTCCGTTTTATACGTTTAGGCATGTGGTGTGGGTGGAAGGAATTAAGCGACGCTAGCGCACCACAGCAATTGTTTTAGAGCGATTGAAGCGTATCTAAGGCAGGAGTTGCTACTAGGGGAAATCGACAAAGCAACAACGTTACGAGTAGTTCGGGGAAGCTTTAAATTGTATGTTGGGGAAACCCTCACAGAGATAAGCAAACTGTTCGGTTTGAGAACGTGTCGATGCGGTGTGTGAAATCGTAATCTCAACCTATGTAGGAAAGCACAATTACCTACTGTCGTGGACGACCGATGCGTGGCTCCGTCAGCCCAAAATTGGTTCTCGGCAATACTCTGAGGGCTTTGTCTTTTGACAAGCTCTTAGGGTGAGTATTGCCGAAACTCTCTCAACGTTCACCATCAGCCCCAAGGGCTTGCCCGACGGCTGTGGGGAATGTAAGAGAGTTGAGATCATTTATTTATTTTCTTTTGTAGGAATTTCTTTGTTTGGAATAGAAATAGTTTTGTTATTTGGTAGTTGAATAGAGATATCTTTAAGAAGTAAGAAGTTTTCATCTATAAAGCTTAAATTTCCTTTTATCTCAAGATTTTTATATTCATCTAATTGGCGAGCTTGGGTCGGTGGGATTTGAATATTAATAAACATTGATTGCCAAGATAATTGCAATACTCCTTTATCAGCATTGTAATCTTCGATATTTACATTCATTGTAAAAGGTTGTTTTAGGTTTTTAAGACGATTTTTATATTCAACTGTTGTTTCATATTTGTCTTTTTTAATACTCTCTAAAAATTTTTCATAATTTTGAGAATGATTAGGTTTAAAAAGATTTAATATTTGGTAACTGCGTAATGTACCATTTTTAATATTCTGTTTTTTTTCTGCGTCTATAGTTGCATTACTTACAAGGAGAAAATTATTCCTTAATACTCCTTTGACTTTTTGTTCAGAGATTAATTCCCCCGTTTGTAATTTATAGGTTTTTATCATATCTGTTTCATAAGATTTTTCTCCCGCTTGTGTATCTGGATAATGTATAAGTGCGACTTCATTTAGAGAATCTGACAATATTGCTGTAATTCCTGTTTGTGGATTTGATAGAAAATCATATCTAGAACGAATACTCACTTGAGGATAATTAGTCATACTGGTATTTACTTTCCATTTTTCTTGTAATGTTTGCTCATTCAATAATGAGAACTCCCCAGTTACACTATTAAATACTCCCAGATAATTCTTACTCCCCCAGATAGGATTTATACTGGATTGAACTGAATTGTATTGAATAGGTTCTACTTTGCATGTCTCAAAGTTTAAAATACCTGCTGGACTTTGCTGTACAAGCCTTCTATTAATTTCGTATATGTGAAAACGGTAACTCTCATTATAATTTTTAAGGCTACATCTCTGTTGTGGGTTATTTAAATTTACAATAACTTTAGGTCCTTTTTTATCATTATAAGGACTGAATTCCATTGCATATAAATCAGAAATAAATATCATGCTCTCTGGGCTTTTGAAGTTAGATATCAAAAGATTATTTTTATAAAAAGAACTGACACCATTTTTATACGCTAAGACTTCGAATGTGAAAGGTTCAGATTTTAAGTTATTAGTATTAATGATACATCTTTTATAACCTTGTGATTTCAAGTTAATGGTATGTTTTAAATTACCTTGTTCATCGTAAATTTTTGCGTCACATTCAAATAGATTTTGCTCTATTATAAAATCAGAGGTATTCTTAAGATTAAGAAAGGAATTATTCCATGTTTTTAATACTTGTCCTTTTTGATCAATTAGTTCATTTTTTTTGTTAGCGTAAAAAATTAATATATTATTTTTTAATAAAGTAATATATGACATATCTTCAATAGAAGTCATTTTCTTAATGACTTGAATATTTTTAGTATTCAAATCATGCAATACTAAATTATTTTTCGTGTCTATATATGCTATTCGATTATGGAAGCCAAAATACAATTGTGACAATGAAAAGATTGTTTGGGTTGGAGTAGAGCTACTATTACCGCTTGTTTGCAATAATTGTTTATGGAAGATAGGATCATTCTGCCACTCTTTAGGTGGAGATAGGGTTGACTGTTTTTTAAACAGATTTATGCTATCTTGCTGTAATTGTTGTTGCTTCATTGCGTCTAATTGTGCTGTTTTCTTTGTAGCTTCTTCTGCCTCCTTTTTAGCTTTAATTTCTTGTTCTTTTCTACGTTGGTCAGCTTCATTTGCATATTTTATTAATCCAGGTTGGATTTTCTCTAACGTGTTAGAAATTGCCTCATAATCAGTTTTAGCATATATAGAACTAGATATAGTCAAACATAATAATGTTATACAGCTCGAAGGTTGGATCATAAAATCTCCTATAAAAGTTAAAGTTGGTAATTTTTTAAATTTACATGTTTTAATGTAAAAAAACAGATACAAATATTCAATTTTTAAATATTTCTAAAATTAACATAATACGCCTTATGCGAAATCGATTGTATTAGTTTAATTATTTCAATAATTTGCAATCCATAAAAAAGCCTAACTTGTACAAGTTGGGCTTTTTTCATGATTATTCACGTTCCACGCCTAGTATTTAACCGCTGTTCCACAATTTTGATTAGATCATCTTGATAATGATCATTCTTCAAAGATTGCTGTAAAACGAGCCATAACCTCATCTAAAACGTCAGCATCAACGGATTCTAAGAGTTTGGCATGTCGAGCATCAAAGTCTAAAGCTCTAGGCTGATCACAACGGACAACTCCTGTCGTTTTACCACCTGTGACTTCGACAGCAAAACCTGAATTACGTACAAAACGCCCACCTGATGTTATCGGTAACACGATAGGCATTTTGGTTACACGGTTGAATGGTTCAGGTGAAATAACCAATACAGGACGTTTGCCCTGTTGTTCATGTCCTAAAGTCGGATCTAAAGAAATTAAATAGATATCGCCTTTATTCATTAGATTTCTTCTCGCCCTACAGGTCTCATACCTTCCCAAGCATCTTGTTCGAGATCTAGAGCTTGTTGTTCAGCAAGAAGATCGGCAAGTTTATATGATGGTTTCTTTTTAGGTTCAACTAAGAGCTTTCCATCTTGAACATCAAGTGAAACGGTCTTTCCAGCATCTAAGCCTAATTTTTTTAACAATGTAGGTGGGACAGCCAACATTACAGACCCACCAACTTTTCGTAGATTAGTGTGAAGCATATCCACCTCAAAAGTTATATAAAAGTATAACTATTATCTACTAAAAATGAAATCAGTCAATCTTCCTAGCCATTAGGCAAGAAAAAACGACTGAGGAATCCCCTTTTCTTTGGTTCAGGCTCAATATGTTCAGGTACTGGTATGCGTGGGTTTTCAGTAGGTTCTGGTGTAGGTGTTATTTTTTCTTCTGGTACAGCTATATCTACTTTAGGATTGATAGATGGTGCTATATCAGGTTCGGGTTTTTGATCGGTAAACGTAGTCATATTAGGCTTTGGAGCTTCCAGTAGGCGTTGCATAGCTTCAATTTGTTCTTGATAGAAGGATTCTCGCTCTAAGGATTGATTCTCTCTCAAAACTGCTTGATTCAACTGTTTTTCAAGCATGTCAACTTGACATTTTAACATGTCAACTTCTGTTACTTCTTGACTGTTAATTGATTTACTTTCATTGACTTTTGATTCTTTACTTTTAGGTTCACCAAAAACCCTAATAGCTTCTGAAAAATCAATTAATCCATCTGATCCTTTGGATAAATTCCCTTTATTTATATGGGCATATATGGCTTGTCTAGATAAGCTATATAGTTTTGCTAACTCTGAAACTGATAGTTTTTTCATGATGTCAATTAGCTGTCAATTTGTGTTAATACTTAACTGTTAACTTAACACTGTCAATTGACACTTCTATTTAAGTCCTACTTTTTTGAGAAGAGGTGCTAATTCCTTTACTTTTTCTGGATCTTTAAGCATATCTGCAATACGTATAGCAAACTCTTCATAACTTTCTGTACCATAAGAAAGATTACCCATTTCTGGCAATTTAGACAGTTTACTGGCAAATAGTTGACGTTGTGCGGTTGTTAAAAGTTTCACATTATTTTTACTTTCTATGTTTGAAACAGGCTTTTTCTGTTTGAAATTAAAAGAGAATCCAATAATTGATCTGCCCACTTTATGTTGTTCAACATTGACAGTTATATCCGTATGTTCATTTACTTGTTTTAAAGCAATATCTAAAACATATTTTTTGAAGTCGTACATCCTTTTATATTCTGTCTCTAAAACTCCTATTTTCTTTCTAAAATCACTTAAGTTGATAAGTGGTGTTTTACCTGTGCTACGCCAGGCGATTAATATTTCATATAAACGTACAGCATAAGCACTTGTTAAATTACTAATTTGTTGCATCTCATACTTTGTAAATTGTTCTTCAAGCTTAGTAATTAAAGGAACAATAGCAGGGGAAAAGATGAGCCGTACAACAGCCTCATTGTCTATATAAGCAACTTCACTAACCCATCTAGATTTATGGTTAATAACATTGCCTTTTTCACTAAGGCTTTGATAACTAAACTGTCTTGCAAATAAATCATCACAAGCATCTTTTAATGCCTGATAGGCAGTATTCCGATGAACATTAAATTGATTGATATAACTCTCAGCATGAACAGTTAGAGGATCATTAGCATTGATTCCTTTACCTGATTCACGTGCTTCCACTATTGCTAAAAGAATTAATCGTTGTTCAACAAGGTCAAGATTATAACTAGCATTGATTAGGGCATTATCTTTGACTATTAGTTCAGTTTTCATATAACGAGTGATATTTTTATTTCGTTAAGACGAGGTTATATTGTTTACTCGCTTATTGCAAGGTAAACCTCGTTTCATTGCAAGGTAAACCTCGTTTCATTGCAAGGTAAACCTCGTTTCATTGCAAGGTAAACCTCGTTTCATTGCCTCTGAAACCTTTGCTATATAATGCTTTCAGCTATCGGAAAAGTATTTAAAATTTTAAAAATTAGAAAAGCCCAAGTCATTAAAAATTGCCCTATGTTTTCGCTACGCTCAAACTCTATTGAATCTCGCTTTCGCTCGATTCTAGGGGCAATTTTTTGGTTCATGTTTCCGTGAAATTAAAAAGAGCAAAAGCAAAGGCAAGAGCATAATGAATTCGCTACGCTCATAAAGCTTTTTGCTCGCTATGCTCGATCTAGAAACCAGGTTTAGCATGTGATTTATGCTTTTTTAGGCTATACAGCCTTAAAAAGCGGTTTTTCAAAGGGTCTAGGCGCGACTTTTCATTGTGTCGCTCGTAGACACTCGCTCTATAGATACCTTTTAGGTATTTAATTTGAGTTTTAAGGACATTACTTAGTTTATAAATTAAGGATTGATCTAGAGTGAAATGTAAAAGGGCTTATTTCGCATTTTTAGCCCTGATTACATTTTTTGTATGGGGGAACTATAGGGTTAAGCCAAAAACAGGCTGTAATCGCATTTTATGGCTTTATACGGTGCTTTTGGATGAGTACCTTGTGAAAATCTTTCCCATTGATTTTATAGGTTGGCAAATCTTCAAGTATACGCTGGAATAATTTTGTTTCTTCCTTGATATCTTCGGTGTTGTTTTGGATCTCTTTATAGATTGTGGTTTCTTTAATGGTTTTTTCCCAAATAATGCTCTGTAGGAGGGCATCTCTGAGTAGGGGAATATCACTGTGCTGGATCTGAAGATTGAGGTCTTTATAAAGCGATTGAACTACACCTCCTATCGCGTATTTGAGTTGGTTTTCTGCATTGCGTTTTTTCTGGGCTTCTGTCAGTTCTTTGTGACTTTTCTGCAAAATTTCACGTTTGTGTTCATTCTCCAGCCGGATTCGATTGTCTAGGGCTGCTTTTTCAATTTTCTGGTAAGACTCTAGGGCACGATCTAGGCGGAAGAAATTATCCTGATCCATTGTTTGATTGAGTAAGGTCAAAATTTCAATTTCGTTGGCCAAGAGGGGCTGTTGGTTTTTGTCCTTTAGTTTGATTTGTTCAATGAGTGCCTGTCTTGTTAGAAACTGATTTTTCTCCCGGTCGACTGTTTTGAACAGGCTGAGTTGTTGGTCATTGAATCTGGCATTGGAGTGCTGAAGTAGGGTCAAAGCCTGTTGTTGTTTTTTCTTGAGGAAGGGAAGTTTCTCTAGAAATTGCTGCAATGTGGTGAGGTCATTTGAGGTGAGTATTTTCGCAGGTCTTCCACGTGCCGCCATCGCATTCTCCAGCATAAAATGGGTGAGGTTTTTGTGTTTTCAGTTTAGCATAGGCCGGCATGAGAAGAATTAAATAAAATGTGGGAACATTATATTTAATTCTTAAGCTCGTTTCCGTGTTTTTATTTCAGTATAATTTCTTCGAATTATACTGAAATAAAAACACTTCTCCTCGTGCTCCGCAGGCTCTGCGAGGCTCCGTGAATTTGAAGGTGGGACAATGTTCTATTGCAACCTGGAACACACAAGTAAAAAGGCCGTGAAAACCCGATCGGGGAAAGTAAAAAATGCTGCCACGGCCAAGAACCGGTTTCACTACATTACCCGGACTTCGCACTTTAAAAATTATAAGGAATCGGCTTCGGAGCTGATTGAGTTTGTGAGATCCGGCAATCTGCCAAATTTTGCTGAAGGAAATCCGGCTGAGTTTTGGGACGCTGCAGATATTTATGAACGCAGTAATGGTCGTACCTGTTCCAGTTTGGTGGTGGCTTTACCGAAAGAGTTGAACCAGGCGCAGCGGATTGAATTGGCCGAGGCATTTATTACTGAGTTTGCAGACCGCTATAGCTATCCCTTTACGTGTGCCATTCATAATCATGTTGGATCGTTGGGTGGGCAAGAGCAACCGCATTTGCATTTTATGTATAGTGAACGGCATGTGGATGGGATCGATCGGACAGCTGAGCAGTTTTTTAAGCGTTATAACCCGAAGGATCCGCAGAAAGGTGGCGCGCAAAAGCTGACGGCTGATGTATTGGGGATGGGGAAAGCGCAGCTGCAGTTGTATAGGCAGAAGACTGAAGAATTGATTAATGACAGTTTGAGGCGTTAATCCTTGCGATCCATTTTTTTGAGATGCTCACTTGTACTGAATTTTTTCATGGAAATACTTCTGAGAGGGACTTAACCGAATTATTTGATCTTTAATTCCTTAATGTGACAGAAGCTGATATTGCAACTGCCAAGCTGAATGCAGAATTTTCCCTTATATTGTAAAAGATAATTCGACTTTTAGATTTTTTTAGAAACTAAAAAACAAGATATTAATTATAAATCAACAATTTATACGATTAGTAATGAATTTTAGGTTTTTGAGAAAAAAGCAATATAATGGTTGTAAATCAATGCTTTAGGTGATTAGTAATGAATTTTAGATTCTATTTTTTTAAGCGTCTAGCCTAAAATTCATTACTATCCCATTTTATTTATTTAGATCAATTACTTAGATTATTTTTTTAAGCCTAGTCTTGTGAGCTAAAAGAATCTAATTAGGGCCTACTTATAGGGGCTTTCGTATAAGGTGTATTATGTTAATTTTAGGGAAGTTCAATAATGCAAAAATATAAATCAAAAATAGATTGGTGGCTGATTATAGTTTTGACAGGAAGTTCTTTACTGCTTTTAACCTTGGTCTATAGTAATTTTGATAGCCAAAATTTACATGCAAATATAATTTTTTCCGTCCTTTTAAGTTCTTTAGCTCTAGTGGTTTGGTTACCCATTCCAACCACATACTATGTTGTAGACAGTGAGATATTAAAGATACACAGCATATTCTTAAAGTGGGAAATTCCATTGAGTAGTATTGAAAAGATCGAGGAAACATCAGACTCTTTATCAGCTCCAGCTTTATCTTTAGATAGAATAAAAATTGAATATAAAAAAGATGGTATCCATAAATCAATCATGGTTTCGCCAAGGAATAAAACTGAATTTATAAAACAAGTATCTTGATTTATCATCTACTTAATATAATAGAGATTATATGTAGCGAGGACTGTGGAACCTCGCTTTTTCGACTTCGCATAAGGCGTATTATGTTAATTTTAGATAAACTATAGAATCCATTAGTTTTTAAACCAATAAATTAAATATTTTATGGAACTCCAGAATATTTATTCAGGCGATACTTAAGCAATAAGGGTAGGGTGATTACATAAAGTATTGCAGCTAATGCCCATACCATTCCAGGAGCTGATGCCTGAGTCATAAAATAGAGGCTAGTAACTAATACAGGACCAATTATAGCCCCCAGACTATTAAAACTGCTTAATAGCCCTTGTAATTCACCTTGTCTTTCATCACTAATACCTCTGGACATCATTGCTTGCAAAGCAGGAACGGCTACTCCACCAAGGGCAAACAATGGTAACAACGCAAAAGGCACCCATTCTTCAACAGCAATAGATAAAAGAAGTAAACCAATTGCATCGCAAGCTATTCCACATAACAACGTATTTTTCTCTCCAAACCTCTTTACCATAGGGGCGATAGCAAAAGCCTGTGCAATAGAATGGCATATTCCATAACTAGCAAGGGAAACACCTGCAATAAATATACTCCAGCCATAACGATCCTGCCCATAGATAACCCATAAAGTTGCGGGGACTTGTGAAACCAATGTGATAATTAAAAAGATACCAAGCAATGGAGCCATATTAGGTTGAGTGATCAAATAGGATAATTTCTTTAATATTGATTGCTCCTGAACCTTCTCAGTCATTTTATTGCTGTGTTTTGATTCTTTTAATAAGACTGCTGTCATTATTAAATTAATCCCATTCATAAAAGCAGCAGCAAAGAACGGTGCATGTAAGTTCCATTCACCCAAAACTCCACCTATTACCGGACCCGCTATAAACCCAATACCAAAGACAGCTCCAAGGAGACCAAACCTTTTTGCACGCTCATGGGCTGGAGTAATATCTGAAACATAAGCTGTTGCAACAGCCATGTTGGCACCTGTAATTCCCGCAAAAATACGACCAATATATAGCCACAATAGAGAAGGAGCAGCAGCCATTAGGAGATAATCAGCCGTTGCACCAGCAATTGAAATAATTAATACAGGTCGACGTCCAAATCGGTCACTCAACGCTCCAAGGATAGGTGCAAAAATGAACTGCATCAGAGCATACACAGCTAATAAAGCACCATAGTGAACACCGCCTGCTTCAGCTCCAGCCAATGACCGTAATAATTCAGGCAAGATCGGCATAATTAAACCAATCCCAACAGCATCCAGAAATATAGTGATTAAAATCACGCTCAATGATTTCTTCACAAATGCCTTCTCTAGCAATGATAGAATTAATATTCTCTCACACACTCCCTATCAGTGATAGATTTATGAGTAAAAAAGATATTGCACCTCAACGTCTGACACGTGAAATAGTCCTGCGTACCGCATTGGATATGTTGAATGAAGAAGGCATAGATTCAATAACCACACGCAAGCTAGCTCAACGATTGGGTATTAAATCTCCAACTCTATATTGGCATTTCAAGAATAAATCCTTGTTAATGGAAGCAATGGCGGAAACCATTATAAATGAACACCATTTAGTTTCTTTACCCATCGATGGGATGACATGGCAAGATTGGTTGCTCGCTAATTCTGTAAGCTTTCGTCGAGCACTACTAGCTTACCGTGATGGTGCTCGTCTACATGCAAGAACTAGCCCCAGTCAAGGACATTTCAACACGATTGAGGCCCAAGTTGCGCTGTTATCTCATGCTGGGTTTTCTCCTGTTGAAGCAGTTGCATTACTTATGACATTAGGAAGGTTTATTGTTGGGTGGGTCCTTGAGGAGCAGCAAGAAGAAATAAGATCAGACCCACCATTCGAAGCCGATCCAACTATATATCCACTCATGCTCCAAGGAGTGAATACCTTACAAAATATGAATGCGGATGACATTTTTGAAAATGGGATTCGTATGGTGATTATCGGTGCTGAAAGACAACTTGATATTAAAATGCAAACTTAACTCTATACTGCTTTAAGCAACTGTTCTATTTAGTAATAAAGCTTTTATCCTTAATTATTTAACATAATAGAGCTTATACGAAACGCAATTTAAAATATTATTGTTTTTCATATAGTTATAAAATTTTGACTGACTTCAAAAACAGTAAAAAGCCGACTTAGAAACAAGTCGGCTTTTTTATGAGCAGGTTTGATACCTTTTGCCAAGAACATAGGTTATTAAATAATCAATTGATAAAATATATTCTTATTATTTCATTTACTCATAAAATATATTCATTATAATGTTGTGTATTCGATCGAATACAATAAAGAGGAACTTTCATGACCGAGATTAAACGTCTCCCTGAATTTGATGAATGGCTAGATAGCATTAAAGACAGTATGACCCGTCTTAAACTGAATCGAAGATTAGATAAGGTTCAGCGTGGTAATTGGGGCGATGTAAAGCATCTTCAAGAAGGTGTTTGGGAAATGCGAGAGTTCTTCGGACCAGGTTGGCGCATGTATTACATCAAACATGGTGATGTAATCATTGTGATGCTTGGAGGTGGTGATAAATCTACACAGCAAAAGGATATAGAACGAGCTGTTGATTTATCAAAATCTTTAGAGGATTGAAAAATGGTTAAAATAGCTGATCTACCTAGCTTTGACATGGCAGAAGCACTTAAGAGTGAAGAAGATATTGTAATGTATCTTAATATGGTTCTTGAAGAGAATGACCCTGCTGAACTAGCTCATGCACTTGGTGTAATTGCTAAAGCTCGTGGTATGACTCAAATCGCTAAAGAAGCAGGAATTGGACGTGAAGCACTTTACAAAGCACTCCGTCAAGATTCAGCACCTCGTTTTGATACGATTAATCGTGTAGTAAATGCTTTAGGTCTAAAACTAACTGTGCAGAATGCATAACTATTAATAAAATTTTGTCTAAGTTCCATCTTATTTAACATAAAATCTCTTATGCGAAATTAAAAATGGGAACCCTATAGCTCCCATTTTATTGTTAAACATTGAATCCTATATGCTTTCCTGTCGGAAGTTCTACATCAATGCGGAGTTTCCCTCCCATAGCTTCAACATATTTTTTCATCGTTGAAATTTTCAGATCATTCCCACGATTTTCAATAGCCGAAAGAGAAGGTTGTTTAATACCAAGGGTTTCAGCTAATGCTTTTTGAGAAATTTCTAATTCTTCACGAATGAGGTAAAGCTGATTTTCTAGTAATAACTCATCAGCCATTTGTTGAATACGAGCTTGGCTCTCCGGAGAGCGACTAGCCAATAATTCTTGTAGGGTCTTAGCCATCAGATTGTTCTCCTAAAGTTGAAAGATGAAGTGCGTACTGCTCATCTGCAATTGCTAGCATCTCTGTATAAAAACGCTTTTTATTACTCTTATCACCAATACACAGCACAATCGCTTGTCGTAATGGATCGAATGCAAAAAATGCCCTTAATGGTTTACCACGATGCTGAACACGAAGTTCCTTCATATTGGTAAATTTAGAATCGTAGACCGTATCGACTAAAGGACGACCTAAACTAGGACCTTGCTGTTGTAGAACAACCAATGCAGCCAAGACTTTCTCTTGTGTTGCTTCATCTTGCTGTTCAAGCCATTCATTAAACAGATCCGTTGTAATGACTGTCCACATATTACAACCAAAATATAGATTATAGTCTATATTTTAAATCTGATTGAATGACTTTGCAAATGGCAATAAAAAACCCCGACATCCTGTCGGGGTTTTTCGTATTTGATGCTTGAGGTTTGACTCCTGTCGTACCTTTAACATTCCTTGTTGTTCCATTTTATTATTCTCTGGAGCATCCTGCTCGCTATGGGTTCATGATATGAAATTGCAGTGGATCTGACTATTCGCCAATGCCCTAAAGTGTTGTACGTTATGGCTTACAAAGCTCAAATTTTATCCTTAGATTTATCCGCAGAAAATGCGGATAATTTCAGAAATGCGAGTATTGAGAAATCAGGGGAAATTGCATTTTTGACTATTTTTTAACCGATTTTATAGGCAAGAAGTATCAAAAGCGTTTAAAAAAGAGCCGACATGTAACGAGGTCGGCTTTTTGTTGATGAATGGCGGTTTTTTAATTAATTAAGTTATTGAAATAAAAAGGATTTAAAAGAACCATTTCGCATAATGCCCATTATGTTAAATGGATGTGAAAATAATTCTTTACTTTACTAAGATTTCTAGTAAGTTGTTTACTAGTAACCTTAGTAAATGAATTACTAATTAAGTGGAGAAAGCACATGGATATACCTAATCATTTATCTCATAAACCAATTGTGAAATTAGAAGATTATTCAAAGCTAGATGGAAAATATCCAGAAAGTACAGATGCGCAAGGTTTATCCATTGGTTTAG
This sequence comes from Acinetobacter sp. R933-2, assembly GCF_030325485.1. Taxonomy (NCBI): domain Bacteria; kingdom Pseudomonadati; phylum Pseudomonadota; class Gammaproteobacteria; order Moraxellales; family Moraxellaceae; genus Acinetobacter; species Acinetobacter sp. R933-2. The sequence continues at coordinate 13,336 of NZ_JACAIJ010000028.1, forward strand.
CTCAGTGGAGTAATTCTAAGGATATGGATCTTTCTGCGAAGGTATGGCGATATACAGGTGAAAAATGGTCTAGACAATCTGAAGAGTTGCCTATTCATCGTGTTTTAGACTTAGCTAGTTTGTTATGTGCTTCTATTTGCTATGCCGAGAATGAAACCTTACCTATTTATGACGATTTTCATATCACCTTGGTAAAAAATCCTCAGTTAATTGGTGTTCTTAAAAATGGTTTGAATGATGCTAAAACTAAAGAAGCTGTAGATAAATCTTTAAAAAGATTATCAAAATATTTGAAAGCTATTGGATACTAATTCTAAATATTCTAAAAAAGGTAGAAATGATGACAACATATTGGCATATGCAAATACATCCAGATGATCAAGCATTTTCTGATGATAAATTGTATAAAATATTAGAAAATAAAAAGATTATAGGATTGGGTGAATGGGAAAAAGGACAAGAAGTTATTTCTACTTTCATTAATACAGTTGAAGTAAATGATATTGTTGCTATAAAAAATGGTTCGAAATTAATAGCTTTAGTTCAAGTTATTGGTGGAGCTTATAACGTCAAGAATGATCAAAGTGAAACACATTGGATTAAACATAGACGTCCAGTCCGTATATTAGATTGGGAGTTGTGGGGAAGAACGTTACCTCAACCTAGAGGAACTCTTGTTAAATGTGTCAGTAATGATGTAGAAACAACTAAAATAATTAAAGAATGGCATACAAAAGTAGATACTGTTTTAAGAAAAAGGGGACTTCCCTCTTTTGTTTAATACAATTATTTATTTTAAAGCCCAAATATAATTTGGGCTTTAAATTTTTATCCATTTTAATAAATTTATATATGAAAATTTGGTGGTGTTTCCAAAAGTATGCTGAAAGAAAGACAGGTAAGAATTTGATACTATAGGGAAATGCAAATAACTCTACAAATCAAATGTCCTACCTGCCTGAGCGACAGTGTAAAGAAAAATGGCATAAAACGATATGGTAAGCAAAATTATCAATGCAAAATATGCAAACGTCAATTTATCGGTGATCATGCGCTGAGTTACCAAGGTTGCCACTCTGGTATCAAAAGTAAAATACTACATCTGATGGTGCGAGGCAGTGGAGTCAGAGACATTGCCAAAGTTGAGCGAGTGAGTATGGGCAAGGTTTTACGTACGCTCAGCCAATCAAAATATCAACTTCAAGCACGGCAAATTCATTATGAAACCCTTGAAGTAGATGAGTTTTGGACTTTTGTCGGTAATAAGCAAAATAAACAATGGTTGATTTACGCCTATCACCGAGAAACAGGTGAAATCGTTGCTTATGTATGGGGTAAACGAGATTTAACCACAGCAAAACGACTTAAATTAAAATTAAAGCAGCTAGGTGTGAGCTATACCCGTATATCAAGTGACAATTGGGATCGCTTTGTTACGACCTTTAAAAAATGTAAACAGTTGATTGGTAAGTTTTTCACTGTGGGTATTGAGGGCAATAATTGTCGCTTACGCCATCGGATTAAGCGAGGGTTTAGGAGGAGTTGTAACTTCTCAAAAAAGCTAGACAATCATTTCAAAGCCTTTGATTTAGTGTTCTTTTATATCAACAATGGATTCGTTTAATGGCAGCATACTTTTTGAAACACCTCCCAGATTCCTTAGGAATGATTGATAGCCCCTATAACATGATAGAAAAAACAGCGGAAAAGGTCGATGATCCAGCGCAACAGGACAAGCCAACAAAGAAAAGTTTGTTTAGTCGCTTGGTGAGGGAAATTTTGAAGTAAAAAGACAAAAGAAAATCAAAATTTGAAATTTGATGAAATACCAATAAAAAAGAAAAAGCCCTGAATGTCTTGCAACAATCAGGACTTTCGCTTTATATTCAGCGGTACGCAGTTATTTGATGGTGACACATCGAATAACGAAGATCATAAGGTTTGGCGACCGTTATGATTTCACCCAAAGGCTTGTACCTGAACTCCATTTTCACAAGAAAAGACGTTTAGTTCAAGACCTAAAATGAAAAGTCTTCGTTAATAAGTGTTTTTAATCATCAAATAAGTTCATAGATCGAGCTTTGCCCGCTTCTGCGTGTCCGTTTTATACGTTTAGGCATGTGGTGTGGGTGGAAGGAATTAAGCGACGCTAGCGCACCACAGCAATTGTTTTAGAGCGATTGAAGCGTATCTAAGGCAGGAGTTGCTACTAGGGGAAATCGACAAAGCAACAACGTTACGAGTAGTTCGGGGAAGCTTTAAATTGTATGTTGGGGAAACCCTCACAGAGATAAGCAAACTGTTCGGTTTGAGAACGTGTCGATGCGGTGTGTGAAATCGTAATCTCAGCCTACGTAGGAAAGCACAATTACCTACTGTCGTGGACGACCGATGCGTGGCTCCGTCAGCCCAAATTGGTTCTCGGCAATACTCTGAGGGCTTTGTCTTCTGACAAGCTCTTAGGGTGAGTATTGCCGAAACTCTCTCAACGTTCACCATCAGCCCCAAGGGCTTGCCCGACGGCAGTGGGGAATGTGAGAGAGTTGAGATCATTTTTGAGTTTTAACAAAATTGAGTTCAATTTAATAAGTCACATCAGCATAGAATGTGTCTGTATAAACCCCTGAAGGTGTTGTTGCCGTTATAGGTGATTTTAATTTTACTTTAACGATATGGTCGATTGATCTATTCAGATAACCCGTGATATACGTTACCATTGGTTGTCCATTTATGGGGAGATTCCTATGTACCCCAGCATCTACCACTCCACTTGTTTCCAATCCAATACCATCAGCATTTACAACTTGTCCTGTTGAACTATTACTTAGTGACTCAAATCGAAATGAAGTCGTAAATCCTCCATCCATATTACAAGTCAATGTAAATTTACCTAGTCCTTCACTACCATCTTCTGGAAGAATAATACCTGCACTAACATTTGTAAAAGTACAAGATTTCGGTATTTCTATGCCCATAGGTATACTTGAGGTGGTCGTTGCAGCCTGAGTTAAACTGCTTCCCAATAACAATGCTGCTGTCAAAACAACACTTTTAAATTGTATTTTCATAATGTTCTCACCTGTTAAAGACTTTACATCCAATACACGAGGTTGAGCATCTCATCCTTTGAATATGCCCTAAGTTCTATGTTTTATTAGACATTGATTGAACATATCGAGGTATCCCTAAAATCAGGTATTTAGATGAGCTAATTAAAAACGTGGAACAATGCTTAAATATTAGCCGCAGAACATGAATAACCCATAAAAAATCCTAATTTAAATCAAGTTATGCATTGCATTTCACATAAGGCATATTATGTGAATTTTAGCAAAATTATAAATATTTTTCAGATAGTCTTTACGACATTTCATGTCGTAATAAATATAAAAAAGGGAAAATCAAATGACATATTTTATATAATAGTGATAATTCATTCATTGAAAATAGGCTTGAATTATGACAGATCGTATTCAAGAAAAACTTCAAATTTTGGCAGATGCGGCAAAATATGATGTGTCATGTTCATCAAGTGGAAGTAATCGTAAAAATAAAGATAATGGATTAGGAAATACAGGATCTGGGATTTGCCATAGCTATACTGAAGATGGTAGATGTGTTTCATTGCTTAAAATTTTATTTTCAAATGTATGTATTTTTGATTGTTCATACTGTGTTTCTCGACGTTCTAATGATGTAAAAAGAGCAGCTTTTACTGTTCAAGAAGTAGTTGATTTAACAATTAATTTTTATAGAAGAAATTATATAGAAGGATTATTTTTAAGTTCAGGGATATTTAAATCAGCTGACTATACTATGGAGCGCATGTTACAGGTCGTTAAAAAATTAAGATTTGAAGAAAATTTTAATGGCTATATTCATCTTAAAACTATTCCAGGTGCATCACAGGAAATCATTCACGAAGCTGGACTATATGTCGACAGAATGAGTATAAATTTAGAAATGCCTACAGCTGAAGGGCTTAAAAAATTTGCACCTGAAAAGTCACATGGTGAAGTGCAAAAAGATTTAGGTATTGTTCGAGATAAACTAATTCAATTTAAAGATGAAAGAAAACTCATAAAAACGGTTCCAAAATTCGTACCCGCAGGTCAGACCACACAGATGGTTGTCGGAGCACACAACGAAACTGATCAAGATATTATTTTAATGGCTGACCGTCACTACAAAGAATTTAATCTGAAAAGAGTGTATTTCTCAGGTTATATCCCAATCAATCATGAAGAAACATCTCTTCCATCAGTAGGTACACCACCACCATTGTTACGCGAAAATAGACTTTATCAATCAGATTGGTTGATGCGTTTCTATGGTTTTGACGCAACCGAAATTGTTGATGGTCAGCATCCTAATTTAGACCTTGATATTGATCCAAAACTCAGTTGGGCACTTAGACACCCTGAGCAATTTCCTGTCGACATTAACCAAGCTGATTATTGGATGATACTCAGAGTGCCAGGTATTGGTGTACGTTCAGCTAAAAAAATAGTTCAAGCACGTCGGCATGGCAAAATTCATATTGATCAAATCAAAAAAATGGGAGTTGCTTTTAACAGAGCACAGCACTTTATTCGTTGTGCTGATTCAGAAAAATTTATTAAAGATCAATCATCCAATCAAATCAGACAACAAATACTTCAAACAGGGCAGTCAAAATATACTAAACAATTGTCACCACAATTGGATTTACTCTTTTAAATGGCGACCTATATTTTTGATGGGACATTCACAGGCTTATTAAGTTGTGTATTTCGTGCATTTCAATTTAAAGAGTTTAATGTGCTGATCTCAAGTAATCAGCATATTCAATCTAATTTATTTGATGAAAATATCTGTGTTGAGTCAAATGAAATGCACGCTAATAGGGTATGGCAAGGATTAAAATTAAGGCTTTCTAAGACCGGTTTACGTAATTTCTATTTCGCTTTTTTATCTGAAAATGAAGAAGCCTTTCAGCATTTATTTAATTTTAGTATTTATAGTTTTTCTTCTTCAAAACCAATTGATAAGGACTATGGTCATCCTGATGTATTAGCCGTTTCGCAATGGGCGAAACAAGTAGGTCGTGAAAAGCACAGAATGGAAGCCTTTGTGCGTTTTAAAAAGTGTAAAGATGAATTATTTTTAAGTTTGGTCAAACCTGATTTTAATGTTTTACCTTTAATACAAAAGCATTTTGAAGCAAGGTATAAAGATCAAAGATGGCTGATTTATGATGAAAAGAGAAATTTTGGTATTTATTATGATTTAACAAAAATTTCTCAGGTTGATATGAACATATATGATATCGATAAGAATTTAGAGTATGGAGCTAGTCAAAACTTCAGTATCGAGTTAGATACTGAAGAGATATTATATGATCAACTTTGGAAAGATTACTTCAAGAGCGTAAATATCACAGCTCGAAAAAATATCAAACTTCATATTCAGTACGTACCTAAACGATACTGGCGTTATATGAATGAAAAGATCATCTAATTTATATAAAAATTTAATATAAATTATTAAGTTAAACTAGATTTATTCTTTTCTAAATATTTTTCATATTCTAAATGATACTTTTTAGCTAGCAGTTGTTTTGACTTCTCATCAAGAATTTTTCCAGCTTGCTGAAAAAACTTATGTTCCTCTTCTTCTAAATGATGATGAACAATCTCAGATAGTTTTTTAGCAATAGATAACCAACCTGGACTACTAAATTCAGTTTCGGTTAATTGTTCTAATAATTCATCCATTTCATGATGTTCTGAAAGAGCATGACGTGTAATGTTGAGTCCTGAATCAGTCATCATCAATGGTATATAAAAAAATCTATCTTCTGCCACAGCATGAGCAAATAATTCATTTTTTAATAGTTGAAATAGCTCTTGTCTCTCAGGACTATCTCCAGAGGTTGAAATTAATTTTTTTGATAAATCTCTTTGTTTTTGATGGCTTATTTTAAGCTGATCAAAGATATTTAATGTATTAGTCATCGATTAGTCCTCCAGTTTATTTAAATATTTATCTCTAAGAAATAATCCTAAATTCTTTTTTCTATCAATAATTTCATCTTCGCTATAAGGTAATAAAATTACTAATTCTTGCATTTTAAGATGATTATTCTCAATAAGTAAGCAATCCTCTTCTATTGATCAATTAATATATGCTTTTTTTCGGTGATGTCGTTTTGAATGATGTGTCATAAGAACTTCTGTATTTATTATTAATCATAGTAGCATCCGCTTAAAAGTATATATTTTTTCAAAAAATTTAAAACAAACTATGTGATGATGTATACAAATTAATATAATTTTTTATTTATTAACAGGCCGTTTTTGTGTATAGCATGATTCATGCTTATTCACTATTTAACATAATGGGGGTTATGCGAAACACATCTTAAATAATTGTTATTTTTCAATAACCTATAAAATTAAAAAACCGC
>NZ_JACAIJ010000029.1:0-13686 GCF_030325485.1 Acinetobacter sp. R933-2
TTGAATGGGTTCATGTGCAGCTCCATCAGCAAAAGGGGATGATAAGTTTATCACCACCGACTATTTGCAACAGTGCCATAAATAGCAGCTTTAAGATTACCCTACAGCAAATATACAGTAAACATTTTTGACGGTATTTAAAGGTAGTATTGCAATCACCAGATAAAAAATATACTAGTATCCTGATGATAGCCGTCAAAGTACGATCTCTAGCAGATCATGGATCCTGGTATAGCGCGTGAATTGAGCTAAGTTTTAGAATGAGAGCAATATGGGTTTTAGATTTCGTAAAAGTATTAAATTATTCCCGGGTTTTAAAATTAATCTGACCCATAAAGGCATCAGCAGTGCCAGCATTGGCAAACCCGGTGCTTCTTTAAATATTGGTAAAAAAGGCACCCGAACCAGCGTGGGCATTCCCGGAACAGGACTTTCTTATTCCAAGCATCATCCTCATACAAACAGACCGAATACTCCACAGAACGCCTCTGAGCAACCACCGCCATTGAATAACCCAGGTATGCAGACATCCAGATCAACTGTCTGGCTCTGGATCGCTTTTGGGGTGTTGTGTTTTATTGTTGGAGCAATCGTCTTTTAGAGGCTTTACAATGATGTTTGATTTTTATCATGGAATCATTTGAAGTGTCAGCAGTAGGCCTGAAGAAACACCAAAATTGATGCTGAGTACGATATTGGTTAGGTGTTCAACTTACTTCTAATCTTTGAATATTAAGTTTAATCATTTTTTCAGTGAGCTTAAAGTTACCTTCTTTCCATCCTGCGATCACTGCTTGATTCATAGCATCTGAACTCACAGTGGTCCAATCGATCGTATAACCTAACTTAAATAGTATCTGGCCTAGCATGAAACGTTGTGAGCGACCATTACCTTCTCTAAATGGATGAATATAATTTAAAACAACAAAAAATCTGGCTAAAAAACTACAGACCAAATCTATATTTTCTTTATTATTAATCAAATGGTTAAAGTTATTATTGAGGCATGAAAACAGCAGATCTGATAAAGGAGCTATGCTATTGTAACGGAGAAAGATACATTCACCTTTATAGGTATTCACGCGTCTTAATTGGCCAGCCCATGGGTAGACATCCATAAATAATTGATGATGTATATTTTGTAAGTGCTGTAAATCAAAATTGCCTAGAAAAACAGAGATATTTTCCTGTAACCTTGTATTTTGTAAGGCACTTAGCGCTTTCTCTGCCTCATTCAGGTCTTTGGTATTAGAAATACCAAGATTGTTGATCAAAACACCATTTTCATCACAGAATGGATCATCATAAAAATCTTCTTCCGTCAGATAATAATGTAGTGCATCATCAAAAAACATTTTTATCGTACACGGTACATTTCAACGAGTGTATTTCTGGCTTGTTCAAATGTCTTAGAACCCGTCACATAGTCATTAATTGCTTGTAAGCCTTTATTATCTACAACCAAATTATCTACGGCAAATGAAGCTTTTACGATTTTAAAGGCTTCAGTACGGCTATTTCTCATACCAATAACTTTTTTCATAAAATTCTCGCTTCAAATGGATCATGCAGACTCTAAGGATATAACATTTTCATTGAGAAAAAAGAAGTTCCTATGAAGTTTTCACAATTATCTTAATAATTCACCTTGAATATAAAAATCCAAATTCTGTCTTTTTGATTATTTTCTATGTCATGTTATGTCATTGCTACTACGACTTATTTGCCACATAAATTGGGTGAAAAGTAAATGGAATTACTATGTTAACTAGAGTGGAACTCATTTTTGTGGTGCTGATGGTGTCAGGCTTAATCTTGATTGCTTATGAAATGCTAAAAGGTTTATTCTAGGGCATCTACACATGATTTTTGATCAAAAAAATACCCATAGAGGGAATCTATGGGCAAAACTAAGGATCTTGACGATCATTCAGAAACTACAGCTAGCTTCTAACTATGATTCTGCATTAGACTTCTTGCGTTAGTCAAATTTTAAGCAGCCAAAAGCTATATTTTATGAGGCTTTAGCCAATTCAAAAATTAGATAAAACTATACTTTCGCAAGAGGTCTACTGAATTAAAAAAACCACATTGGCAAAATAGATCAAAAGTTAAATCATGTGATTTATCATTAATTAACACACTTGAGAACACAAAAACATAGCCCTGCTGATTAATACAATAACTCACCAAACAAATCCGCTCTGATCTCTTCTAAGCTGAGATCTGATTTCATTCTATTACAGATTGGATGAACCAGCAGACCATTCTCTAGCACCCCTTGCCCACCAACGGCTTTGGCAATTTTATGATCCGATTCAGTAGAATCAAGATAGATTAATCCATCACAAATGAGGCAAAAGTTATGATTACCCACCAGAAAATTGTGCTTAAGTAAACTTTTGGTTAATGCTGAAAAGGATTTGGGCTTTGAGCGCGAGATTGGACTAATCGACTCCACATATCCCACCACATGCTTCACGACCGTATCATCATAATTCCCCAAAAATCTTTCAACATAAAACTCATTAAAGTTTATGTATTTGAAGGCCTTAGACATGGACAGAATAAATGTATTCAGGCATTCCTCATCATCAAAATCAACCTCCATTTCCAAACTTAAGCAAATAAAGGCTTTATAGACAATTTGTAGCCGATCATAGCCCTTGATACCACTGCCGAACTTGCCGACCGTTTCGGTGGTCGCCACGGGGAAATTGGCGATCAAGAACTCAATACTACGGCGTACCCGGGTGAAGTCCTTGAAACTAATCGTTCGATGATGAATCTGCATGCGACTTTCATGAATTTCAAACACAATTGAAAACCATGCTAGAAAGGAAGTAATTTGAAAACGCTGGTCCTTATAAAAATATAAGAACGGATGTAAGCCCAAACTCGGAACCCCAGTATTTTTTACAGGAGTGGCCATTCTGCAAAGGGCCGTAAACAGATGTGACATGATCTTTTCAACGCGTTCACCCTGATTCAGGCTCATGATATTATGAATCCGATCACCCGCGATGATATTCATGAGCTCATTGACCAAGCCAATTTTTTTGCCATGACTCATTTCAGTATCTAATAAGATGGTAGAGAAAAGCAGCTGATGGATCCTCTCCCCCAACTCGATGAGCGCATTTAAACGTGTATATTGAAGCTCTTCTAAATTGGATTTATTGTCATTGATATAACAACAAGCATAGATCGCATAATATGCATCACTTCCCCGACTTCTTAGATGATATTCCTCATATTTATCCAGGCGTTTAGTATCTGAGTTAATCGATTGGAATACGCGTCGTGCATCTTCTGGAGTACCAAGCACTTGCCGGAAACTGATTTTAATATCGTCTAATTTAGATTTTTGTTCTGCAAATTTAGGATCAATACAAATTTTTTGGAAGTCAGCCAGATCCCCTAAATGATTTCGCAGGTCACGAATATCTTCTTTTTGTTGATCGCTAAAATTAGGCGCTTGAGTGGCTTGTTCATCTGCAAAATATCTCTTGACCCACGCATAAATACTCGAAAGACGATGCGCCCCATCGATAATATAGATGTTGCCGTGTATATCTTTCCAATACAAGATACACAAATTGATATTTTGATCTTCTGTGCAATTCCCAATAAAGTTTGCAATTTCCCGCACACTCCAACATTCAGTAGAACGCTGGTTATCCGCTTTAAATAAACATTTGATGATGGCATGCTTTTCAAAATCAGTCAGTGCAACTTCAAAATTGTCTCGTTGCATTGATGGTGACATTTCTTCTGGCAACATGACTTTACGCTGAATGATATTCGTCAGTAATCGAGTTTGGCCCATTTTTTGTTTTCTCCAGGCAGCACTTCTCTATATTCGCTCAAATACGAAATTTGAAAGTGCATATCGTTCAATTTGGTTAAAGCGATGAATTAAATGACCGTCAATATCCGGTCAGCGCTAACAAAAGAAACGTAAGAGAAATGGGGATTTGAGATAATGAAATCTTCATGCTGAGTACCTGTAGTTTAGATTTTACTATCTACAACCATCTTTTTCCACGAGATGGAGGTAGACCAAACAGGGGTGGAAATACCGCACTACAGAAGACGGCCAGTCATCGACTGCCCTGCCTGGCCTACCATAATGGCAAGCTAAGCATAATAAGCACAAAAAAACCGCTTAAAGCAGTTTTAATGCTTCTGTAGTAATTTTCAGGTTTCCACGCCTGATTACAGATTTTACTGTAATGTAATTATCATATTTGTATCTTTTTCTTTGGTCAAACCAAATTAGACTTTTTTTAATCATTAATTCTATGAAAGGACCTCAATAAATTAAAATATTGAGCATTATTAAAACAAAAAATCAAATTCGCGGATTCCCAGGCCTTTGCTTGGCAAATCAGATTTTGACAAAGCAAAGGCCTGGGCCCCTTTTGAACCACTTATTAAGCTTAGGCTATTTTTAGAATATTTATGATTAGCAGTTTTAACTAAAGGCTAGAATAAGGAATTTTCATTTATGAGCATTAACTCATCAAAACAGATTAATTCAACTTAAATACAGTTTCTATCTTCAGCAATGTATAAAATTGATTAAAAATTATCAACATAATATGAAAAAACGTACTTTTTATTTGGTTAAAAAACCAAAAAAATCAACCCAAAATAGAGGGTTACATTATTTAAAACTGATTCTCCAATTAATTTAAAACAACACTCAATTTCATATTAAATCGCTTTTAATTTATTATTTTATTAACAACAAAAGGTATTATTTATATCAATAATATTTCAATTAATTTTAACGTAGCGTGATTATTGTCTTGCGTCTCAACAATGCTGTTTTTTAGGCTAAAAAACACTCAAAAAGCCTAAAACCCGGGGTTGGATTTTCACCCTTAATTACCCAGTTTTTGAGCGATAAAAACTCACTTTTCTGCAAAAATATGCTAAAAAAAACTAAGCTGTAAAATCAACAAAAATATCCATCTGATTTCAATGTGTTTTTTTTGATGAATTTCCGTTGATATCGTCAACCTCTGATAGAACCTCTAGGCACTCTTTCATCTTGTAAAAGACGCTTTGCAACAGCATCTTTTGAATAAAATTATTATCTTTTTTATTCCATATTTTATATTTTTTTATTTTCACCTCGCCCTTTTTTACATTATTAAATTCACCCGTATTATATTCATCCCATTCAAAATTATCTGAATATTTTAAAAAATTATCTGAATCTTTTGAATAAATTTTATTAATAAAATCTAAGAATCTTTGATAGTCAATCAAGTCATTTTCAGATGATGCCTTAAAATTCAAAATAGGACGATCTTTTTCAAGTGAAATTTTATTTTCTAAACAATAAAAAAAATGTTTAAGATCATTCTGGGTTACATTTTTATTTAAGTTAAAAGGTTTCTCAATCTCATAGTGATTAGACCATGTCACCATTTTCTTCCAAGTAAAACCGATAAGATCCTCATGATTAGCATCATTTTTGACGTGACTTGTATAGAGAGAAAACGGCTGGCTGATCGATTGAATGAATTTCAATACTTCAGGATCGATCGTTGCTTTTTCTTTTTTTTCCCGCCACTTCCGGTATTCGTCTAGAAACGTTTCACGGTATAAAAATACGTCCTGTTGTTGAGGCTGCTTCTGCTTTTTCTTGCTCTTTAATGCAGCAGTTTGAGAATTATTTTCTGTGTGTGAATGAATCTTCTTCATCAATTTTAAAATATCTGTTTCATTCGACTGAAATTTAACCTTGAAATCGCGATGCATCAACTGACTATCGCCTAATAATGCCTTGATCAATTGAGGTGAATATTCACGGTTTGCTTGATAAAACATGTCAGCAATCAGGATATTCAGATGATGCAGATAATGTCTTGCAGTGATCCGAATGTCTTCATGCCCCATCAGATGCGCAAGTCGAGACCAGGCTTGGGCACTACGCGATGAAGCATCCTTCATATTGGGTAAAATGTGCTTTTTAAGCTTACGCCCAAACTCGGAATCATAGTCAGTAAAACAACGTACCAGTGCTATGCTGCCTTTTAAAAGGATAGCCAAATGTGAAGCGGTACTATGCCTGAAAGCGTGAAAGGTATATTGATGATCGTTTGTCCCTAATACAGTATTAAACAGCAACTGGGTAATTTTTGATAAATTTGTACTGGATAAAGGTTGTTCACCCAGCATAAAGAGCTGTTTGATTTTTCTATTGCAGACTGCTGCAGTCGCTTTAGAGCCAGGTAACTGGTTTTGATAAAAGCGACAAAATCCTGTGAACTCGTCCGGTGCTAAAAAATAAGCTAAATCAAACTGACGCGTGGCATTATCACTTTTCAGATCACGCTCAGAATTTAGACGAATCCTAAGGGTGAGATCATCAATATCACCCATTGTTTTTCTCATTTTATGGTGAGATCGATCGTCTTTCTGCTGATCTAAAGCGGATTCAAACACATAATAGAGCTGTCGATTGTCAGGATGTTTTCGTAACTGCGGAGATACAAAATCATCGATACAGATCCCGGCAGCTTCATCAATACGCAAGCCCAGTCTAAATGCCAATGTATAGACCCATTCTAGACAGGTTGCATCCTGCTCAGTCAGACCCAAAGCTTCTGGGTATTCTCTAAGAATCCGTATCATCAATTGAAACATCTGCGGACTAATGAGTCTGGTTTTTAAAAATAAACCGTCACTTTGACGTTCATATAAATATTGCACAATCGGTGCACGATGATTCTTGACTAAGTATTGGTGAAAGGCTTTCAGCCGATCAAAGGCATAACCCGAGGTATTGTATTTTTTATTGTTGTTGGTTTGTGCGGTCGTTTTATGATTTTTCTGATCATTCAGCAGTTTTTCTTCAACAATCGTGCGATACATTTCCTCAAACTGCTCTTCAGTGGCTGTATCTAGATTGATCTGCTGTTCTAGAACATAACAAAGTAGGTCAAGCACAAAACTACTATAGTAACGCTTGATTGTTGAGACTTTAATCGCTGCTTTCCCATGATAAGCAAATTCGTTTTCTAACCACTGACACACGCGTAAATGTGCAATAGCCACTACATAATCTAGGTACTCGCCATTTCCAGCCTCATACGCAGATTTATAGTCCTCAGATTTTTGGATGCTTTCTTGGAGTTGATCCGCAAGCTGTTTGGGTTTGATATCCTGATGAAAAGATAAAAGCCAGGATTTCAGCTCATGACGTTGACCGGTTCGTCGATCATGAAATGTTTTGACTGTAACTGTAGGCATCTCCAAGTCTAAGACTTGAGGCTTTTTTTCAAGATTTTTGATTCTAGCTTGAATAGTTTTCCAGCAATCGGGTTGATCATAGAGCTGTGTATACTGCTCATAGATTAAAGGCGAAGTGATGATCTGATTGTTCAGTACACTGGTACTTAAAACATCCAGATTAGGAATCTCTTGCCACAAGACATAATCCATATGCTTAAAAATGGCAAAACCGGTCTTTTCCAAGCCTTTTAAAAATAGCTTCACGTGATTAAGCTGTGTAAATGGCTGCTGATCCTCACGTGCTTTTCTAGAGTCCCCCTCCTCCGCCATATTCAGTACAATGTTTAAATGGATTTTAAGTTTTTCTAGCAGTAAGGCTTCAGGCTGATTCCCCGTTTCAATTTCACTCTGTTCTTTTTCCCAGCACAGCAATGGCGAAGTGCTTTGTAATTGATGCCCTTGCGATCTATTGATTAGCTCCTGAATCCGTCGATAACATAGCATCACAAAGGCATTGAAATAGATATGCTGAGTTTGCCATAACTCCGTCTCTTCTTCGCCATCCTGACGATAGATGTTGCCATACTTTGTCGAGGGCAACGTGTATGAAAAGACATAAGCTTTTTGAACCTTTTCGTCACCTGAATAGATCGGAAGCAAGCCACTATCCAGGTTCATATGAAAAATCGCATCATGAATGGCTATCAGTCGTTCAGGTTGCATGCATCCCTGATCAAAAATTAATGAAATACACAGACATTCAAACAAGGTATTCACTAATTTTTGTTGCTCTTTAGCCGTAGAGTATAAGAAGATACCTTGAGTTTGTTGTTTGAGATAATCCGCCCAATTCACATACAGTTTTTCTTTTACCTCGACGAGCATAGTACCCTGCTGTAACTTTCGTCCTGAAAAAACGTTGTCTAGACGTTTAGGTGTGTAGACTATCCAATCGGGCAACTTAATCTCATAGCTCTCGGCATAGGAAGGGTAATCCTTTTGCCACTGCTGGTTTTTCTCGTTACAAATCCGTTTCACTTGTTTAAAACAGAATTGAAGGTAATCTGCAGCATTGCCCTTAAATTTGGATATTTGGCAGAGCTGCTCTAAAACTGCTCTATAGAGAGTAAACTTGTCCAGAATTTGCTGATCAAGCCACTTAAAATCAATTTGAGCAAGGTCAGAATTTACATCTGTGTATGTAGCAGTGATCAGCTGAGAAATTTCCTTAAAAATGTCACCGATTTCTCTTTTAATGGCATTTTCTAATTGCGTAACAAGTGATGTATCAAGCACAAGATGGTCCTTTAAAGCACTTCAAGCTTTGCGATTTCTAGTTTGTTGAGCAAGCTTTTAACTTGTTGCTGAATGTCGTGTTTGTAGAGATAAGGGCTTAATCCAGAAATGTGACTGAATCCCATGCTCTGCTTATCATGGGTATATAGCGTATTGTGAATGTCACCACTCAGGGCGAGATGATTTTTAGTGAAATGCCTTGGCCAGTTTTTATAAATCTGTACAGTCTCTTTAAGGTAATTCGTGACAAAATCAGCAGACATGGGCTGTAACTCCAAATGCTCCACGACTTCAGCAAGATTCACCTGACCTTTTTGGGACTTGATCCGAGGATGTGAGATGACATAGAGCATAAAACCATCGTTTTCCAATTGCGCTTGCAAACTTTTTATCCCGAGTGATTCGATGGTTTTCGTCAGATATTTTCGATATGCATTGAAATGATCCTGCCAGTAGCCTGTAACAGGAACAGGACGTCCTACTTTTCGTGAATCAGTTTTTTTATCATGCACGTAAAGCAGTTGTGCCTTAGGATCATAATGTTTCAGTAACCCCGGCATGCCGACTATTGGACGCACCGTCAGGCAGATTAAGGAAAGATGCCACATCCAAATGCTGTAAGCATTCAGCTTCTCGATCAGATTCGCTTGAGTATTGGCTAATGTGTTTTTGACAAAATGATAAAGCTGATTAAAAAATTTACTCGCGGCCTCTACAGTCCAGCATCGCTGACTGCCGATACGTTCCTCACGATGAAAAATATGACCAGGGTGTTCATCCTCAATCCATGGTTCACCTTTTCTACGGTCTAATAGAACATTAATATAGCCTTGAAAATGCTGGTCGATTTGATCGATCTGACGCCCTTCATAGTTCCATTGCACGATATGACGGCTATCTCTGTTGGCCAGCAAGTGTGCGACCAGGTTATCATCCGTCTCCATATCCATATAAAAATAGATTTGCCGCTCTAACATACCACAGGTGATTTCGCCAATTGCATGCTCTTTAAAAATTTCCCGCAAAAAATTATTGTACTCAATCACACAAAATTCAGGTTCCTCTAAAGCCTCTAAACTGGTGATCCAGGGTGCTGGCATGCGCCATTCCAGGGTTAAGGCCCGATTATAACGCTGTGCTTTATCTTGCATGGCACCGGAATGATTGGCATTCAACTTAGGATCGATCACCCAATAATAATGGATGACTTTTTTGACTGATTTTTTTTTAATTCTACCAATATCAATCAAATACTTGATCTTTTGAAAGACCGTTGGACTCAGACCGGTCAAGAGACACATCAGACCACACACAGCTAAAGCCGATTGATATGCATCATTTCTCTTATTTTCTTGATAACACTTCTGCAATCGCTGATATACCTCAGTTAATAAACTGGGTTTCAGATAAAGCGGATTAGTTTTACAGGCTAAGTCACGTCGCTGAATTCTCTTAGCTTGCTTTTCGAGCTGTTTCTGTTTGTCATCAGAGAAACTCCCCTTCACCCGCTTGGCGATCTCATCCTGTTCAGGATCGACAAGATTGGCCTCTGTATCCTGTCCAGTATCCTCATTCTCTACATCCAACGATGATGTGCCTGAATCAGATTTATAGGTCATGCCCTTTTTAATATCGTTAATTAAAGCCTGAACATTAATTACTGTTGAATTTAATCTACTATTGGCAATCTCGTTGAAAACAATAATAAATTGTTGAATATAACGGCCAAGATTAAGCTGTTCAAAATCATTTTTTATTGTTTTACGCTCTAAAAGAATTTTTAACTCGTTGGCATCAAATTCATCCATAGCTTGGAGTTTGCGTGTAACTTTTTTATACAACAGTTTATTTTTCTCAGTATTCGATAACTGCTTTTGCAAAAGAAGTTTTAAATTATAAGATACTGTGTTGATTTTATTGTTGTTTTTACAATTATTTAGAATAACCTGTTTTTCATCCTTTTCATCCTTTTCATCCTTTTCATCCTTTTCATCCTTTTCATCCTTTTCATCCTTTTCATCCTTTTCATCCCTTGTAATCTGAGGCTCTAACAAGATGATTTCCTTCAGTATTTCACACAAGGCTGCAGTACAAAGATAGGAATAGATGAATACTGCTTTTTGTTGGTCGCTTAGTTCTCCTATAGATGCACTTTTAGCCCATTGCGTTAACCCTGCTAATAATTTCTGTTGTGTCACTATCCGATTATTTTTAATCACCACATGTATTTTGTGAGCAGCAGCATACAGTTCCTGTGCCTGCTGATCTTGCGCCAAGAGCTGAGTCAAAATTTGTTTTTTTACACTCAGGGGTTGATTGACCCATTCTTCCAATAGTTTAATTTGCTTGTCAGCTGACAATTCATCAGTTTGGCTCATAAAGCTACCATAATTTTTCAGGGTAAAAATTGATATTCAGGTTTCGTTCGAACTTGAGCTTCAAGTCTTTATTCAGGCCAAAGTATTTTTTATAAGTGTTTGCACTCAATTGAACACAACGCTGCGGATTTTTTCCCACCTTCATATACCGTGATAATGGCAAACCTAAGGTATCGGACAATTGAGTAAAAAAACATGTAAATAGAACAGCATGTACCTCTTTATGTTTGTGCTTTGGAACCTGTTCCAAATCTAAAGAAATTTTATGGATTAACCATTTTAGAATTTCAAATTCATCAACACCTTTATGGGATTTTTCACCCTTGTTAAGAATTCTTTTGATATAAGCATCCAGCTTGTTTTTAAGATTCAAGATAAAATGTCGAATAAAATCTGGTAAATCTAATATCAAAACTGCACTTAACTTGGTCAGGACTTCAAGTGATTTTTTTTGCATTTCCAATTTTTTTCTATCGTAACCATCTCAGCTGATACTGGCTGTATAAACTCAATACTGTTGAAATGGCTAATTTTTAAATTTACAACTTAGGCTCAACAGAATCTGTTAAGCCTAAAAAGGCAGATCATGAAGATAAAAATATTGTTGATTCTGATATGGATGAAATTTTAGATCCATCAGAAGATCAGTTACCGTTCTGGTAAGCATTTTTCCCTTTAACACTTTTTAATTCAATATGTATGATAAATAGCAGTACCCAATATTTAAAAAAATATTGGATACTCAATTATAAATTTCCACAGTGGAAATTTATAATTTTTATGGGTGGTCATCTAAACCGGCAAGAAATTCTTCTAACTTTTCAATCTTTTCTTGATTAAATTCAGCATTTAAACTGGTGCGAATATTTAGGACTGTTTTCCCATTGAGACTTTTCTCGATCTTAATCGAACCAAATTTAAGACCATTTTTATTTTTTAAGATCATTTTGTTTACTAGAGAGGCATTTTCGATGCTTTGATCTTGTTTTTTAGCTGTCTCTTGTACCGTTAGTGCTTTTTCTATTTGATAAATGAATTTTTTTGATGGACGATTTGTTTCTGTAAATTCATTTAGGTACTTTTTCCATATGGTTAACGTGGTATCTTCAACTAGTTGATGGTTAAACTTTAAAACCAGTTTATTTAATTCAGTTAACAATTGTTGTGCGGTTGCACCTGAAATCGCTTTGGGGTGGATTTTTAGATCTTCTTTTATATAGTTTGGCAGTTTATAAAAGCTCATTAATCTAAAGTATTTAGATTGATCTAATTGATATTTTTGAGTAATAAATTCTATATTTTGTATAGTATAACCAAACTCATCGCAGTGTTTTTGTATAGCATTGACTAATTCAAAATCACTAAGATTTGACCGATGTAAATTGTCAATCAATGAAATTAAAGCTGTCTTTTCTGTAGATTTATCATCTCGAATAATTGCACGAATAGTCTTATGTTTTAATACATCACGAACAGCTCGAAACCTTTTTTCTCCACCAACAAGCTCATATGTTTCTTCTTTTTTGATCACAACAATCGGATAAATTTGCCCATTCGTTTCAATACTTTTGGCAAGCTTTTCAACATCTTGTAAAACTTTGTCTGTAATAATGCGAGGTTGATGCTCTGAGAAGTCAATAAGCTCTATAGGTAGATCAACAATATTATTTTCAGTCGATGATACCAATGCAACTTTGCCTGTTCCTGCTGCATTAATAAATGCTTGTTCCATTTCAAAGGCATCATCAAAATCGACAATGAGTGGTTTTTTCGCCATTACAGGATCTCCACCAAAAATTCATTTAATTCATCTTTTGCTTTACTACTACCCATTTCTAATACTGATTTTCCTTCGATCATTGCATCGCGAAATTGTTTGCGATCACGCACAATGGTATTTAGTGTTTTCACAGACTTGACTTGTTGTAGCAACTCTAAAGCAGCATCAATTTCTGTAGATTTGGTATTGGTTGGTGCTTTATTTAAGACTACAAAAGTTTCTAATTTCTTATTTACTTGCTTAGCAGCATTTACCAATCTAAGCACAAATGGCAGCACTTCGATATCTGTTTGACTAGGTTGCGTTGGAATAATAAGAACATCTGCTATTAATAATGCTGAACGAAACTCAGCTGAATCACGTCCTGCAACATCCAATACAATATATTTATTATTATTTTTTAACTGTTGTAGTTCTTCTTTTAAATTATCTTTGAGCGAAATGGTTGTAATCGAGTCTTGTGTTCTACGTTTACTCCATTTTATAGAGGATTGTTGATCATCTCCATCTACAAGAATAGTCTGACCTTTTTTGCTCAGAGCAACAGCTAAATTGGTTGAGAGTGTGGTCTTTCCAACGCCACCTTTCTGATTGGCAATTACGTATATTGTCATGGATTAAATATATAAAAATTAAATTTATATTAGCATAATTTTAAAAATTAAAAAAATATTTTTAATTTTCCACAGTGGAAATTTAAAAAACTAAAAGCCTTTTTTTTCTTTTGTGTAGTCCCGGCATTTGATGGATCGGATCAATCTTAAAAAGTTCAGGTTCATCTATCCACTGTTTGCAGATGAATTCGTAGGGAGTCAGGCCCCTGAGTGTTTTGAGTCTGCGGTCGAAGTTGTATGTAGCAATAAAATCAGCAAGGTGAATGCATAGCTGAGTGTGATCGTCGTAAGGCTTTGTTGCACAAACCTATCTGTAAAGGGTTTTTCAGCGATATAATTTTCAAATGAAGAAGCCTACACACAAAAT
>NZ_JACAIJ010000002.1:0-175302 GCF_030325485.1 Acinetobacter sp. R933-2
TATATTGATGTTTATAACATCATTTGAGGAGCAGAATATCACTTATAGGAGTTGTTCAAATTTACGGATCCATCTCTTACCCTAACCCAAAAGGCTATGGTGCAACAGCCTGTATCGTCATTCCATCCCTCATTGAACTAATTGAAAAAGATACCGCCAATTGGAAACAAATCGCTTATTGGATTCATAACCATCTACCTTATAGCCATATGCAATTTTTTAAACGTAAAGATACTTTATGTGCATTTAATTTATCTTGGCATGAACAACCTAGAAAAGAAATTTACAGCTTTATTAAAGGTGATCAAGGTAATTTAAAAGTTACACCTGAACCCAATGCAGACTATGAACAGTTTTATCCTGATCTCATTTAAAATGTATGATCGCTCCATTACAAACAGTATTATTCTCAACTAAAGACACAACTATTTTCAAAATTTATTTTGCTAAAAAAAGACCTGATCAATTCAGGTCTTTTACGCTTATTTCCGATCAAAGCGCAGCCAAATTTTCTAACTCAGTCGCCCGTTTTGCAGTTTCATTCATGACACAATTCGCACCCTTAACTTGAGCAATCGAGCCACCATTCGGGTCTACATAAAACTTACAATTGGCATCACGATATTTGATCCATAAACGCTGTGCTGTTTGCAGTTCTTGCTTACGAGTTTTACTTAGCTTTGACATTAAACCATTATAGGCTTTGTTTAAACGCGCATCCTGACGAGCAGTTTCAGCCGAAGTACACTGCACCATGCTAACGGTACTGCTTGCTTTATTCATACACGCTGTATACTGCTGACTGATTTTAGAATCTGCATAGCTTGCTTGTAAGCCAAGCATGAATAATGAAGTTGCTATGAGTAGTTTTTTCATCATTTATCTCTCACCACACCCAATTTATTCCAAATATCAGGTGTTAAGAACGTCACCACTAACTTATTCAAATCAATATATTTCAACACACCATTTAACTGCTGTTTAATTTCAGGGGTTTTTAAAATTTCCTCACCCGTAATACTCCCTAGCTCTTGAAAACTCTCCCCCACAGCTTGCAAACCTTCAGCCTTAATCACGGCTTGTGCTTGCGTAGAACATTGTTCCGTTAAAATGCGTTGTAGCGTCTGCGCCAAATTTTTATCTAGAGCTGTTTTTTGTTCATCTGTTACATGCGCAAAAGTTTTTAAATCGGGATGCTGTGCCAATGCGGTAAATGTCCATTGCAACACCGTGGTTTTATCGGCTGCGGTGGTCGATTTCACCAAACATTCACTTAGTTGATCTACTGCCTGCCCTGCAACTGCAAATTGAGTCGTTCCCAATAAAGTACAGACCAATAATGCAGGTTTTGCATAGTGTGAAATTGTTTGGTTTAAATGAGAAAAAACAAACTGTGACATAGATCAAATTCCAGTAAAATATGCTTTCTTTTTAGCATAATTTATTAAAATAGACCTGTTAGAACTATGTAACTAATGTGAATAATATGTTGAGTAGCAAAAACTTAAGTACCTGACAGCACTGCAACACATTGCCCATTTTTTATCTCAATAGCAGGACAAAACTCGCTTTCCCATAAAGACTGAAAAATCAAAAGAATCGCGATATGATGATCTTTTTCACCATAATAATGTTGATCTGTGATTTCAATTTGAATAAGTTTTAAAAATTTCCAAATATCCTCTGTCGCCTGCAAATTTTCATACATCAGTTCGATGTCTTCATGAAGTGTGAACATCGCATCGGTTGCTTGTTGTTTAATTTGATCTTGCATATCGAGTAACAATTGCATGGCATCAATCTGCTCTGGCAAGATTCCTGTCCGTTTTGCCCGAACAATGACTTCAGCTTTTTCAGAAAAACTAGATAAAGTAAGATCACCTAACCAATACCCACGATATTTCATTGTTCCAAATACAGGAAAAGTCTCTATATTATTTTGTCCGAATACGCTCATAAGACTCTTCAAACTCTTGTATAAATTGGGTTAAATCTGCTGTATCTGATTGTTTTACTTTTATATACCATTGATGCGCTAACTCGACATTTTGAGGTGTTCCCTCAGCATATAAATAACGTAATGCTAGCTGAATTTGTGCATCTGTATGTCCTTGTTCAGCAGCTTGTTGATAATAGTGAAATGCTTTTTCAAGATTTTGTTTTACGCCCATTCCTCTAAAATACATAATGGCAAGATTATATTGAGAACTGGCATCGCCTTGTTGTGCTGCACGTTCAGACCAATATGCTGCCTTTTTATAATTGGTTTCCTGATCATAATCACCAAATAGATAAGCACTGCCTAAATTTGCTTGAGCTTCAATTTCACCCTGTTTTGCAGCTTTAATTAATGTATTAATTTCAATATTATTCGCACTACTCCATGAACTGGTAAATAACAAAACCGCCATAAAGATCAATTTTTTCTTTTTCAGCAATGATCCATACATCATTTTTTAACTTTATCAACTCAGATGCTCAACAAATATATATATCATAAAAACTAAGTTTTATAAAAAAAGGAGCTTAGATTTAAACTCCTTTTTTACATCACATACTTTTTTAGATATTTGATTTATTTCAATTCTTCAATTAACTTGGGATAAATCAGACCATCAACTGCAACTTCGGTTTTATAAATACCATTTTCCACATTAAATTTATTCACATGGTAGGTCGAGCCATAAATTGAATCAAATCCATTATTTTTAATAAATACTTTTTTATTGGCAGATAAGTCCAGTAAATGTGTACCCTCAAGAAATTGTGCATATTGCGCAGGAGCAACACCGACTTTATTTGCCATAATTTGAATCGCATCATCACGGGTCGCAGGATCATTAATATATTTCACTGTTTTATCCCACACTTGAATCATTTTTTTCCATTCTTCTTGGTGTGTAGACAAATGACTCATATTGACTGTCAAAGTGTCATAAATCAGTCCTGCTTTATCTTTAGAACTATAAATGACTTTAGAACCCGCCACAGATTTTAATGCTTGATTGGCGACAGGTTGCCAAACAGCGATCGCAGCCACTTCTGGACTCGCAAAAACTTGAGGTAATTCATTGGTGACTGAATTAACCAATTTAACATCGTCTGTTTTAAATTGAGCATCTTTTAATGCAGTTGATAACAGTAAATGGTCGACCAAACCTTTTTCAACAGCAACCGATTTACCTTTTAAATCCTGCAATGTATTCACTCCTGCTTTCGCAATAATGACATCATTCCCTGCTGAATAGTCTGTTGCCATAACAACAACACCTTGCGTCCCACCAGAAGCGATCACCAAACTATCACCATTTGAAACAGAGACTGCATCAAGTTGATTGGCTGAAAATGCATTGATTGAGGCAGAATAATCAAACCATTTAAAATCAACATTCAGTCCTGCTTCTTTGAACCAGCCCTTTTCAATCGCTACTTGCCAAGCAACCCACCCCGGCCAATCACTATAACCAATCGTAATTGGATGGGTATCAACTTGATGGCTTGAATTGGTCTGCTTTTCTGGCGTTTTTGCAGTATTATCACACCCGCTTAATAACAATGTTGTCATGACTGAAATCACGATATGACTTTTTTTAATCATGAAACTTCCCCCATAGAATGATCTTGAGCACGATGCTGTGTTGTTTGTAAAGATTGAATATAGGCTCGCCATCCACCAAAATGACTAATATTGATTGCCTCTGTTAAAGCGTAATTCTCACAAATAAAACCTTTGACCCAAGTACCATCTTGTAATAACACATTACCGATACCTAACGGTGCTGGTACTTCTGCCACGATTTCACCAAATGTTGCGAGTGGAATATCCCAAACTTCTAATTCAATTTTTTGCCCATCTTGTTGGATATATTGCAAAGCTGGTTTAGGCGGATGGGTATTTTTTAAAGCAAATAACTGATAATGCGCTGCTGATAAGGTTTTTTTCCGTAGCGTTCCACCTCGTGTTGTTAGTTGGAAGTTGAGTGGCATCCCTGTTAAATGTGCGCCAACGACTGCCAACTGAACTGAATGCTGTGACTCGATCTGTTGTGTTTTTTGATATCGCTGCGTTGATGTACCCAAATAGACTTCTGTATTTTCTTGCCAAGTTTGTGCAAAGTGAGCTAAGGCTTGATCCATCCATGCTTGTGCAATGAATGTCACCCCACTAGGTAGACCATCAGCACGTATTACATTGGGTAATGCAATCGCTGATAAATCAGCAAAATTCACAAAGTTGGTATACGCTCCCATATGACTATTTTTAATAAATGGATCTGCTTCTACTTCTGAAATTTTATAAATAGTCGGTGCTGTCGGCACCATTAAGGCATCAAACTTTGCCAATACAAGATTAATTTTTCGTGCTAATTCCGCTCGTTGATACTCTGCTTTTAAAGCATCTACTGCGGTAAATTGATCTGCTTGCGCAATAATTTCAGCAATCACAGGATGAGTTTGCACACGATTGACCATTTTCTCTACAGCAATCATACGTTCTGCTACCCATGCATCGTTATATAATGCTTTTGCCAACAAATTAAAAATAGAAAAATCTATTGATTCAATCTGATAACCTAATTTTTCAGCACGTTTTATGGCACTTTGAAATGCCTTTTCAGCTTCAATATCACCATAAAATTCGAGTTGTTCTGGTATAGCTATTTTCCCTTTTGTAAATCGGGTTGCAACATTTTCAGGATGCTGCCGTGAATAAATATCTGTTTCATCATAAGCCTGCATAAGCTGTGCGACTTGCCATGCATCATCTACAGTTAATGCAAAAATAGAAATAACATCTAAAGTGCGACATGCTGGAATCAATCCTGTATTTGAAAACCAGCCTTTTGTTGGCTTTAAACCGACAATATTATTATGCCCCGCAGGCACTCGCCCCGAACCTGCTGTATCTGTGCCTAAACTAAACGGAACAACACCATTTGCCACGAGCACTGCTGAGCCAGAACTTGAACCACCACTGATATATTCAGGATTAAAGCTATTTTTCACAGCACCATAAGGTGAACGCACTCCAACGAGACCTGTCGCAAATTGATCCAAATTCGTTTTGCCCACAACAACCGCACCCGCTTGTTTTAATTGAGCAATCACCACAGCATCTGTAGTCGCTAAATACTGAGCAGATTGACATGCAGCAGTTGTATGAAAATCAGCAACATCAATATTATCTTTTACTGCAAATGGCACACCATACAAAGCTAAATCATTCATATCTTTATTTTTTAGAATTTCGATTTGTGCCTGTATCTGTTCATGAGATGCGATTTCAATCCAAGCATGATCATCATTTTTGAGGTGATCGACGTAACTGATCAAGTCATCAAGCTGAATCTGTTGTTGAGCGTATGCTGTTTTCCAATCTTGGATCGTCCATAAATTTTTCACACTATCACCCTTAGCTTAACTATTCTGTGGAATTGGCGGCATTACCGCATCCATTAATTCAAGATGCCCTTTGATCACGCCTTTTAATGCAATAAATTTCTGACTGATCTGCTGAAGTTCAATGCTTGCACCTTGCATTAACATCACTTGTAAAATTTTTTGTTGATCAAGCTGAATATGTAATGAACTCACCACCTGATCTAAAAATTGTTGCTGTAAATCAATAAGTTGATTCCTTAATGAATACTGAGCCACATCGTATAAAAGGGTTAATGTTCCCACCATGACTGCATTAGAGTTTTCTTGTTCAGCAATAAGATGTTTATGAATCATATCCACAATCGCTTGTGACCGACTTTCATAATGCTGATCAACAATTTTTTGATCGAGTGCAGTCAGTGTCGCTTCTGGCACAGTAATACTGATACGAGCTAACTTTGTTTTAAGCACTGTTTTGTTCTTCCTGTATCGAATTAGAAGAAAGATTCTGTTTGATATGCAAACCTGCACGTGCACTGAATAAGTCAATGAAAAATTTTTTAAATAGATGCAAATGCTTTTGTCTGACAGTTGTACTCATGCGCTGCTCCTTAGGTATTACCAATTTACGATTTAGTAATACCTAGAGAAATGCAGAAAGTGTGCCAATTTTTTAGACAATTTAAAGCGGAAAACTCAGTAAAGTATGCTTATTTTTTGGGCAAAAATATTTTTATGTTCTAAAATGCGTAATCAAAGTGCAAAAAAAGTCATCAACGGTTTATTTTAATTATGGGTTTAGATATGACTTATACAGCATAAAGTTTTTAACTTAGCGCTACAAAATACTTTAAAATAAATGCATTACCCTTTAATGATAATGATGTCTAGATATGTTTGTTTTTTTCCATCGTGACTTTTCCTTGATATGACTTGGCTGATCTTTGCTTTAGGTGCAATTGTTGCAGGTTTTGTACAAGGGCTAACAGGTTTTGCTTTTGCCTTAATCGCAATGTCTTTTTGGATCTGGGTTTTACCTCCACAAATTGCAGCACCTTTAGTCGTTTTTGCTTCACTTTGGAGTCATTTTATTTCTTTTGCCAAAGAACCCAAACAACATTTACCGTTTTCATTGGTTAAGCCTTATCTTATTGCAGGTATAGTAGGTGTACCTCTAGGCACAGCCTTATTACATTATATTCATCAAGATATTTTCAAAATCGTATTAGGTTTATTTCTTATCATTTGGTGCCCTATTATTTATTTTGCGCCGACTTTTCCATCTATTATTAAAATGGGAAAATTAGCAGACAGTCTCGTTGGTTTTATTGGTGGAATTTTAGGTGGATTAGGTGGTTTTTGTGGCGCCTTACCTTCAGCATGGGTCATGCTCAAACAATTATCTAAAGAACAACAACGTTATATTTTACGCCATTTTAATTTTGCGATTCAAATGTTTACAATTTTGATTTACATCTGGAAAGAAACAATAAATTTCAGCCACTTACCATATATCTTTGTATTAATTTTAACAGTAAGTATTCCTGCGATTTTAGGTGCTCAACTATTTTATAAAATCTCAGAAAAACAGTTTAAACATATTGTACTGAGTTTATTATTTTGTTCTGGCTTATTTTTAACCATTTCATCCTTATTTTAATCGCTGATTTACAATGATATAACACAATTAGAATACAATTATTTTTAATAATTTCAAAAATCCATCTATTTAATTCAATATATTAGGCATATAATTTTGATCCTCATTTTTATACCGTTTTTGTGATGAAACGCTCATTTTTATTAAGTTTATTTCTTCTGCTCACGGGTTGTGCACTTGGTACATCTAAAGAAATAAAATCAGCAGAAAAGTTACTTAGTCAATTTGAATGTAAAAATATTGAAAGCACACAATTAGCACATAGTCCAATCACATCTTATCATGAACGTGCTTTAGCATTAAGTCGTGAAAAAGCAAGTGCTTATATCGACAGTTACAAATCGGGTGATGTGTTATTTAAAATTCCCTTAGACCATGTTGTGCAGCAACAATATGATGTTTATAAATCTGCATGCGAAGCTTTAGGCGGCGTACAAAATAATGAAAGCTCGAGTATGATTGACCCTGAGTCTACCCCGCTTTAAAAGACATAAAAAAGACAGCATATTTACGCTGTCTTTTTATTTTCTAAGCTCTATTTTTTTTCAGAAAAATAGCGTGTATCGACACTAAATAATTCAGGAAATTTAGGATTAATTTGTGCATAAAATTCCATGATTTCTGCCATATCTCGCTCATAATCACCTGATGGATAAACAATTTTCCCAATACCTGTTTTTTTCTTTTCATAATCCATATAAGCCAAGGCTATCGGTACACCTGCATTTACAGCAACATGATAAAAACCCGTTTTCCATTTTTCTTGTTTTGCGCGAGTACCTTCTGGCGTTACCAACATCACCAGTTTTGGATGCGTTTTAAATAAATCTGTCATCAACTCAACCATACTTGGACGAGCCTCACCTTCTTTTTTAGGTCGACGATCAATCCCGATCCCACCCATTGCACGGACAAAAGGTCCAAAAGGCAATTTCATATAACTGTCTTTAATGGTCAGACGTACATTAACACCCAATGCTTTCAATGCTAAACGTGCATATAATGCATCCCAATTACTGGTATGCGGCGCTGCGATCATGACACATTGATCAATCGTTAAGTCCCAATGATTATCAATTTCCCACCCCATTGCCCCAAGACTTTGTTCTGCCAACTTCTCGAACATAAATACACCACAATTATAAATATAAAAATTTTGCGAATTGTAGCAACAGTTTATGTAGAAAAAACTAGCCCTAGCTCAAATTAAAAGCAGTTAAACTACAACTGTAAATTATTATTTTTAAAGATGATTATTTATGAAAGCTTATTAAAAAATATCCAAATATTTTATATTTACTTTTTCATATAGAGATAATTTAGTAATAAAAAATATCTTTTCATAGATTTGTAATAAATCATTAAAACTACGATAAATTAAATAAAAAAATCAAAATAGAGATATCTATCACATTAAAAATATTGCACTTTTTTACAGGAGTTCATCCTTTTCACAACATGTTTTATGGTTTTTTGATTTACGCTTAAATGATTCAAATCCAACTTAATACTCAATATCAGGTGTACAATGAAAAAAACTCTTCTTATCCTTAGTCTTTCAAGTTTTATATTAACTGCCTGTAATAAACCTAATGAAGATAGCACAAACCATACCAACAATGCGGCTTCTCAAGTAACCAATACTCAAGTTGTTTCCCCTGCTGATACAGCTCATAACGCACAAAATAGTCTTGATTGGGATGGGACATATAAAGGACTACTTCCTTGTGCAGATTGCGAAGGTATTGAGACAGAGCTAAAACTAAATGCTGACCATACTTTTGAATTAGAAGAAGAATACAAAGGCGGCAAAGGTGACGAGAAAAAATTTGAATCTAAAGGCAAATTCACTTTTGATTCGACAGGCTCAATCATTACTTTAGATAAAAATGCAGATGAACGAAAATTCTTTGTAGGAGAAAATTTTCTTGAGGCACGCAATCGTGAAACAGGTACAAAAATTGAAGGTCCTATCGCTGAACATTATAAATTAGCAAAAGAATTAAACTAATCCATCATAGTCGAATCATCACCACTTATTTACAATGATGAGATCACAATAAAAAACCCAGCTTTCGCTGGGTTTTTCGAATCAGATCGCGACTTAGTGAGCAGCGAATTGGTTCATTGTGTTTTTAGCATCGTCATGCGCTTTAAGAGCATTGTCACCAGAGAAGATTTCTTTGTGATCATCACCGATGTCCGAACCAGCCATTGCTTGGTGTTTAACACAAGCGATACCGCCACGAATTTCTTTACGTTGTACACCAGCAACATAAGCCAACATACCTTCAGAACCGAAGTAACCTTGAGCAAGCTCATGCGTAGAAAGAGCAGCTGTGTGGTAAGTCGGAAGTGTGATCAAGTGATGGAACACACCCGCTTCACGAGAAGCATCCGCTTGGAATGTACGTACTTTTTCATCAGCATCAGCAGCTAATTCAGTCGCATCGTACTCAGCGCTCATTAATTTAGCACGGTCGTAAGCAGAAACGTCTTTACCTTCAGCAACCCAACGGTCATACGCTTGTTGACGGAAGTTTAAAGTCCAGTTGAACGATGGAGAGTTGTTATAAACAAGTTTCGCATTTGGAACTGTTTCTTTAACACGGTTAACCATGTGAGCGATTTCTTCAACGTTTGGAGTCGCAGTTTCGATCCAAAGAAGATCCGCACCATTTTGAAGGCTAGATACACAGTCAAGTACAACACGGTCAATTTGAGTGTCAGCACGGAACTGATACAAACCAGAAGCTAAACGCTTAGGACGGTGTAACTTACCATCACGTTTGATCAAGATTTCGTCTTCTTGAGCTTCTTCGATGCTGATTTCAGTTGTGTCTAAGTAGCTGATATATTGAGAAGCGATGTCGCCTGGCTCTTTAACCACTGGGATTTTTTGAGTCAAGTCAGCGCCTTCAGAGTCAGTACGCGCAACGATGATACCGTCATCAAGACCCATTTCTAAGAATGCATAACGTAATGCATGGATTTTAGCGATGAAGTCTTCGTGTGGAACAGTTACTTTACCAGCTTGGTGACCACATTGTTTAGCGTCAGATACTTGGTTTTCGATTTGAAGTGCACAAGCACCAGCTTCGATCATTTTACGAGCAAGTAAGTAAGTCGCTTCTTCGTTACCGAAACCAGCATCGATGTCCGCAATAATTGGCACAACGTGAGTTTGGAAACCGTCGATTTGAGCAGTGATTTCAGCAGCTTTAGCAGTGTCGCCAGCTTCTTGTGCTTTTTTCAATGCACGGAATAAATCGTTTAATTCTTTTGCATCAGCTTGACGAAGGAAAGTATAGATTTCTTCGATTAACGCTGGAACTGAAGTTTTTTCGTGCATAGATTGGTCAGGAAGTGGACCAAATTCTGAACGAAGTGCAGCAACCATCCAACCAGAAAGGTAGATATAGCGACGTTCAGTTGTACCGAAATATTTTTTGTTCGCAATCATTTTTTGTTGTGCGATGAAACCGTGCCAGCAACCTAATGATTGAGTATATTTGCTAGAGTCAGCATCATACGCAGCCATATCACGACGCATAATTGCAGCAGTGTATTTTGCAATGTCTAAACCAGTTTTGAAACGGTTTTGCATTTGCATACGTGCAGCATCTTCTGGGCTAATATCGCGCCAAGTGCTTCCGAATTTTGCTTTTAATTCACGGATTGCATCAATCGCTGTTAAGTATGTAGACATGATATGTTCCTGTAATAATATTAGGATTTCATCCATCGAATCGCTAAATCTAGTACTATCTATTTGTTCAGATTTAGTACGCTTCGTTGTTATGGACTTAGCTTAGATTGACTCCTAAAATTAATCCAATATTTTGCGTTAATTCTCAGTATTTATTTAAAAAATATATAGATCAAAGTCGTATTATAATTATGTTTCAATTTATTAAGATATTGATTTTAAATAAATTAAATTAAAACTCATATTGACTTTTTTGCTTACAAATAATACAAGTTTAAAATTTACAGCTTATTAGACTTAAGTCGAGCCTTACTATTTTTTTGTCATATCATGCTCATTTAATTTTTCAACGCATATATTTTAGTCTAAATAAACAATGTAAATGCCTTTTTGTATGCTTAAAAAGAAAGCTAAAAATTTATAACTCTTTCTCAATGCGTTAAGTTCTATGATTTAAGGCAATTTGCAATATCAAACCTGTTCGCTAAAACAATTTGAAAATAGATGAAAACAAATTTTTAATTTTCTTGATGCGGCTTAGAATGATGTTTTTTTATCATGATTTAACACAAAACTATTTGCTTATGGCATAATTCAATGTGATTTCAAAAATTTATTTTCGGTATTTTTTATATGAATCTTGAGCGGGTTGACCTCAATCTATTAATTTACCTTGATGTACTTTTGCGTGAAAAGAACGTTACCCGTGCCGCAGAACAGCTTGGTGTTACCCAACCTGCTATGAGTAATATTTTACGACGTTTGCGTAATTTATTTAATGATCCGCTTTTGATTCGTTCTTCTGAAGGGATGACTCCCACAGAACGTGCTTTAGAATTACAACCGCGTATTCGAGATGCATTGTCAGATTTGTCAATGATTTTGGAACCACGCACAGAGTTTCGACCTTATACTTCAAATCGTGTTTTTCGTATCATGACTTCTGACTATGCTGAGGCAACCCTTGTTCCTCGCTTAGTCAAAGCCTTACGTTCTGAAGCACCCAATGTGGTTTTAGACTTTTTAACGCCAAGTGATGTGTCCTATCGTGATATGGAACAAGGTAAAGTTGATTTAGCCATCAATCGTTTTAATGAAATTCCACAAAGCTTTCACCAAGTTCTGGTTTGGCGTGATAGTTTTTCTTGCTTACTAAATGGTAAACACCCTGCTGCAAGTAACTTAAATTTAAAAAGTTATTTAGATGCACAACATATTTGGGTTTCTAAAACGGGTATGGGTGTTGGCTTCGGTGTAAATCCTGAGAAACAAGCAGGATTAGGTTGGATTGATCAAGCTTTAGAACGTATTGGTCAAAAACGTAAAATTTCTGTCTTTACCCGTCATTATCAAATGCCAGCACTTTTAGCTTCTAATGTTGACTTGGTGGCAACATTGCCAACACGTATTGCACGTTTACAAGCCAAAAGCCAAAATCTTTTAATTAAAGACCCACCTTTTTATATTCCTGAATTTGAGTTAAAAATGGCATGGTGTCCTTTACTCCATCATCATCCTGCTCATCGCTGGTTACGCCAACTGATTTTATATGTAGCACGACAAATGATAGAAGAAGAAAACCGTGAATTTTTAATTAACAATTCTCAATTTTCACACTATTAAAGCATAATATTTCTTAAATTCTTCGCTTATCAATATTATACTTTTCAAAGTGCTTAGGGTGGTTACTACTCCCTAAGCTGTTTTTGTGTTAAAAACATTCATAATAACGACGATCCACAGGTGATTCGTGAGCCTTCTTCAGAATATTATTATCATCATCTTGCTGATTGCAGGTGCAGGTTTTTTATCTTTAACAGAAATTGCCCTTGCTGGTGCACGTAAAGTTAAACTTAAAATCCTTGCAGAATCGGGTGATGAACGTGCGCAGAAAGTCCTAGACTTGCAAGAAAATTCTGCTGATTTCTTTGCTGCTTCCCAAATTGGACTGAACGCTGTTGCCATTTTAGGTGGTATTTTGGGTGAAGGGGCTTTTCGTCCTTATTTTCTTGATTTTGTTTCACGCTTTTATATAGGTCCTTGGGCAGAAACCATTAGTTTTGCATTATCATTTACATTAGTTACATCACTCTTTATTTTATTTGCAGACTTAATGCCAAAACGTATGGCAATGATTGCACCTGAAAAAATTGCTGTTTCTGTTATTAATCCGATTCAAATCTTTATTGTGGTATGTAAACCTTTGGCTTGGTTTATCAATGCCATTGCAAACCTGTTATTTCGCTTATTTAAGGTCAATACAACACGTGAAGATAATATTACTTTTGATGATATTTCTGCCGTGATGGATGCAGGTGCGCAAGCAGGTGTCTTACAAAAACAAGAACATCATTTTATTGAAAATGTATTTGAGCTTGAAGAACGTAATGTTCCCTCAAGTATGACGACTCGTGAAAATGTTGTATTTTTCACATTAAAAGAGTCAGAAGAAAGCATTCGCCAAAAACTCGCTGAATATCCGTACTCTAAGTTTTTGGTGTGTAATAATAATATTGATGATGTCATTGGTTATGTAGATGCCAAAGATATTTTAGTACGAATTTTAAATAATCAATCTCTTCTGCAACTCAATGAAAATACGATTCGTAATGTTTTAACGATTCCTGACACTTTAACCTTATCAGAACTACTTGATCGTTTTCGCTCAACCAAAGAAAAATTCGCTGTGGTTATTAATGAATATGCTTTGGTTGTTGGTGTGATTACTTTGTCAGATATTATGATTACGGTCATGGGCGACTGGGTTACCCCAATTGAAGCAGATCAACAAATTATCAAACGTGATAATAATTCATGGCTGATCGATGGTAGTACACCTATTGAAGATCTCAAGCATGCGCTTGCGCTAGATGAAATGCCTGATGATGAAAACTATGAAACGCTTGCAGGATTTATGATGTATAAATTACGAAAAATTCCTCGCCCTGCTGATACTGTGATTTTTGATGGTTATAAATTTGAAGTTGTGGACGTTGATCATTTTAAAATTGACCAATTACTTGTGACACGTTTACTTGAAAGAAATGAAACTGAGCCACCAACAGAAGAATAAAACGATCATTTTCAACTAAAAAGCACCAATATATGGTGCTTTTTATATGACTGTTTTTCTTATTATTTCTTTTCAATTAAACGATCAAGTACCGCTTGATAGTGAATCATAATATCTTCATCTAACAATTTAAACGCATTGTCAAATTGCACCATTGGCCAACCTTCTTTCCAAAAAGAAAAGATATTATGTAAATCATGAGTGACTGTTGCATCTTCACGTAAAATAGCTTGAGCGACTTGTGATAAAACTTGTGCAGTTTCTGCACCATCAATCTCTAAATATTCAATCCCTTTTGCTTTTAAAATACGAATACGGTCTTTTTTATAGCGAATTTTTTTTGCCTGAGCTTCATTTAAATGCAATGCCAAAGTGACAGCTTCAACAAATTTTTCTTCAAAACTATGATGTAAAGCGACCAAAGCTTGCTTATGTGCTTCTTGACGCCCTGCTTTTCCGCCATCACGAATGATTTTTTTTGCTTCGACATTTAATTCGTCAGATTTCATTGACTGTAAAATATCTAAAATTTCAATATCACTTAATGATGCAGAAGAATCTGTCATGGGAGTCCTAAATATAAAATAGAATGTTATATTTTCGCATAATTTTAAAATTAAATCAGAGATAAAATACCGAAATATAAAATACCTTTAGAAAAATAGAAAATTGACTCTTAAAAATGTCTTTAAAGCATTTTACTGTTCAAAATGAATCTTCATTCTAACTTCTAAAAAACCATCAAGTTTGCTCAATAAATCCGTGCAAGCCTAAATTCCTATCTGCATCTTAATGACGCCCTCTTCTTATAAAATAAAAAGAGGGTTTTCATCATTTAAATAACTTCTACCACAACCTTACCAATGTGTTCACCTGTATCCATCACCGCATGAGCATCTTGAATTTGGTCAAACTTAAAAGTCCGATAAATCATTGGCAAACATTCACCTTTTTCCCAAAGTGGAACAACTTGTTGCTCTAAACCTTGAGCAATCTCAGCTTTTTCTGCGCTATTTCTTGCTCGCATTGTTGAGCCTGTGATCGTCAAACGCTTCATCATAATTTGACCTAGTTTCACATCTTTGGCTTTTGCCCCACCTAAAAAGGCGATATACACTAAACGACCATCACGACGTAATAAATTTAAATTTTTATCTAAATAAGGTGCACCGACCATATCTAAAATAACATCTATACCCGCATTATCCATTTTATCTTGAATAACCTGTTCAAAATCTTGAGTTTTATAATTAATTGCATCAGTTAAACTTGCCAATGCCTGTACTTTTTCATCTGTGCCGACAGTTGCAAAAGTTTTTATTCCTAAAGACTGACATAGCATCAAAGCTGTTGTTCCAATACCACTTGCTCCACCATGAACAAGTACCGTTTCGCCTGCTTTGGCTCTTGCCATTTGAAAAACATTTGCCCAAACAGTAAAGAATGTTTCAGGAATCGCGGCTGCTTGTACAAAGCTTACACCTTGTGGAATATGCAAAGTTTGGCTATCAGGCACCACACAATACTGTGCATATCCTCCACCATTGGTTAAACCACATACACGATCACCCACTTTAAAGTTTGTCACATCAGCACCAACCTCAATGACCTCTCCCGCAACCTCTAAACCTGGTACAGGTGTCACTCCTTTTGGCATAGGATATAAACCTTGACGCTGTAAAATATCTGGTCGATTAATTCCAAATGCGTGTACTTTAACTAAAACTTCATTTGTACTTGCTGTTGGTATTGAAACAGTTTCGTATGCTAATTTTTCAATACCGCCGGGCTCAGTAATAATGATCTGTTGCATTGTTGCTTGTGACATTCACTTTCCTTATTCATGAATTTTCATATGATTTGTATTTGAACATAAAGTTTGCTGAGAATGAAGAACTGTGGACTTATGTATAATCAACTTTCTATTTCAAAATTTGATCGTCATCGCTTATGAATAATATGTTTGAATATAATGAAAATAACTATCACGAGTTTGAATGGTTTGATGGTCTGGCAGTTATTCGATTTTATGCAGAATGGTGTGCGCCATGTACACAAAATTTTCCAGTATTTGAGCAACTCGCTCAAAACTTTGCAAAATCGCATCCCGAAATTAAGTTCGGTATTATTAATATTGATCAATCCCCTATTTTAACCTTACGTTATAATGTCTATGGTTTACCTTCGACCCTAATTTTTCAACAAGGGCAAATTATACAACGTATAGCTGGCGTTAAAACTTTAATGGAATATAGCAAAATTCTGCAAGCGCACACCTAAGACTTTATTTTCTAGCTTTATAAGCTTGTATCATTTTAGTGGTGACATCTTCTGGATAACATAATGGTGCATATCCACCCGCTCGATGATAAGCACTCCGTTTACCACAACGACTTCCATTTGACGCTGTGTTATATGGGCAAGGACAATTACCAGAATAAGCCTCAATTGATTGTTGAATAATTTTCTGTTTAATCGCGTCTACACTTTCATTATTTTGTTTAGCATTCACAGAAAATGTTAAACATAACCCCATTAAAAATAATATTTTTTTCATAAACCCCTCTCTTTTAAATATTATATAGAGAAAGATTTATATGAAACATCACAAAAATAATCAAATGTTATTTTATTCATCAATTTATGATTTTTATCATTTTATTTTTAGATGATCTATTAAAAACAAAGCCATCAAATGATGGCTTTAAAACTTATAAGAAGTCACCTTCACGCTCAGGTTGATAAATCACTTTTTCAATTTTTACCTTCATCGTATGACCATCGGGCTGTGGCCATTCAATTTCTTGTCCCTCAGCTAAACCTAAAATCGCAGCACCAATTGGAGCAACAACATTGACTTGCCCTTTTTCACCACGAAAGTCATGTGGATAGACCAACGTAATTTCCGTTGCTTCTTTTGCAGGAGCAATGGTGATTAATACTTTTGCATTCATCGTTACAATGTTCGTTGGAATATCTTGTGGAGTAACAACTTCAGCACGAGCCAGTTCTTCTTCTAAATGTTCCATAGTTGGAGTCAATTTAGCCTGATTCTCTAACATCGTTTCTAAACGATGTAAGTCTTGTTCTGAAATAATAATATTAGGCTGAGCCATCTAGCTAATTTCCTTTAATTTAGATGCTATTTTAAAAGCAATAAAAACAAAAAATATTCAAAATCTCTTCATCAAGTTATATCAGAAAATTGAGCAATTGAATAATACTGGATTTTTTTAAAGCTATAAAAAAAGCCCCTTTGAGGGGCTTTTCTCAAGTCGAAACTTATTTTGCGTAAACTGGGAATTTAGCACATACCGCTTCAACTTTCGCTTTCACAGTATTGATAACAGCTTCATCACCTTTTGCATCAAGAATGTCTGCAATCCAACCCGCAAGATCACGTACTTCAGCTTCGCCAAAACCACGAGTCGTCACTGCTGGTGTACCAATACGGATACCAGAAGTCACAAATGGTGAACGTGGATCATTTGGTACAGAGTTTTTGTTCACAGTAATGTGAGCTGCACCTAACCAAGCATCAGCTTCTTTACCCGTAATATCTTGTTTAATCAAAGATAATAAGAATAAATGGTTTTCAGTACCACCAGATACAACATCATAACCACGTGCAATCAACACTTCAGCCATTGCTTTAGCATTAACTACAACTTGTTTTTGATATTCTTTATATTCTGGCAACATTGCTTCTTTAAAGCAGATTGCTTTAGCTGCAACAGCATGAACCAATGGACCACCTTGGTTACCAGGGAATACTGCTGATTGTAATTTTTTCTCGATTTCTTCATTTGCTTTCGCAAGGATTAAACCAGAACGTGGACCACGTAAAGTTTTATGTGTAGTCGTTGTTGTTACATCAGCAATTTGTACTGGGCTTGGGTAAACACCCGCAGCAACTAAACCAGCAACGTGAGCCATATCGACAAAAAGGTAAGCACCTACTTTATCTGCGATTTCACGGAAACGCTGCCAATCAACGATTTGGCTATAAGCAGAGAAACCAGCCACAATCATACGTGGTTTATGTTCTACAGCTAAACGCTCAACTTCTTCATAATCGATTTCACCAGTTTCTGGGTTTAAACCATATTGAATTGCATTATACGTTTTACCAGAGAAGCTTACTTTCGCACCATGTGTCAAGTGACCACCATGCGCTAAGCTCATACCTAATACTGTATCACCAGGATTAAGAAGCGCTAAGTAAACTGCTGAGTTCGCTTGAGAACCTGCATGTGGTTGAACGTTAGCATAGTCGGCGCCAAATAATTCTTTAGCACGATCAATTGCCAATTGTTCAATCACGTCTACATATTCACAACCGCCATAGTAGCGTTTGCCTGGGTAGCCTTCTGCATATTTGTTAGTGAGCTTTGAACCTTGAGCTTCCATAACTGCTGGTGAGCAATAGTTTTCAGAAGCGATTAGCTCAATATGAGCTTCTTGACGCACATCTTCGTTCGAGATAGCTTGAGCTAATTCTGGGTCAAATTCAGCAATAGAGATATTGGCAAACATTAGCGAGGTCCTATGAAATGTAGGGCTTTTAAGCCGTGCTAAGATTGGCGCATATTGTAGCATGAAGTTTTTAAATAAAGAGAATGAACTTTGCTCAGTTTGTCATAAAAATATCGTCAGATTGAAACAAATATCTTATATAAGGGTCAAATTAACTTATTGGATTCAAAGTAAACTGTTTTTAATGCTTAAAATAAATAAAACAAACGCTTTACTGTGTTTATTTTTTGATAAACAATTTGGTAGTGTTCTAAAATATTTGCTGATTTGTCCATTGAATAAATCAGTAAAATATATTTTGTACTACCCCCATTTATATTGCAAAATTCAAACTCATTTGCGTAGGTAATGCCTTACTTTTTAAGGATAAAAAGTAACAAAAATCCTTTGTTGGCTAAAGGGGATGTCCCTACCACCCTTACCCAACGGCGACATCCATGTCGCCTGCGATAGCATCACTCCGTTAAGTTTACTTTTATAGATTGAATGAGAATTTAATATCAAATGTCATCAGCATAATTTTAAAACACTACCAAAAAGAATACTTAGGCTATATTTCATGCTTACTTTGATATGGTGATGATCATTTTACTCAATCATTTAAAATAATAAATATCCATTAAATTGATCAATAATATTTGTAACAACGAAAAATCCAGTGCTAAAGTAGGGATATTCTCCTGATTCTTTTGGAATATGTCATGCAAGCTATTATTCTTGATACAGAAACACATACCTTAAATGGCTTGCCCATTGAAATTGCTTATGCACCGATCCAACTTGATCAAGGAAAATTAAGTTTAGATCGTGAACAAATTTTTGATCAACTTTATAGTATTGGTGAGGAAAAAATTTCTTATGCCTCTATGGCTGTTCATCATATTTTAGAATCTGACTTAGTAGGTCAACCCGATTTTTCTACATTTAAACTTCCTACAGATACGATCTATATGATTGGTCATAATATTGACTATGATATTCGTGCTATTCAGCAATGCGGTGTAGATACATCTCATATTAAAGCGATTTGTACACTTGCTCTTGCTCGCCTAGTTTGGCCTGATGCCGAAGCACATAATATTTCAGCATTGATTTATCAGATCAGTAAAGGTAGTGAAAAAGCACGTACCATGTTAAAAGGCGCTCATCGTGCAGATGCTGATATTATTTTAACTGCAAATATTTTAATGCATATTATTCATCATCTTAAAATTCAAAATATTGAAGAATTATTTGCAGCGTCTGAAGATGCACGTATTCCTCGTAGTATCAATTTTGGTAAACATCGCGGTACAGCAATTGCTGACTTACCACCTGATTATACGAAATGGTTACTCAAACAAGATGACCTTGACCCTTATTTACGTAAAGCACTGGAAAATAGTGCAATAATTACCCTTTAAAAACTTTATCTTAATGTAAATCAGAATGGCATGCTATATGTCATTTTGATAACTAAAATAGCCCCTAAATAATTGTATTTTTATGTTGATTTAGCGTTTTTAACGCTAAATCATTTTTTATTTAACTCAATAATTCAACAACTTAAAAAACAAAAACATTCAAAAATATATTTTCACTCATTATTTCAGCACTTTAGCTGCATCTACATTTTAATGCTGAACATGTATAACTTTTTTGATTCAAGGGGATAATACCATATGAACCAAATACATTTTTTACGTTTTTCAGCTTGTGATAATCCAATGCAACTGAATAAAATTGGCAATTGGGTCATTACTTTTCGTGATATTGCTGAATGTATGCCTATTCAACTTGCAATCACACATGTGATTCCTTCTCAAATTTCAGATCATTTACAATTACGCAGTCTATATCTGCAACAAATGCAAAATTCTTTAGATTGGCAAATGATTCAATTAGAATACACCGAAAATACCCAAGCAAAAATTATAAGCAGTGATTTTAATTCATCACTTACATTAAACTTCATCAAACAACTCATTCATGAATTTAAACGATATGATGTTGAATTATCTTATTTTTCAAAGTGATTTAAGTTCAGATAAACTTTGTTTTATATTGTTTTAAACATGAAAAAGCTCACATTTCTGTGAGCTCTTTAGGTTGGAAAGCTAGTGCTTATTTCTCATCTGAACATCTGTTGCAAATTCAATAAGCTGTCATTGATCTGTCCAACTATTTTGTAGCATCTTAACGATCTACTATGATTTAAATATAAATGAAGAAATCAAACAGAGCAATATTGCTTAACATTTCAGCACAAGTTCATAAAGAAATTCTCATTGTAATCATCATTTTTCAGCTATAAAATATGGTCTGTTTAAAATACGAGCTATAACTTATATTGACTATTTTTAGCTTATTTTAAATAAACACGATGAAATTTCATTTTATAAAAGATTAAAACGATGAAATATAAATATTCAAAAAAATAATATTTAATAGAAAAACAATAAGATATAAACTAAAACTGAAATAAAAATATGATAAAAATCTGGTGCGCCCAGCGAGACTCGAACTCACTCCACAGGCTTCGGAAACCCGTACTCTATCCTGTTAAGCTATGGGCGCTTAAAAGAAGTGCGCACATCATATCAAAAATTTAACTTAGGTAAAGCATATATCTTGCATTCGCACACTTTGCTGCTCAAGCTTTATCCAACGTTCTATATCAGCAACGCACTATTCCTAGCATTACACTTGGTTTATTTATCAAGTTCGCTCACAATATACGCTCCTACATTCACGTGAGAATTTCATGGCTGATGCATTGACGTTAAGAGATTTATCTAAAACTTATCGAAATGGCTTTCAAGCACTTAAAGGGATCAATTTAACTGTTCCTGAAGGTGAGTTTTATGCTCTTTTGGGTCCAAATGGTGCAGGAAAATCAACAACGATTGGGATCATCAGTTCACTTACACGTAAAACTTCAGGTCGTGTAGAAATTTTTGGGCATGATTTAGATACACATCCATCCAAAGCAAAACAGTGTTTAGGTATTGTTCCACAAGAATTTAACTTTGGGCATTTTGAGAAAACTTTTGATATTTTAGTCACGCAAGCAGGCTATTACGGTATTCCTAAAAAACTTGCTGAACAACGTGCAGAAGAATATTTAGAAAAATTAGGGCTTTGGGAAAAGCGTGATGTCCAAGCCCGTATGCTTTCAGGTGGTATGAAACGTCGCTTAATGATTGCTCGCGCTATGATGCATGAACCTAAATTATTAATTTTAGATGAGCCTACCGCAGGTGTAGATATTGAACTACGCCGTTCAATGTGGGATTTTCTGACTGAAATGAATGAGAAAGGCACAGCAATTATTCTAACCACGCATTACTTAGAAGAAGCTGAAATGTTGTGTCGTCAAATTGCGATTATTGATCGTGGCGTGATTAAAGAAGACACTTCCATGAAAGCTTTTCTCAGTCAACTCAATGAAGAATCTTTTATTTTTGATTTAGAACATCCAATTGAACCTTTTCATATTGAAATCTTTGGTTTGACATTTAACCTCATTGATCCAATGACCTTAGAAGTAACCATGGATAAAGCACATTCACTCAATGATTTATTTCAACTTTTAGAAGCACAAGGCATTCGTGTGCGCAGTATGCGTAACAAATCAAATCGCTTAGAAGAACTCTTTGTGAAAATGGTCGAAAAAAATCTAGAAGGAGATGCGCAATGAATTTTACCCAACTCAAAATTGCGCTTTTTACCCTTGTACATAAGGAAATTCGCCGTTTTATGCGGATTTGGCCTCAAACCTTATTACCCCCTGCGATCACAATGAGTTTGTACTTCGTGATTTTTGGAAATTTAGTTGGTTCACGTATTGGGCAAATGGGTGGTTTTAGTTATATGCAATTCATCGTGCCAGGTCTGGTCATGATGGCAGTGATTACAAATAGCTATGCTAACGTTTCTTCAAGTTTTTTTAGTGCAAAATTTCAAAAAAGTATTGAAGAACTCATTATGAGTCCTGTTCCACTGCATTTAGTACTTTGTGGTTATGTGATTGGTGGCGTATGCCGTGGCATCTTAGTCGGAACGATTGTGACATTAATGAGTCTGTTTTTCACTGACTTAGCGATTCATAATATTTTTGTGACAATCTATACCGTTATTATTACTTCTTTATTGTTTTCTTTGGGCGGCTTTATTAATGCTGTCTATGCAAAATCATTTGATGATATTTCAATCATTCCAACCTTTGTATTAACTCCACTTACTTATTTAGGTGGTGTATTTTACTCAATTAGTGCTTTAAGCCCTTTTTGGCAAAATCTCTCTTTAGTGAACCCGATTGTATATATGGTCAATGCTTTCCGTTATGGTATTTTAGGTCATAGCGATGTTAATGTTACCTTATCCTTAATTGTAGTGACATTATTTTGTGCTGTACTTTATGGAGTCGCTTACTATTTACTTTCTCGTGGTTCAGGAATGCGTGAATAATGACTGTTGAACAATCTCTTTTGGGTAAAGATACCGATTACCCAACCACCTATCAGCCTGATATTTTATTTCCAATTTCACGTACTCAAGCACGTGAAAATTACAAACATGTAGAAGGTATATATAAAGGAAAGGACTGGTGGCATATTTTTGAAATCTCTTGGTTAAATCTTCAAGGGATTCCTCAAGTTGCAATTGGTCGCATGACTTTACCTGCTTCATCTGAGTTTTTACTCGAATCCAAATCATTAAAGCTCTATTTTAATAGCATGAACTTTACTCAATTTGAGTCTAAAGAAGCATTTATTCAAAGAGCTGAAAAGGATTTATCACACGCTGCTCAAGCCGAAGTAACGCTGACTTTATTTCATGTTGATGATTTAGAAATTTCAAAACCTGAAGGGATTTGTATTGATGACCAACAACCTGACTGCTTAGTCAATCACCCTGATGCACGTCTTTTGGCTTTTGATGAAACAGTCAATGATGCTGAAAAAAATGTTGAAATTCAATTATATTCACATTTATTAAGAAGCAACTGCCCTGTGACAGGTCAACCTGACTGGGGCACGATTTTTATTCGATATCAAGGTAAAAAACCTTGTTATCGCAGCATTTTAGCTTATATTATCTCTTATCGTCAGCATAATGGCTTCCATGAGCAATGCGTGGAGCAAGTTTTTGCAGATCTTTGGCAAAATTTACAGCCAGAAAAGCTGATGGTCTATGCAACATATACGCGCCGTGGTGGTTTAGACATTAACCCTTGTCGTGTATCAGATGAATCATGGATGCCAAGTCCTATTCGATTGGCGAGACAATAAGATAAAACATTGAGGTTTTAACAATGCCCTTTTTTGGTTTTGTACCATCAGATGAGCTTTTCAAGAACATCCAGACTGGTATTGAGAAAAAAAATTCTAATGAACCACTGTACCCATTACGTGACCAAACAGCACTTTTAATTAATGATGAAATTATTGATGCTTTATTGGTTCAACTTGTGCAGCGTTTCCCAGCAAGTGAAAAACGCGATACAGCTGAAAAGTTAGCGGGTTATGTAAAATCAACTGTTGCTGTGCTACTGAAGCAACTCCTCAGCAAAGCAGACAATAATGTTGTGCGCCAATCTGTAGAGTTTTCTGAACGTAGTTTATTTAAAGATCCAACAGGTGAAAATCGTGTAGGAACAACTTTAGATGCAAATTTAGTTACAAGCCTTAAATATAATTTTGCTGAAATTAAAGCAGGAAATAAAATTGATAAAGAAGCTCTAGCTGAACTATATAAACAGTTTGCTGATGCTGCAATTCGTCATTTTATGATTGATTTTAATAAAACTTTAGATTTAGGCATGATTAAACGTAAAGCATCTGATATCGGTGCTGCTGCCGTGACTAAAGCGGTCCATATTGCGATCAATAAACTGATTCCAAATCTAAGTCGTGAAGAGCTTAAAGCTGTTGCTGAATATCACGATTCATTGTTCTTCTCTTAATCATTTGTTGTTGTCATATAAAATGCTCTTTTAAGAAGGGCATTTTTTATCTCTTATTTTATTGCGTCTAAATCTCAGCATTTAATATAAAGCTGTTTCATTCACCC
Source organism: Acinetobacter sp. R933-2 (assembly GCF_030325485.1). Taxonomy (NCBI): domain Bacteria; kingdom Pseudomonadati; phylum Pseudomonadota; class Gammaproteobacteria; order Moraxellales; family Moraxellaceae; genus Acinetobacter; species Acinetobacter sp. R933-2. The sequence goes on from NZ_JACAIJ010000002.1 coordinate 24,415, forward strand.
AATTAAAGATATAAAAAAATTTAAAGCCAATGTTTCATCAATCCACTCTGGCACATTAATAAAAGCTGCACTCTTACTCACCTTTTCACAAAACAAAAAAGATAGGTAAAGCCATGTTGAAAAATCTTTCAAAAAATGCCAAGCAATATCAACGACATTTACAATCTACTATTTCAATACGTAAAACACGTTTTGATGCGCAATACACTGAACGCCACTACACTCATGCAACTTTAATTTCGCATTTTCTCACCGCCTTATCGATCATTTTCCCACAAGGTGAACGTTTTTTTGTAGAAACTGTACGCAATGTGAGAGATCAAATTGAAAATCCTCGACTGCAAGCTGATATTTCGGGTTTTATTGGTCAAGAAGCACATCATGCTCAAGCGCATGAACAGTTTAATCAAGCAGTACAATCACCACATTATAATTTGATGCACTACAATGCTGCTTTTGAAAAAGAAATGAAACGTTTGAGAACCCTAACTCAACGTCGGCAACTGGCTGCGACTGTGGCTTTGGAGCATTTTACTGCACTCATGGCAGGTTATATGTTGAAATATCCTGAGTTTATGTTTAAAGGTCTTTCACCAAACATGAAACAACTATGGCTCTGGCATGCTATTGAGGAAATTGAACATAAACATGTTGCATTTGAAGTCTATCAAACGATTTTTAACCATTTACCCCAACGACGTAGAAGTATGCGCACCATCACGATTGGTTTTATTAGCAGCACCACGTTTATGACCGCAGACTTACTCTGGCAAGATCGCAAAAATAGCTTATATTCACCACAACAGCTCTTTAAAAACATCAAAGCACTTTATGGATTAGGTTTAATGATGCTACGTTTAAGTCCTGAATATTTTGCTTTTTATCGTGCAGACTTCCATCCTGAACAATTAGATCAACAAGAATTACTTGAACAAGGACGACAACTTTTAAATCCAAGTTAATTGGTATTGAGTCAAATCATTTTCTCAAAGCTTAAGAAACAACTCAAAGTGATCTTATTCATGAAAAAATTCTCTTTGTCTAAAATGGAGTGACATCCTATTGCTATTTTTGAATTTTGAATTTTTAAACTTGGCTGTATTTTTAAACTTAATATGAATAAATAAGCCCATAGATTGCCTTCAAGTCTTATTGTGATAGCATTCACAAAAGCTATTTCCCCACACGCTCATTTGCCATGTCACCAAATTCACAATACAAATTTTTACGCCAATCACCTCGTGATGGCTTAAGTACACGCTCCAGTATTTCGCGTTGGCAACGCTTACATATCGACCCTTGGCTGAGCTTATTTTTAATTCTCAATGCAATACTCGGGCTTGTTGTTTTATATAGTGCTTCAGCACAAGATTTGGGTTTGGTTTCAAAACAAGCAATGAGTTTTGGAATTGGCTGTCTGATTATGTTTGGACTTGCACAAATCCCACCAAAAGTATATCAAGCCTTTGCGCCCTACTTTTATCTATTTGCTGTGCTGTGTTTGGTTGCTGTGGTTATTTTTGGTGAAATTCGAATGGGTGCTCAACGCTGGATCGCAATTCCTGGAGTTGGCAGTGTACAACCCAGTGAATTTATGAAAATTGCTATGCCACTTATGGTGGCTTGGTTTTTAACACGTCAACCACTCCCTCCTCGTTTTGGTCATGTTTTGCTCTCTCTGGTTTTAATTGGTGTTCCATTTTTACTGATTGCAGAACAACCTGATTTAGGTACATCCTTACTGATTTTAGCCAGTGGAATTTTTGTTTTATTTTTAAGTGGATTATCTTGGAAAATGATTACTGCCGCATTTGCAGCGGCTGCCGTTATACTTCCTGTTGCATGGCAATTTTTACTCCATGATTACCAACGTCAACGTGTCATGACTTTGCTGAATCCTGAAGCCGATGCTTTAGGTACAGGTTGGAATATTATTCAATCAAAAACAGCCATTGGCTCAGGTGGATTTACAGGTAAAGGCTTTCTTGAAGGCACACAATCTCATCTACATTTTTTACCAGAAGGTCATACAGACTTCATTATTGCTGCCTTTTCTGAAGAATTTGGTCTGATTGGTATCATTATTTTGATTTTAATTTATTTTGCAATTATCTTCAGAACCTTCCAAATCAGTTTGCAATGCTTTCATAATTTTGGACGATTGGTTGCAGGCGCCTTTGCTTTGTCATTTTTTGTGTATGTATTTGTAAATGCAGGCATGGTCAGTGGTATTTTACCTGTAGTCGGCGTGCCATTACCATTTATGAGTTATGGCGGTACTGCAATTATTACATTAATGGCAACTTTTGGTATTGTGATGTCCATTCATACGCATCGCTAATTTACCCCCATAGAAAATTAGGAAAATATACTTTATGTTAAATTTTAGGCTTTTTCAAAAAGTAAGAAACATGGGTTTTTGTGCTGTAGCACTGTCTATTACCAGTTTTTGCCAAGCAAATGATTTTGCGAATGATCCGCAATATAACAATTTCAAACTAAAAACAATGCAAACATATGGGCTAAGCAGCGATCAAGTGGATTGGGCAATGAATGGCTCTCGCAATTTACCTAATATTATTAATATTATGAATCGCCCTGGTGAAAGTAAGCCTTGGTATCAATACAAAACTAACTTTTTAGCAGAAGGTACAATTCAGCGTGGTGTACGCTTTAAAAATCAATACGCAGACACGTTAAATCGAGCAGAACAACAATATGGTGTCCCTCAAGCAATTATCTTGGGTATTTTAGGGGTTGAAACAGGCTATGGTGCAAATAAAGGCTCTTTCGTTACACGTGATGCTTTAGCAACTTTAGGTTTCGGTTATGAACGCCGAGCACAATATTTCCAAGATGAACTTTCGGCGCTGATCGCATGGTCATATAAAGATGGTGTACCTACAAATTCAATTGTAGGCTCTTATGCTGGGGCTGTAGGCTACCCACAATTTATGCCAAGTAATATTCCATTATATGGTGTGGATTATGATGGCAATGGTCATGTCGATTTGAGAAACTCGGCTGTAGATGCGATAGGTTCGATTGCAAATTATTTAGCACAAAAAGGTTGGCAACGTAATCAACCGATTGCTTTTCAAGCACGATATACAGGTAATAATCCTGATGCTGTCATCGCCAAAGATTTAACACAACCAACCCCCTTTGGCGTACTTAAAAATCAAGGAATTAGCGCTCTCAATCCAATTGTTAAAATTGATGATTTAGATATGGTAAATGTCATTCAATTACAAGAAAGTTATGGACCGACTTACTACATCACTTACCCGAATTTTCAAGTGATTACCACCTATAACAAAAGCAGAATGTATGCCACTGCACTCTGGCTTTTAGGGACTGAAATTGTGAGTCGTTAAAACTTAATTTTCTTTCCGATTAAATAAGTCAAGATTTTTCTCACCAAAAACGATTACTATTTAATCTTTTTAAATGATTAGTTACAATTACGGTTATTTCTCATACTAATTCTGTAAGTTTTTGTCCTTTTTGTAACTAATCATCAAATATTACTAGACACATTCGTTACTGCATGAATATTATCCCCTACCGTTAAATGTGGTTGCAAAAGTAAATTTACAGACCTGAATGATGAATTTTCACGTTTTGAAAATTTGGTTTTAGGTTCCCAGGAGTTAAACAATGCATGCTTCACTAAAATATATGATCGCCCTGACCATGGGCTTGAGTATGACGCAAGTCAACTCAGAAATGGTACAGTCGTCATACTTAAACAACGATTCAGATAGTTCAAGTCTTGCTTCACGTGTTGTAAACAAAGACTCAACTAACTTTAATTCACACTTTTCAAACCTAAACAGTTTGTCAATTACTGAACGTTCAAGCGATAAAATCCGCCGTGACACCCTTGCTGCAAAAGTTCAAGTGCAAGACAATGAGCCTTCAGTCATTGATAAATTAAATGCTGTTGCATCAAATACTGTACGTAAGTTCAGCCAAACAGGTGTTGCCTCTTGGTATGGTCGTCAATTCCACGGTCGTAAAACAGCGAGTGGCGAAACATTTGATATGAATGAACTTACCGCAGCTCATCGCAGCCTGCCACTGAATTGCTACATTCGTGTAACAAATAAAAATAATGGCAAAAGCGTTGTGGTAAAAGTCAATGATCGTGGTCCATTCCATGGCAACCGTGTACTTGATTTATCTTATGGTGCAGCAAAACGTCTTGGCATTACCAACTCAGGCACTGCTAGCGTGAATATTGAACGTGTAGACGGTCCTAACTCTTAAAATTTAGCTCCCATTTAACGTGAAAAGCCACTTTAAACGTGGCTTTTTTAATTCAATGGGATTTTAATATTCACTTTATCTTTCATCTTTTATTACTCACTTTAAATTATTAATAAAACTACTTTTTAAAATACATTGGCTTAAAATCTCAAAACTCTCAATATTTAGTCTTTGACCATTATTAATTTCTCGTTTATATTTGCCAAAAGTGCTTAAAAAATAAATGAAATAAATCTAGCGCACGGAGTGCAATATGAAATCTATAACTGAATGGTTCGATGAATATAGCGAAAGCCATCAGAATCCAACCAATAAAGTCATCCACTGGGCATGTGTTCCTGCAATTTTATTTTCAATTCTTGGGATTTTGGCACACTTTAGTGCTTTGCTTACTGCTTTAGTGATTGTATTAACCTTAGTATTTTATACTCGCCTTGATCTTGTTCTTGCGGTTGCGATGACTGCTCTGATTGCAGTAATGGCTTGGGTCATTTATTTCCTTCCCGTCGGTGTTGGTTTTTATATTGGTGTCTTTATTATTGCTTGGATTGGGCAATTTTATGGTCACAAAATTGAAGGTAAAAAACCTTCTTTCTTCAAAGATCTACAATTCCTCCTGATTGGTCCTGTATGGTGCATGGATGCCTACCTAGGAAAAGTACTACCAAAATGGAAATCGCGCCAAAAACTCGCATTTTAGCGCAAATAAATAAGGGGTAAATTTCACTGTTAAATTTAACCCTTATTTTCTGATATAAAACGAGTCAAAAGATATCAAAAATTACATTTGCTCAAATTTATTATTGCTGTTTTACGCTCTAAAATATGCTGAGAAAATTATATTGATTTAAGATCAAAACAAGATAAAAAGTTACATTTTTACTCAAATATTTTATTCTTTTTTAAACGCTCATTATATCTAGCAAGCTGTTACTTCATTTACAGATTAACGAGAAATTTGACCATTATGTTTTAGCCAACCATCTTCATGATGCCGATTTGGATCATGATGTGTCCAATGAATCATACCTCCTTGCTCGCTATATTCATATTCACCAAAAAACTCCACCAAATCACCCTTCTGTAAATTTTCTAGCCTAGGTGCTAAATCAATATTATGTGCCACTAACACGGTCAGACCATTTTCTAACGCTAAAATAAATTTTTGATGACGTGAGCCTTCACGATCATCTTTCAATATTGCCTTAACTTTACCCGAAGACTGAACTTGTATATTACTCAATTTAGTCTCATAAGCTTGACGAATAGTATCTAAACCTTGCTGATTCTGATGATTTAGTGAGGAGTTTTTTGGTTGAATGATTTGCTTTTGTTCTGTTGAATTTTCAATATTTTCCACATCTGAAGATGTTGTAGTAGTGAATGATTGATCAACTTGTTCAAGACTTTTTTCTTGTTTTAAATCTATACCTAAATAAGCAGCGACAAGTATAACAATAATTGCACCTATGCTTAGGTTGGTCTTATTTGCCATCGGTATTCATTCTATGCTAAACATTAGTTGCTTAAATTATATAAATTTTTCTAACAACGAGAAAGCCAAATGTCTGAACAAGAACAATTAAGAAACGTATTTATAGAAATTTTTCCTGAACTGGGGATTCAAGATTTTCCTGAAATCAATACTAAAGACAATAGCAATACATGGCTGATGGATTGGAAAACTAATTATGAATGTTCTCATAAAATCATTGCAAGCTGTGAATTTTCAAATTTCAGTTGGCTTTTAGAACAACATTTTAAAGCGTTAACTATAGTAAAATCATCAGGATATAATGTTTCAAATATTTTAAAAGACATATTTTCCTATATTGAACAGTTTGAAGATCAGACTGATCATGCATTAATTGACTTGAATGAATTAGAATATGATGCTTCATTTTTTGACGATGATGACCTGAGTTTTGAAGAACAATATGCGATTGCAATCGATAATATTACATCAGATATTCTTCAACACAACTTAAACGTTATTGTGATAGAACATGATGAAAATATTGATTTTATTTTAAGTCAGGCGACTTTTGAAGCTTTATCGAAATTAGAAAAAACACTCAAAATGATCTATGACAATAGCGATGTCACACTTTACCACCATACACATCAGCAAGATTATTCATTTGAATTTTTATTAGAAAACCGAATATAAATGCTGAAAAAAACCCCTCAATAATGAGGGGTCTTTTCATTTTACTGAAATAGTAAAATTATTGTGCAGCAGCAGCTTGAGCAGCAGCAACTTCGTCAGCGAAGCTCATTTCTGCTTTTTTCTCAATACCTTCACCTACTTGGAAGCGAACAAATTGAGCTACTGTAGTACCTGTTGCTTTCAATACGTCAGCAACTTTTTTCTCATTGTCAATCACGTACATTTGACGCTCAAGAACAACTTCGTTCAAGTATTTTTCAACTGAACCAGTAACCATTTTTTCAACGATATTTGCTGGTTTACCAGATTCAATCGCTTTTGCTTCTGCAATTTCTTTCTCTTTAGCGATAAGATCAGCAGATACGCCTTCAGCATTTACAGCAACTGGGTTGAACGCAGCAACGTGCATTGCAATACCTTTACCAGTTTCAGCATCACCTGTGTAAGCTACAACAACACCGATTTTTAAACCGTGTTTGTAAACTGCAAGGTTTTCGCCTTCAACAATTGTTGCACGACGAACTTGGATGTTCTCACCGATTTTTTGAACAAGTGCAATACGTGCTTCTTCAACAGTCGCACCATCTTCAAGTTTCAATTCAGCAATTTTCGCAGCATCAGTTTCGTTTGCAGCTAAAGCAGCAGCAGCAACTTTTGCAGAGAAACCAGCAAAGTTTTCATCTTTTGCAACGAAGTCAGTTTGGCAGTTTACTTCTAAAAGAAGTGCTTTGTTGCCTTCTTGAGCAATTGTGATTGCGCCATCAGCAGCAATGTTACCCGCTTTTTTAGCTGCTTTTGCTTGACCAGATTTACGAAGGTTATCAATCGCTAACTCGATGTCACCGTCTGCTTCTGTTAATGCTTTTTTGCATTCCATCATTGCAAGACCAGTACGGTCACGTAATTCTTTTACCATGCTCGCAGTAACTGCAGTCATGTTGTTCTCCTAAATACGGTAGAAAATTGAATTCTGTTAACAAAAACGGCCCAAACATGAAATCTGGGCCGTTTTGCTGTTTCGACGCTTAATTTGCCACCATTACATGTCGCAAAAATGACAAGCCTGCGTCAAAAACGCATTAAGCCTCAGGAGCTTCTTTAGCAGCTTCTTCGCCTTTAGCTTGTGCATTTGCTTGAGTTTGAGCGTATTCTTTACCAGCAATAATCGCATCAGCCATAGCAGAAGCATAAAGCGTTACAGCACGGATCGCATCATCGTTACCAGGAATAACGAAATCTACGTTATCTGGGTTAGAGTTTGTATCAACGATACCGATTACAGGAATACCAAGGTTCTTAGCTTCTTTAATTGCAATCGCTTCGTGGTCAACGTCAATGATGAACAATGCGTCAGGTAAACCACCCATGTTCTTAACACCGCCAAGACCACGTTCAAGTTTTTCCATTTCACGAGTACGTTCTAAAGCTTCACGTTTAGTAAGTTTAGCAAAAGTACCATCTTGTGATTGAGTTTGAAGATCTTTTAAACGGTTGATTGACTGACGAAGAGTTTTCCAGTTAGTCAACATACCGCCTAACCAGCGATGATCTACATATGGTTGACCAGCGCGTTGAGCTTGTTCACGGATGATGTTAGAAGCAGCACGTTTAGTACCAACGAATAATACTTTGTTCTTTTTGCTAGCTAGGTTGTTAACAAAGTTCAAAGCATCGTTTAACGCAGGAACAGTGTGCTCAAGGTTAATGATGTGAATTTTGTTACGCGCACCAAAAATGTATTGACGCATTTTTGGGTTCCAGAAGCGAGTTTGGTGACCAAAGTGCGCGCCAGCTTGAAGAAGGTCGCGCATGCTTACGTTGTAATCTGCCATTTTCTTTACCTTAAAGTTTGGGTTAAGCCTCCATATGTCCGCATTCTCCACCCTTACGGGCACCCAGAGGAATGTGTCGACATATGTGCGGATTTTTAAATTTCCAATATCAAAATCTTCAATGAAGTCTCAAAGAGAAATTCACGAAAAGCATTTGATAAATTGGGCGGCTATTTATACCATAGTCACATACAAATTTCCAAAAGTTTTTAAAGATCATGAACAGTACTTACGAAGCTCCCCGTCGATTAATCAAAACCCCAGAAGAAATTGAGAAAATGCGTATAGCGGGCAAACTGGCGGCAGAAGTTTTGGATATGATCAAACCGCATATCAAACCAGGTGTTTCCACACTTGAATTGGACACGATTTGCCATGATTATATTGTTAATAAACAAGATGCTATCCCTGCTTGCTTAGGCTATGGTGCAGCACCAGGTCGTCCCGCTTTTCAACATGTGATTTGTACTTCAGTCAACCATGTGGTTTGTCATGGCATCCCTTCTGAAGCAAAAATTTTGAAAAAAGGCGATATTCTTAATATCGATGTCACTGTGATTAAAGATGGCTATCACGGTGATACCAATATGATGTATATCGTGGGTGGCGAAACCTCTATTCTTGCTGATCGTTTATGTAAAGTTGCACAAGAAGCAATGTATAAAGGCATGGAAACTGTTAAACCAGGTTCAACCATTGGTGATATTGGTGCAGCAATCCAAAAATATGTAGAGTCAGAACGTTTTGGTGTTGTTCGTGAATATTGCGGTCATGGCATTGGTACTGTTTTCCATGATGAGCCTCAAGTATTACATTATGGTCAACCTAACTCAGGTATGATTTTAGAAGAAGGCATGACCTTTACGATTGAGCCTATGGTCAATGGCGGTGATTGGAAAACCAAACTGCTTGGCGACAAATGGACAGTGGTTACTAAGGATCATAGTTTATCTGCTCAATATGAACATACATTATTGGTTACTAAAACAGGTGTGGAAGTACTTACAGCTCGCCCTGAAGAAGATCTTTCTCGTTTTGGTCAATAAGTTTTGATGGTTTATTGAATGTTTTTTATTATTCAGTAAATAAAAGGTTATCTATCAGTTATTAGACCAATCCCCCCTTCTTAAGCAGTATGACTGTTTATCTAAAAAAGAAGGGGGAATATTATGGTAGTTAAAATAAAAATTAGGCTTAAAAATAAATCATTTTTTATTTCTGTTTGAATTTCATTACAATATAGCCTTGTTATTGTTAAAATTTTATATAAAACCCTATCACTTTATTTTATCAATAAGTAAATTTTTATTCTGTCGTTTTGATGATTTTATTGCTATACAATCCTAAAAGTATACATTCAATGGATTGATTATGTCTCGCTCTTTAGATGATACCCAATTTTCTAAATCCCTCATTTATATGCTGATTGGTAGTGCATTTATTTTAGCGCTATCTTTAGGTATCCGTCATGGTTTTGGCTTGTATTTAGTACCAATGAGCCATGAGTTTGGCTGGAGTCATCAAGTTTTTAGTCTAGCAATTGCAACTCAAAATTTGCTTTGGGGTGCAGTGCAGCCATTTACTGGGGCTTTAGCTGATAAATATGGCAGTAAAATTGTGGTTGCTGTTGGTGGGGTTTTGTATTGCATTGGCTTATTGTTAATGTCGATCAGTTCGCAAGCTTGGATGCTCAACCTAAGTGCAGGTTTGATTATTGGTCTAGCCCTTTCTGCAACATCATTTTCAGTGTTGCTTTCTGCGGTTGGTCGAGCAGCGCATCCAAGTAAACGTAGTATGGCAATGGGGATTGCCAGTGCTGCGGGTTCTTTTGGTCAATTTATCATGTTGCCAACAACATTATTAATGATCAAAAGTGTGGGGTGGTCAGCAGCCTTAATCATCAGCGCCATTTTAGTGGCTCTCGTTGTTCCTTTAGCTTGGATGCTCAAAGCGCCCGCTTATGTCGCCCCAAAAGCCGTTACACAGTCCACTCAAGCCAATTTAAGTTTTAAACAAATTTTAAAAATTGCATTTACACATAAACCTTTTTTATTTTTGGCACTTGGATTTTTAGTCTGTGGTTTTCAGGTGGTATTTTTAGGTATTCATTTACCTGGTTACTTAGTTGATCATGGTTTTGATGCTTCAAGTGGAACTATTTTTCTTGCTTTGGTTGGGCTATTTAATATTGTTGGCACTTATGCTGCAGGTTATTTAGGAGATAAATTTTCTAAACCCCATCTACTCATGGGCATCTATGGGTTACGAGGTATTGCGATTGTAAGTTTCCTTGTCATTCCTTTAAGCACATGGACTATTTATACCTTTGGCATTGTGATGGGTATTTTATGGTTATCTACGGTACCATTAACCAATGGAATTGTTGCCAATATGTTTGGTATTAAATATCTCACTATGCTGAGCGGTATTGTATTTTTTACCCATCAAATCGGCTCATTTTTTGGTGGATGGCTCGGTGGTTTAAATCATGATCTCACAGGAAATTATAATTTAATGTGGATCGGTTCTATTGCTTTGAGTATTTTTGGTGTAATCGTTCATTTTTTTGTTAATGAAAAGGCGGTAGTGAATGACTGATCTTGACTGGCTTAAAATATCGATTGCATTTGGTGTCGTAGCTTTGTTTACACTCGCTGCGATTCTATGGAGTCATACACCTGAATTATTTGAATATTTCAATATGGCATTTTGCGCGCATTAAACTTTACAAACGTTTCTTATGTAAAGATAAGCGCGCATCGTTCACATCAGAAGTCTATCGCACTGATCAAGCTTTTCAAGATATTGCCACAATGATGGTTTCACCTTGTTTTTGATCTAATTGAATATGATTGACTTCACGATAAGTTTGAATCATTTTTGCTAAATCAGGAGAATGTGTGGTGACTAAAATCTGAGTATATTGACTCGCTTCTGCGATCAGCATTGCAAGTGTAGGCAATAAATCAGGGTGTAAACTATTTTCAGGCTCATTGAGCGCCATAAAATATGGCGGTCTTGGGCTGAGTAAAGCAACCACCAAACATAAAAATCTTAAGGTTCCATCTGAAAATTCAGCACTTTCCAAAGGTCGCAAAACGCCCTCTTTTTTCATCATCATTTGAAAGCGTCCGCCCAATTCTTCAACATAAAATTGCGTATGTGGAAATGCCTTTTGCAAAATAGTCAACAACGTTTCAGTTTGCCCACGTTCGCGCAAAGTTTCAAAAGCAGCAGCTAAGTTTGCACCATCATGGCTTAAAACGGGTGAACGTATACCGACTTGAGGAACACGCATAGATGAAGATGAACTGACAGAAAATTCATGATAAAAACGCCAATTTTTCATGGTTTCACGAATCTGTGAAATTTCAGGATATAAATGTGGATCTGCCAACTGCCCAAACAACGAATCTTCCTGCGTTAACAACATTGGATAACTGACACGTTCACCATCGACATTTTTAAGAAAGGCGGCTTGATTAACACGCTCCATTAATTCACTCATGCGCCGACGTTGATAACCGCTCAGCCAAAGATTTTCTTTTTTGACCAATGGATCTAATGCAAACAAACTGATTAGAGGTTCAGGAAAACCGATTTCCATTTGATAATCATAATGTTGCATTTCTACTGACAAGATCATTCGCTTTGGGTCTTTGGCTCGATCTCCTGCACGATGCCCACCTGCCCACATCACTTTTTGAATACCACCCTCTTCTGCAATCGCCTGTGATAAACGCCCATTGGCTGCTTCATGCAATAACCGCACAGCCTTGTAAAGATTGGATTTACCACAACCATTCGCCCCACTGATAATATTAAGTTGTTGCAGGGGTAAAGTGATATTCCGAACTGATCGAAAGCCTTTGATGGTGACAGATTGAATGCTCATGCCATTTTCCAGATTTTATTTTTTTGAATATAAAGGTTGTACAGCGTCCATAAAAAACCCGCAAGCCTAAACTTACGGGTTTAAAAGTCATATTGATCTAATCTAGATAAGATCGGATGCTTTTAGAATAAACGATTCATACCATTTAATGTTGCCACACGGTAAGCTTCAGCCATCGTTGGATAGTTAAATGTCGTTTCAACAAAATACTTAATGGTGTTGTTACCACTCTGCATCACTGCCTGACCAATGTGAATAATTTCAGCCGCATTATTACCAAAACAATGCACGCCTAAAAGTTCTAAGGTATCACGATGGAACAAAATTTTAAGCTCGCCGACCGTATCACCGGTAATTTGTGCACGTGCCAAATGGCGGAATGATGCTTGTCCCACTTCATATGGAATTTTTTCAGCAGTCAACTGACTTTCAGTTTTACCAAAGAAAGAAATTTCTGGAATGGTGTAAATCCCTGTTGGAATATCCGTTACAGGTTTAACATTTTCTTCACCGCTCATGTTCGCACCAGCACAGCGCCCTTGGTCATACGCAGCCGAAGCTAGCGAAGGCCAACCGACGACATCACCTGCCGCGTAGATATTTTCTACTTCAGTTTGATATTGCTCATTTACAGCGATTTGACCACGACCATTTGGATGAATACCCACATTTTCCAAACCTAAACCATCTGTATTTCCTGAACGACCATTACACCACAAAATAGCATCAGCTTTGATTTTCTTACCACTTTGTAAATGTAGTACAACATGGTCATCAAAGGTTTCAAGATGATCAATTTGTTCATTATGACGAATCAATACACCTTGCTCACGTAAGTGATAAGACAAGGCATCAGCAATTTCATCATCTAGATAACTTAAAAGCTGATGCTGGGTATTGATCAAATCAACTTTATGATCTAAACCAATGAAAATGGATGCATATTCACAACCAATTACACCTGCACCATAAATGATAATTTTATGAATGGTATAATCTAGGTCTAAAATTTTATCTGAATCAAATACACGTGGATGATTAAAATCTAAACCTTGTGGACGGTATGGTCGACTGCCTGTTGCCACAACAATTTGCTGACAAATTAGGCTCTCTTTAACACCGTCTTCATTAAAAATTAAGACTGTATTTTTATCTTGAATATATGCACGACCATGGAACACATCAATATTGTTACGATCATAGAAACGTGAATGCGTATCAACTTGTTGTTGAATCACTTTATGTGCGTTACGTAATACTTGTTTCATCGTAAATTGTTTCCAATCTCCGACTTTTTTAAACAATGGATCACGTTGGTAACGAATAATACTAGATACTGTTTGACGCAATGCTTTACTTGGAATAGTACCGACATGTGTACAATTACCACCAAGCTGTTCACGTACATCTATGATTGCAACGCGCTTACCTGATTTTGCAAGCTTCATTGCCGCGCCTTCACCCGCAGGACCAGAACCGAGTACAACTGCATCATATTTTGAAAAATTCCCGCTCACCAGTTCTTTTTTACGTGGCATTCAAAGCTCCTCATACTTTATTGGTACACTCGTCTTGTTGCATATTATGACTTAAAGTTGGTTGTTTTGCTGTATTTACCTAGCATATATTCTGTGATGAGCACATTTAGTAAATGAATAGTGTTTTTACCCCATCATTTCGCATTTCCGTTATAATGTAAAAATCAGTTTGAATGACAACTTATATACATTCCTTAAATGAATGTTCAGTTAACGTGTCAGATCTCCTCGTCAAAAACAGTGGAAAAGTTGAATATGTCAGAAAACCGTAAACCAGAACAGGGTGTAAAATTACGTGGTGCAGAAAAGGTTGCTCGTATTCCTGTAAAAGTTATACCAACGGTTGAAACACCTCGAAAGCCTGATTGGATTCGAGTGAAAATGGCTGCGCCTGATGAAGTTCAACGCATCAAAACAACATTGCGTGCACAAAAACTACATACCGTTTGTGAAGAAGCCGCTTGCCCAAATCTGCCTGAATGTTTCGGTGGTGGTACTGCAACCTTTATGATTATGGGTGATATTTGTACACGTCGTTGTCCATTCTGCGATGTAGCACATGGTCGTCCAAATGCACTTGACGCTGATGAACCACGCCATATGGCTGAAACGATTGCAAATCTAGGTCTAAAATACGCTGTTATTACTTCTGTAGACCGTGATGATTTACTCGATGGTGGTGCGCAACATTTTGTTGATTGTATTAAAGAAGCTCGATCTTTAAGCCCTAAAACTTTACTCGAAATTTTAGTTCCAGACTTCCGCGGTCGTATGGATGTCGCTTTACGTATTATGACTGAATGCCCACCTGATGTATTCAATCACAATATTGAAACTGTACCTCGTTTATATAAAGCGATGCGTCCAGGTTCAGATTATCAACATTCTTTGAATTTATTAAAAATGTTTAAAGAATACTGCCCAGATGTACCAACCAAATGTGGTTTGATGGTGGGTATTGGTGAAACTGAAGAAGAAGTGATTGCATTACTTGATGACTTACATGCACATGGTGTTGACTATGTCACCATTGGTCAGTATTTACAGCCATCCAAAGAACATGCTCCAATTGACCGTTTTGTAACGCCTGAAGAATTTGAGCGCTATACTGCACATGGTCAAAAGCTTGGTTTTAGAAATATTTGGGCTGCGCCTATGGTGCGTTCAAGCTATTTTGCAGACCGTCAATATTATGGCGAACCTGTTCCAGCAGTGCGTCGTAAAACCGATCCTGCCAAAAAAATTGCTGTTCAAGCCATTGAAGCTTAAGCTTATATAAAGCCTCAAAACAAAAAGCCAATCATAAATGATTGGCTTTTTTATAACAAAATATCCTTATAAATAGAATTAAACCACAGGTGCCAACGTAAACAACACTTGCCCCGTTTTCACTGTTTGCCCTTTTTCAATCACAATTTCTTCAACTTTCATTCGTTCAGGTGCAATGATGGGAATCTCAATTTTCATCGCTTCAATCACAGCCAATGTTGCACCTTCTTCCACAATATCACCCGAAGCACATTCAATTTTCCAGATTGAACCCGGCATGTGAGACTCAACAGCACAGCCTCCCTCAGGAATTTTGATCTCACTCTCATTTGTCACGCGATCCAGACTTTCAGCGACATATTCGGCAAGCCCTGCTGCATGCCAACGCTGACGTTCGGCATCAAAATTATTTTGTTGAATGGATTTGAATGCAGCAATCGATTCAGCATGATCATGCAAAAAGTCGTTATATTGTTTGAGGTTCAACATTCCCTCTTCAATACGAAGTTTTAAACGTCCTGCCTTAAAATCTTCACGCATTTGCAAAAGTTCAGTTTCAGAAACTTCATAAAACTTCACTTGGTCAAAGAAACGTAACAACCATGGCATGCCTTCGGCAAAATCAGGATTTTGACGATAACGACTCCACATTTGCGTGGTGCGCCCCACAAATTGATACCCCCCGGGACCTTCCATGCCATAAACACACATATATGCGCCACCAATACCCACTGCATTTTCAGGTGTCCATGTCCGTGCAGGATTATATTTAGTGGTCACTAAACGATGACGCGGATCAAGAGGTGTCGCGACTGGTGCCCCCAAATAAACATCACCTAAACCCATCACCAGATAATTGGCGTTATACACCACATCTTTAACCGCTTGTTTATCTTTTAAACCATTGATACGACGAATAAATTCAATATTATCAGGGCACCACGGCGCATCATGGCGCACTGTCTGCATATAACGCTCAGTCGCTAACTGAGTTTGTGAGTCTTCCCAAGCCAATGGTAAATAAACGGTGCGTGAGGGAACTTCCATTTCCGTCACATCAGGCAATTGCGTTTCAGCGACTTGAAGTAAACGTAATAAATCCAATTGATCCAGTTTGATCGAATCAAAATGAATTTGCAGTGAGCGGATACCCGGTGTTAGGTCAATAATACCTTGAATATTTTGCTCTTTTACCCATTGCATCAGCGCATGGATACGAAAGCGTAAATTGAGATCAAGTACAAGTTCACCATATTCAACCAACATATAGTTGTTGCCTGCCGGACGATAAACCACATCAGGCGCACCATTTTGACCTTTTAAAGTATCCAATATTGCATTTTTGAGTGTCGCCAGTTCAGGATAAAATGGTTCATCAAATGTTGCTTCCAAGCTATCCAATGCTTTCATTTGAGCATGATATTTTTCATTCAATACTTTGGCTTGCGCATAACTGACTGGAACAAATTTTACCTTGTCACCTGCTTTCAACTGACCTAATTTCCAAAGTTCAGAATGAATCACCACGGCAGGACAAACAAAACCACCTAAACTTGGACCATCTGGACCCAAAATAATTGGCATATCACCTGTAAAATCAATTGCGCCAATCGCATAGGCATTGTCATGAATATTGGACGGATGCAGACCTGCTTCACCTCCATCCATACGTGCCCATTCAGGTTTTTCACCAATCAACCGTACACCTGTACGGCTTGAGTTAAAATGAATTTCAAATGTTTGGGCAAAAAATCGTTCAATATCCTTTTTTGTGAAAAAATCAGGGGCGCCATGAGGTCCATACATCACGGCAATTTCCCATGTATTGCTGAATGTTGGTCTTTGCGTTGGTGCCAATGCCCTGATTTCTGCTGATGGATCTGTTGCGTGATATGCCATAATCGGCAACATATCACCGACCAATAAATTGCGCCCTGCATGTCCACCAAACTGCCCTAAAGTAAAAGTTGCCTGAGAACCCAAATACTTAGGTACTTTCAACCCACCTTTGATGCCAATATAACTGCGGCAGCCTGTACTGATCGTACCACATTTTAAAACCTGTCCTTTTTTAACCGTGATGGTTTGCCACATAGCAACAGCTGCACCATCCAAGGTTGCAACCATGTCACCACCTGTGATGACAATCTGACTGTCACAGTGAAATTTTAATGTCGGACCCTGCAAAGTACATTCCAGACCTGCACTATTATGCGGATTGCCGAGCAGTTGATTGGCAATATTCAATGATAAGGGATCAATTGCACCCGATGGCGGCACCCCAACATCCCAATAGCCCACCCGTCCCGTAACGTCTTGCACAGCAGTCTGAATCCCTGCCTGTAAGACTTCAATTTTTTGTATGGTCCACTCAAACGTATTTAAAAAGCGTGTGGTCTGTGTACCTTGATGAAACACATCACAGGCAATAATATTTTCCAGATACTCAAGGTTGGTTTCAATGCCTGCAATTGAGGTGTTTGCCAATGTATCTGTCATGGCTTGAATCGCATCATCACGATTTTTTGCAGTGACAATGATTTTCGCAATCATCGGATCATAAAATGATGACACATTGGAACCTGTTTCCACCCAGGTTTCTACTCGTGCATTATCATCAAATTTCACAGAGGTCAGCAAACCTGCACTCGGTTGAAATTGTTTGACAGGATCTTCAGCATATAAACGAACCTGTATAGAATGCCCTTGCGACTGTAACTTTTCAGTTGGTGCAGTCCAATCACCACTTGCAAGGGTCACCATCCATTCCACAAGGTCTACACCAAAAACCTGTTCAGTCACACCATGCTCAACCTGTAAACGGGTATTGACTTCAAGAAAATAAAATTGCTGTGTTTCTGTGTCCATCACAAATTCGACAGTCCCTGCTGAACGATAGTTGACAGACTGCATCAGTTGAATCGCAACATCTTGTAAATAATCACGTTGCTCATCATTCAGGTGCGGCGCAGGTGTTTCTTCAATGACTTTCTGATTACGGCGTTGTACGGAACAATCACGTTCACCTAAAGCCAATACTTGCCCTTTGCCATCACCAAAAATTTGTACTTCAATATGTCGGGCATGCTCTACAAATTTTTCTAAATACAATCCTGCATCTTTAAAGTTTGCTTGTGCAAGATAAGAAACGGTTTGATAAGCCTCTTTAAGCTCCGTTTCATTCCACACCAGACGCATACCAATACCGCCACCCCCTGCAGTACTTTTTAACATGACAGGATAGCCAATCCGTGAAGCTTCCCGTAATGCTTCTACCTCATCTGCCAATAAGGAACTTCCCGGAAGCAATGGGACTTGGCTTTTAATTGCCAACTCACGTGCGGTATGTTTTAAACCAAAGTCTTTCATCTGACTTGATGTTGGTCCAATAAATGCGATGCCTTGATTCTCACAAAGATCACAAAATTCGGCATTTTCAGACAAGAAACCATAACCGGGGTGAATCGCTTGCGCCCCTGTCTGTTTGGCAACCTCAAGTATTTTTTCAATATTTAAATAACTTTGATTTGCAGGTGCAGCACCGATACAAAAAGCTTCATCTGCCAAAGTCACGTGTAGGGAGTCACGATCTGCTTCGGAATACACAGCAACGGAAGCAATCCCTAATTTTTTTAATGTACGAATGACGCGGCAAGCAATCGCACCACGATTGGCAATCAGGACTTTATTCAACATTTTTATACTCCCTCAGCATCACGAACAACTAATTGAATTTGGGTTGGATTGTAGGCATTGCAAGGATTGTTGAGTTGCGGACAATTTGAAATCAGCACAATTAAATCCATTGCAGCCAGTATTTCCACATATTTTCCTGGTGCTGAAATCCCATCATCAAACTTCAATGCACCTTCTGCGGTCACAGGTACATTCATAAAAAAGTTAATATTTGGACCAATATGGCGCACATTTAATTCATGCTTAAGAGCGATTGGATGTTTTGCCAAAGCATACATAAAGTTATTACGACAACTATGCATTGGATACTTATCAAGTGAATAACGTACCGTATTACTTTCACATGAACATGCACCGCCTAAAGTATCGTGTCGACCACAATTGTCATCATGAATCGTGGCAATTGGACGAGCAAAATTACTATATAAAGTTGTGCCTTTTTCTAAATAAATCTGTTGGTTAATGGCTAAGGTATCGGTTGCACTGTATCGTTCATTTGGATCATCTGCGCTGATGAATAAGGTATCAACTGCTTGGTTGCCTTCAAGATCAATTATGCGGAAAAACTGCCCCTTTTTAACCTCGCACATCCATGCTTCACCCGCAGGACAAACTTCATTTAACACTGTTTTTTCAAAAGATTGTAAAATCGTCATGGTCATTCTCCTGCTGAATTAGATCCTGCTTTCAAGTGCGTAGTAGCGTGCATTATTTGCAAATGCACGTTGATTTTGTGGACATGAGTCACGACAAATATCATGATCACTTAAAGGCAAGGCTTTGAATAATTGAATATTCACATCGGCAGGTTGATAAGTTTTATGATTATCAAGTGCATGTGGTGCAGAGGATAAGAACACCAAACAATCCATTTCAAAGCGAAGTTCAATGACTTGGTTGCTATTGTCTGAATGGATATAGGACAACTCACCTGCATCATCAGAGCTGACTTTGGAAAATAAGTTCAGGGTTGCACTTAAATCACTACACCCTAAAGCATATTTGCTCATTTCAAGGACTAAACTGTCCTTGCCATTGCGGTACATTTCATTACGTGCATCCTGAAAAGTCTGTTTGCCAAATTGCTTTTCAATTTGTGTAGCACTGCTTGCACCACAAAAAACATCATTCCAACCATGATCATCTCTGACGATGGAAGCCATGACCCGCCCCAGATCGGACATCAGAATATGCCCTGTACTTAAAAATGCAGTATGTTGTGCTTTTAGACTGTCAGGCATATTAAAACGCTCAAGTTTATCTTCAGCATTTACACAAAATAAGGACACATTGGCTTGTGCGCCCAATGCCTGAAATTGCAACAATGTGCCCCGCCGAATACGCCCCGACCAATGATGTCCGCCTGGTAAAAGTTCTGTCCATAATGGAGTCTGATCGTGAAAGATGCTGTCTGATCTGCTCATTTGCCTGACCTCTGCTGATTAGTCCAACCTCCCGGGCTTTTATCCCTCCGTGTAGCTCAAGCGAGCCGTGAACTCTCGGTCTCAGACATACAATTGAAGTATCGGAACCCTAGATCACTTTTTCATGACAGAAGAAATGCAAATGACGTGCCAGTTTAATATTACGATTTATTGCATTCATCATACTCAATGGCAGCAAAAATGAGCAATGATTGCGCACAACCCTATGGTGGCGTATAAAAATGCACTGAAATATTCAACAATGCTTTAAATTCAGTTGTAACTATAGATTAAATAATGCTATTGAGATTTTATAAAAAGTTAAATACGGCAGTCTTGATTCGATCAATAAGACAATTGGAATATCTTTCTATAGCAAAGAACTTATAAGCTGATGTAATTTATTTTGATTCAATAAGCTACTCTAATCAAAAATAAAAGCAAAAAAAGACCCTTGAATGATCAAGGGTCTTTTAAATATTTGGCGGAAGCGGTGAGATTCGAACTCACGGAGGACTCGCACCCTCGTCGGTTTTCAAGACCGGTGCATTAAACCGCTCTGCCACGCTTCCATGTGCGCAAGAATACTAAGCTTTTTAAATTATGACAAGTAAAATATAAGCTTAAAGCATTCAAGTGCATAATGTTTCACCAAAATGAATAATTTTGTTTAAAGTTTAGCTGCAATTTCAGCACCTTCACGGATTGCACGTTTAGCATCTAACTCACCTGCGAGCTTGGCACCACCAATCACATGATAATTTGCCAAGGTATTTTCACCCTCTTTTGGCACTAAATCTTTCACAGACTCCTGACCTGCACACACAACAATCGTATCCACACGCAATAATTGGTCATGACCATTGACCTCGACCCATAGACCTTCGTTGGTCACAGCCTTATATTGCACACCACGCATCATACGCACTGCGTGTTTTTTCAGTTGCGCACGATGAACCCAACCAGAAGTTTTACCCAAACCTATACCCAACGGGGTTGTTTTCCGTTGCATCAGGTAAATCCGACGAATCGGTGCTTCAACCTCAGCAGGAACAGCCCCACCTTCAGTCATATAGTTTGGATTTGAGTCTACGCCCCATTCACGTTGCCAGTCTGCCAAAGGTTGTGGCTGAGGTTGATGTTCAGGTTTAAGTAAATATTCCGATACGTCAAAACCAATCCCCCCTGCACCAATGACCGCAACACTATGCCCTACAGGTGCTCCACGTAGCACTTCCGCATAAGACAACACTTGCGGTGCATCACTGCCTTCGATTTTTAATGCACGAGGTACAACGCCCGTGGCAATCACAACTTCATCAAAGCCTTCACGTTCAAGTTGCTCACGGTTGACTTTGGTATTTAAACGTAAATCTACACCTGTTTTTTCAATCTGAACTTTGAAATAACGAATGGTTTCATGGAACTCTTCTTTACCTGGAACCACTTTTGCTAAGTTAAATTGTCCACCCACTTCATTTGCTGCTTCAAATAAAGTCACTTGATGCCCACGCTCAGCCGCAACCGTTGCTGCAGACATGCCTGCCACACCACCACCAACAACCGCAATTTTTTTCGGTTTTTTCGCTTTTAGATAGACCAGTTCTGTTTCATGTGCAGCACGTGGGTTGACTAAACAACTCGCACGTTTATTTTGGAAACTGTGGTCTAAACATGCTTGGTTACACGCAATACAAGTATTAATTTCATCAACACGATTGGTTGCGGTTTTATTGACCCAAAATGCATCGGCAAGTAATGGACGTGCCATCTGCACCATATCCGCTTTGCCTGCTGCCAGAATTTCTTCTGCTGTATCGGGCATATTAATTCGGTTTGATGCAATAACAGGTACAGAAACGTGTTTTTTCACTTCAGCGGTATAATCGACAAAAGCTGCACGTGGGACCGAAGTCACAATGGTAGGAACACGAGCTTCATGCCAGCCGATGCCTGTATTTAACAGTGTAATTCCTGCTTTTTCCAATGCTTGCGCTACAGTAATGACTTCATCCATGGTGTTGCCATCATGAACCAAATCCAGCAAAGACAAACGGAAACAAATAATAAATTTTTCACCGACTTGTTCACGAATCGCTTTGACAATTTCCACAGCAAAACGCATACGGTTTTCAATTGGACCACCCCAACGGTCTTCACGCTGATTGACATGGCGGCTTAAAAATTGATTCAGCAAATAGCCTTCTGAACCCATGATTTCCACACCATCATAACCTGCTTTTTTTGCCAAACTTGCAGTTTTGGCATAATCCTGAATGGTGTCTAAAATCAGACGATCACTCATTTGACGTGGTTTAAAAGGTGAAATCGGTGATTTGATTGGACTTGATGAAACCACAAAAGGTTGATAGCCATAACGACCTGCATGCAGGATTTGCATGAGAATTTTGGCACCATGCTTATGTACTGCATGGGTGACCAAGCGGTGAGGTGCAATATCTCCCAAGGTATTCATAGTACCGCCAGCAGGCAATAACCAGCCTTGACGGTTAGGTGAAATCCCACCCGTAATAATCAGCCCTACACCACCTTTGGCACGCTCACCAAAATAAGCAGCGAGTTTTGGATAATTATAAAAACGGTCTTCTAAACCTGTGTGCATTGACCCCATAACCACACGGTTTTTAATGGTGGTAAATCCTAAATGCAACGGTTTTAAAATATTGGCATAGCGAGTTGTCATGGCACATCCTTTTTTAATATTTGGCTTTGCAACTTGTTGCATACTACTGTATCGAAATTTAGAAATTTTAGGATGACTACTTCTATTTTTTTCCATGTTGATAATGTCAATTTCATCAATGTATAAAAATAAAACTGATTCTTGCATACTGAACCCTACAGCTTTACAACAATTCTTATCATAAAGTTAGGCTAGGCTAAATCACATCATCATAAAACTTAAAAATAGAGCATCGAAGATCATGAGCCATCCTGTATTTTTAACCAGTTCAACCTTTAGTCATATGCCTTTGGGCAGCCACAATCAATGGCAAGATTTTTTTCAGACTGCTTCTTTTGAACTTGAAGCAAATGCTTTTATTCCAATTTTATGGTTCATGCTGTTTAAACACAACGATCTTCATTGGGCAAAATACATTGAAGATTTAGATTTTAACGATATTCATCACCAAAATGATTTTGAAGAATATCAACAGGAATGTGCTGATGAACATTATGCCTATTTAGTCATTGATCGGCAGCAGGCTTTGGTCAATTTAGCACAGCAAAAATCTGTTTTTATTGAGATTTTTGGTGCGGAGCATGTAGGCTATTTTACAGATTTTCAAGCGATGATCGAACAGCATTATCCTCAATATATTTTGCTTAGAACCAATGGCTTACCTTTAGATCCTGATGATGCTGAATTTTTACTGCATCCCTTACAACAACTTGAAAATTATCGGTTAAATACAGCACAAAACTCAGATTTCGCAGAATTTCAGCGTCAAGACTTTGCCCGTTTTGAAGATCATAGTTACTTTTTTTATGGTGAAACTCCACAGATCGTATTAGAATCAAAGCTTAAAGATCAGACCGATCCCTTTGAAAATTCAGAAAGTTTTACCTCTATGACAACACAAGATACACAATCTTCTAGTTTAGCAATTTGGCTATGTACTGCCATTGTCGTTTTAGCAACTTTAGCCGTTTATTTTAGCATTCACTCTGTATTGTATTCAGCAATTGTATTTTTTGTCAGTGCATTTGTTTTAGGGTTTATTTCTTCTAAAATCGGTCAACACAAATAAAAAAGCCATGTCTTTACATGGCTTAATGCATCATGTTTAAAATTAAAGCATCATTTCCAATGCTTTAACTTACTCGTTTGTCCAATCCCCACATTAAAACTGTTGGTCGGATCAAGTTTTTGATAATGATTTTTCAATGCAGGTTTAGCCACATATAAATGTCCAACATTATGTTCAGCAGGATATTCCGCACCACGATCATCAAGCAAATGCCACATTGCATGCTCCATTGCCAAAGGATCTACACCTTTTTTAACAATATAATCCTGATGGAACACATGACATAAAAAATGCCCATAATAGAGCTTATGAATGATTTGCTCATCCATCTCTTTTGGCAGCGTTTCCACCCACTCACGGTCATTTCGACGTAGCGCAATATCGAGTGCGACAATATCTTCAACTTCTGAACGATGTGTATCACGATAACGAATCGCAGCACCTGCCACTGCAAAACGATGCAAAAATGCCTTGCGACCTTCTTCATCAGTACAACGGAAATAATTACCTGAATCTTTATTGCCAAAATAATCTTTCAGGAAATTTTCGACCTGATCCACATCCTGATTTTCAATCCGAATCACCAAATGATGTTCATATAAATCACGAAATTCATTCATGCGTTTCGGTAAATGATTTGGCATGAACTTGGTCACAAGTTGCAAAAATTTATCGGATAAACCACGTAAATGAAATTTTTCCAAATAACCATCGACTTTGTCTTTCATGGCAAATGCAGCAGGCACTTTTGCCGTACCAAACTTTTCAATGAACATAAACGTGTCTTTGCCATATTCCGCACCAATGTCATAAGCAACACGGTGAATGTATTCCCCTGCAATCGGCAGACGTGGCAAATCTTTGAGCAAGAAACGGCGAATTTCAGTCAAATCATCATGTGAATTGGTTCCCACATAAAACACCTGACTTGGAATTTTTTCAAAGGTATCCAAACGCACCGCAAAAACACAGACTTTACCTGCCGAACCTGATGCTTCAAATAAACGGCTTGGGTCAGCATTAAAACGTGCAGGAGTATTTTCATCGACCTGTTTGACATCATGTGAGTAACGCTGATCTGATGCACAGCAACTTGCATTGTTAATAATGTCTTTGATTTGATAATTTTTATTTTCAAGATTCGATAGAATTTCTTCAGGGGTTTGCCCCAGATTAACTCCGAGATGATTAACTAACTCTAACTCACCCGAAGTATTGACCTGTGCATATAACGCAAGCTCAGTATAAGCAGGACCACGGCGCACCAACGCACCGCCTGAGTTATTACACACGCCACCCAAAACCGATGCACCTATACACGATGAACCAATCACCGAATGCGGTTCACGGTTGAACTGCGCCAAATCCTTTTCAAGCCGATCTAAAGTTGCACCCGGTAGGCAAATGACTTGCTGCCCTTCATTAATCACCTGAATGCCTGCCAGACGACGGGTACTCATGAGAATTACAGGACGGTCATAATCATCACCAAATGGCGTCGAACCGCCAGTCAAACCTGTATTTGCCGCCTGCATAATGACAATACAATCTGCATTCACCGCAGCCTGTAACACTTGCCATTGCTCAAGCAAAGTCCCCGGCACCACCACAGCCAATACCTGCCCCGAACCATAGCGACGACCTTGGCGGTATAGGCGTGTGTCGTTGTCATTCGTTAAAACGTGTTGTTGACCCACGATGTTGATGAGGTTTTGGATAGTTTGTGATGATTGAGTTTGCATATCCAATTTATTCCATTAAATGGCTGTCTGAAAATGTTTAATCTTGATTTCAGATTTTTTAATCCACCCCAACCCTCCTTTAAAAAAGGAGGGAGTTCCCCTCTTTCATAAAGAGGGGTTAGGGGAGATTTTCATATTTAAAATCTTCCCTCATTTCCTTGCGAAACAATACCCTTCTTTAAAGAGGGGGACTTTCCATCCGAACTATTCCTAGGTGGTATAGCCCCTCCCTTTTTTAAAGGTGAGAAGCACGGCTTCGCAAGGAGGGATTTTATCGAATAAGGATTAATTTTGAATATTTGCTTGAATATATAAAAACGAATTAAAACCAAATTACTTTTAAATCTTATTCATATATTCAAAAATCGTTTAACCCGCTAACTCTTTCTCTAACTTCACCAAACAATCAGAGGTAATATCTGCAATGGTTTTAGCACCTGTTAAAGTCATTGCCACACGCATTTCTTTATCAATTAAATCAAGTAAATTAGAAACACCTTCACCGCCTGCTGCACCTAGCGCATAAACAAAGGCACGTCCAAGCATACAAGTATCTGCACCAAGTGCAAGCATACGCACCACATCCAGACCGTTACGAATACCCGAATCCGCTAAGATTTTAATATCACCTTTAACTGCATCTGCAATTGGAGGAAGCGCACGAGCAGAAGATAAAACACCATCGAGCTGACGACCGCCGTGATTCGAAACCACGATCCCATCTGCACCGAAACGCACAGCATCCTTAGCATCTTCAGGGTCAAGAATACCTTTGATGACCATTGGACCATCCCAGAATTCACGAATCCACTCTAGGTCTTTCCATGAAATAGATGGGTCA
Organism: Acinetobacter sp. R933-2; assembly: GCF_030325485.1. Lineage (NCBI taxonomy): Bacteria > Pseudomonadati > Pseudomonadota > Gammaproteobacteria > Moraxellales > Moraxellaceae > Acinetobacter > Acinetobacter sp. R933-2. The sequence continues at coordinate 50,867 of NZ_JACAIJ010000002.1, forward strand.
AAATTATTGCCCAACCAGCCAATATAATCTTCCAGACCTGTAGGTTTGCCTAGGTATTTAGAAATATTACCCAAGTCATGCGGACGACCCAACAAGCCGACATTCCATGCCCAGTGTGGATGGAAACAAGACTGCATATAACGGCGCATTGCTGCATTTGGACCACTCATACCTGAGTGTGCATCACGGTAACGTGCACCCGGAACAGGCATATCCACAGTAAATACCAAAGTTGAACAACCTGCTGCTTTAGCACGTTCCAATGCATTTTTCATAAAGCCACGGTCACGCAATACATACAACTGAAACCACATTGGACGGTTAATCGCAGGTGCAACTTCTTCAATCGGACAAACAGAAACTGTCGATAATGTAAAAGGAATGCCTTTTTTATCTGCTGCTACAGCGGCTTGTACTTCACCACGACGCGCATACATGCCTGTTAAACCTACAGGTGACAATGCCACAGGCATCGACAAGGTTTCATCAAACAGTTTGGTTTCCAAACTCAGTTGCGACATGTCATTGAGCACGCGTTGTCTGAGTGCAATTTTTGATAAATCTTCCACATTGCGTTTTAGGGTATATTCCGCATACGCACCACCATCAATATAATGAAATAAAAATGGTGGTAGACGACGTCGCGCGGCTTCACGGTAGTCATTTGCAGAAGAAATAATCATGTTCTATATCCTGTTTAATCGACTTGCACGTTGACGACGGGCTTCTTCCTCATCAATCATTCGTACTTGTTGAACTACAAACTCAATATGTCCACACACTGCACTTCGGGCAGCTTCTGGATCCTGTCGCTCAATTGCATCCATCACCTGAAAGTGCTGGTCACGCAACTGATCGTAACGTTTGGCTTCGGTATAGACTTTGCGTCGTCCCAAAACCACGTTATATTGCAACAAATCAAATAAACCCCGCATCATCTGAATCAAGACCAGATTGTGCGAGGCTTCAGCAATGGCAAGATGAAACTTTGCATCGGCAATGGCTGCCTGATGGTCATCTCCCAATGCCTGAAAATGGGTGATCTGGTCATAACACTGACGGATGTTTTCCAGATCCTGTGGTGTGGCACGTTGGGCGGCATACCATGCCGTGCCACCTTCCAAAATAATTCGGGCTTCCTGCACATCAAAACGATAGGCAGGATCTTCATCGATCAGATTAATGAGCGGTTCAACAATCTGATATTTCGACCAATTGCTTGGCAGTTGCTGCAAAAAAGTACCCGCTCCGACTTTGCTGACCAGCATGCCCGTACTGGTCAGTTGTTGAATGGCTTCACGCAAAGAGGAACGGGAAACTGCGAGTTGTTCACATAGCTTACGTTCCGCAGGTAAACGGTCTCCGACTTGCATATTGTTGTCTTCAATCAACAACTTTAAGTTTTGTACAATCTTGTCAGAGACTTTCATCTGCTTTCCTCAGCTCACATTCAACGTCGTGTTATGGAATCATCCATGGGAACACATAGGCTTGTAATGTGATAATAATACCAATCATCACCGTAAAGGTAATACTGTGCTTGACGGTAAAACGGAACAAATCAGATTCTTTACCCACCAAACCAACTGCCGCACAGGCAATAGCGATGGATTGTGGTGAAATCATTTTACCTGTCACACCACCACTGGTATTGGCGGCAACAAGTAAAACTTCAGGCACACCAATTTGTTGTGCTGTAGTCGCCTGCAATGCAGAAAACAATGCATTTGCCGATGTATCTGAACCTGTCAGGAACACGCCCAACCATCCCAAAAATGGTGAGAAGAAAGTAAATGCCTGACCTGTATGCGCAAGTGCAAGCGCAAGCGTTGCAGACATACCTGAATAGTTGGCAATAAATGCAAAAGCCAATACCATCCCAATTGAATAAATTGGAATTTTCAGTTCATTCACTGTTTCAGCAAAAGTCACTACAGCATCTTTTGGCTTCATTTTTAAATAAATGATGGTAATGATCGCAGCAATAAAAATCGCTGTACCTGTTGCAGATAACCAATCAAATTTATAAATGGCATCATAGTCTTTGATTTCATTGACCACAGGTGGCATTTTTTGAATCATTTGATGTAAAAATGGCACTTTGATCGAAATCACTAAATCTGCAAGCACACCATCTTTGGCAAATAATGCTTTAAACGGCTGAATACTCCAGATCGTGACCATCGCAGTTAAAATTGCAAACGGTGACCATGCTTTGGCAATTTGACCAATACTGTATTTTTGCTGTTTTTGTGCAGCAAGATTTTCATCAATCGAGCTGTCTTCATTGGCAAAACGGAAAATATGTTTTGGCTTCCAGAATTTCAATAAAATGGTCAGTGAAACCAATGCCGCAATTGCCGCTGTAATATCAGGCAGTTCAGGACCAACAAAGTTCGAAGTCAAGTATTGTGCCAAAGCAAAAGAACCACCACCGACAATCACCGCAGGCCATGTTTCTTTCACACCACGCCAACCATCCATGATTGCCATGATCCAGAACAACACGATAATCACCATAAATGGCAACTGACGACCGACCATCTGGCTGATTTCCATGGTTTCAACACCTGAAACCTGCCCTGCCACAATAATTGGAATCCCCATTGCACCAAATGCCACAGGCGCTGTATTTACAATCAGGCACAGACCTGCTGCATACAACGGTTTAAAACCTAAACCAACCAATAACGCTGCGGTAATCGCTACAGGCGCACCAAAACCTGCTGCTCCCTCAAGGAACGTACCAAAAGCAAAACCCACAAACAGCATTTGTAAACGCTGATCTTCAGTAATCGACAGAATCGAAGAACGAATAATATCGAACTGACCCGTTTTCACTGAAATTTTATACAGGAACACTGCCCCGATAATGATCCATGCAATTGGCCACAGACCATACAAAAAGCCATAGACCATTGAGGCAAAAGCCATTGCCATCGGCATTTGGTAGGCAAATAACGACACTAAAAGTGCCAATACAACGGTAACTGTACCTGCGACACTGCCTTTCATTCTGAACACAGCCAATGCCAGAAAGAAGAAAATAATTGGGATCAAGGCAACTAAACTGGAAATCCAGATATTGCCCATCGGATCATAAATTTGTTGCCATTGTTGAAGCATTGTCATCTCCTTGAAATGCTTTCAGGAAAGTTGAATTTGGTCAGATCAGATATTTAAATTAAGCTAAAATTGGTCATACCAATTTTACAATAAAACTCAAATACTCACCTATTTAGCGCAAAATTGTAGAATTATTCTATAAAATAAGCAATTGAAAACCAAAATACAAATATTGGTCATACCAATTTATTTTAAATTATGTGAATTGGTTCAAGTATTTTTGCTGATTAATTTAAAAATAAGTAAAGAAAATTTGCTGTTTTTATTTATATTTTTCCTAAAAATAACATTTATAAAAAAACACCTACAACTTTAGTCTTAGATTTAAATTTTCGATTTTTTTAAATCGACTTTTTGCTTTTTTCTCTTAAAAATTAAAAAATCTCTCTACAAAAGCTCAGCATTTTTACTGAATTGTAGAGAGATTTTCTGTCAAAATTATGAAAACACTTATCTATAAAATAAAGTTTTTATTGGCTTTTCTCTATCAAGATAGACTTTTTTGCTCAGCACTTCGTGATTGAGCTTTTATTTTTAATGAACTAAAAATAATGCCTGAACAAATAAAAGCAGCACCGATCAAAATATTGACTGTCAAAGGTTCATTCCAAAGAACATAACCAAAAAATAAACTTAAAATTGGAATACACATAATCGAGATAGAAGCCACAAAAGTATCCACCTGACTCACGATCCAATTCCAAAGTACAAAGGCAAAACCTGTGCCTATGACAGCAATATAAAACAAAATCGAACTATTTAAAGGATTTGTCCACACACCCAAATTGATCGGTTCAAATACCAAAGCCCCAATTAAAATCACGCTTCCACCTAGCAAAAGTTGCCAAATGGTCAATTTCATTTTGTCATATGTTGCAAAATTCTTTTTCATATAAATGGTGGTTAAAGCCCAGAAAAAGCCAGAAAGAATCAGGAAAAATTGTCCAATTAAAGCCACATTGACATGAATATGTTGTAACTGAGGCCACAGAATCGCAACCAGTCCCAAAGTACCTAAAATCAGTCCCATAATTTTTTGCGAATTTAAACGCTCATTTAAAAAGTAATGTGCCAATACGCCAATAAAAATAGGCATTGTAAACACCAAAACCGCAGACAGTCCTGAGTCTACAAACTGCATCGCAAAAACTTGTGTTGCATAAAAACCAAAACAAATCATTAAACTAGAAATAATCAACGCTTTCCAATCACCTTGATTTGGTAAAATCGATTTTCTAAGTACAGCTTGCACAATCATCAACGTCAATGCAGCCAAAATCAGGCGCATTGAAACAAATAAAAAAGGCGGAAAGATTGAAAGACTATGTTTGACCAGTCCCCATAATGATCCCCATACTAAACACAGCAACGCAATGGCACTCACAACTTTAATATTCATTTGCTGTACTCAAAAATAGAAAGTTTGTTCAGTATAAAAAATAAATGACATCATGAATAATGCTATGTTTTAATAGATACATCACTTTTTTTGATGTGTATTACCAAAAATTTCGACTCTTCTTTGCTTTTTTTCTACAGTCAGTTGACTAAATTTTGAGGTTTTCTATGAATATTGACATTAATGATATTAAATCTTTTGTCACAGTTGCTGAACTTAAAAGTATCACAGCCGCGGCAAATAAGCTGAATTATTTACAGTCCAATATGACCGCAAAAATCAAAAAAATTGAAAATCACTATAAACGTCAACTCTTTATTCGTAAGCCCAAAGGCGTTGAACTGACTGAATCAGGCATTCATTTGTATGATCAATATAAAAAAATGCTGTTTACTTGGGAAGAAACTGAAAATAAGATTTATCAACAAGAGAAAAAATTACGTTTTGGAACCAATACCAGTCTAGGTGGTATGCGTTTTTACCCCTCGTTTCATCAACTTTATGAAACTTATCCCGACCTTTCAATCACCATGAAAACGGGTGCTACAGGTTTCATTGAAGATGAAATTTTGCAGGGAAATTTAGATATAGCTTATGTGCTTGGGCATCCAAAACAGAAAAATTTACAATATATTCATAAAGCAGATGATGAGTTGGTGATTATTGGTAAAAATGTCATCAATCATGAGCATTTTAGCGACTGTCTGAACCATCAAAATATTTTACTGGCATCTGAACAGTGTTGTTATTCCACAACTTTAAATCAAATGTTTAATGATTATGGTTTAAATAAAGGTGAAACCACACAAATTTTAGATCACGAAGCACTGATTCAATTTACCCAATTGGGTATGGGGATTTCTATGCTCGCCAAATCTTTATTAAAAAAATTTAATATTCAATACTATATGGATGTACCTCAGCAATATCGTGATTTAGGTCTATATTTGATTGCACGAAATGATCATGTGTTTACTCCCATTGAGAAGCAATTTATTGGATTAAATGAAAGCCTTTAAAATAAAAAAGAGCCTTCGAAAAGGCTCCTTTAGATCATATTAAAACTTAATATACAATCTGTTGATTATTCAATAAGTCATCTAATGTAGTATTCACATTTTCAAGAATTAAAAGCTGTGTCATTTCATAATTTGTTCCACTGCCATCTCGGTCAATACTAATCACGGTGTTATTATTTGCCTCATCGAATTCAACAAGAATGTGATCCAACACTGAATTTAAATCATTCCAAGTCGCAGTATCATCAACAAATAACTCACTCAAATTAATTTTATCTGCGGCTGTATCATTGCTTGTATCACCAACATGGAAGTTCGTCCAAGTATCAAGACCATTCCCTCCTGTCGCACTACTTTCCTCAAGCACTTTGAAAATAACATTGTCACTTTCATTGAGATAGCCAACAAATATGTCATCTTGTGCACGACTTTCTGCTTCATGAGTTGGCATAAGAACAAAATCATTAGTATCAAGGCTTACAGCGACACTTTCACCATACTCTGTATGTGCTGCGATGACATTTACAATCCCTTGATATCCACCTAAATCTATTTTAAATGATCCAGCATTGTCATTAGTAAACTGATTAATCACATTTCCTTGACCATCCTCAACTCTTATCTCACGTTGAGCCTCTGCATTACCTATTAAATATCCTGTTTCATCTAAACTTAAATCGGTCACAGCATTTGGTACAGGATGGACATAAACATAGCTCACACTCAACGTATATTGAGTACTTTCAACATTTGCGCTACTTATAGCAACAAAATGTACTTCTTGGTCTAGTGCAGTATACCCTCCTAAACTACCTGTTATTTGACCTTGAGCATTTGAGCGCCCACCTCCAATTTGATTACCGTCACTATCTCTAACAATAATTTGACTATTCGGCGTTGCATCACCTGTAAACTGCCCTGTCGTATTGTCTACTTGAATCTCTTTCACCACAGGTGTTTTACTATAATTTTCTGCTAACTCCGCTGTTGCCAATGTGATCGCTTGACTCTCATTACCAGCACGATCAATCACGGTAAAAGTCACGTCTACAACATATAGAGGAAGACCAAGTGAAAAATTACCCTCATGATCAGCTATTACTGTATAGGTATTTTGAGTATGTTCACCTGAGATATATTCAATACGTATCGAACTCCACGGTTCAGAAATACCTGTTAATGTGCCTTCATTTAATTTTAATTCAGTAGCAACCGATGGTGCTAAATGATCAATTGGTGCTGTCACTGATGTCATTGGACTTTTATTACCATTTGCATCAGTCACTTGGACTTGTATCATCTCACCATTCCAATAACCAGAACCTGCTAAACCCGCTACATATAATGAAAACTTACCATCAACATCCGCTTGAGCGGTATAACCTAGACTTTCACCTTTATCATTAAAAGCTTCCACTTTTGCAAAAGCTTCTGTTTGCCCAGTGATATATTGAACTTGTTGTTCTAAATCAATCGCTAAATCACTTGGGGCTTCTGGTGCAATCGTATCTACAGGTGCAGTAATTTCTGTATAGTTACTTGGATAATTATTATAAGCAACTACCCTTAACACCTGTCCACTGATATAAGGTTGGTTGAACTGTATAGCAAATTGCCCATACTCATCACTATTACCATAAGCGATTGTATTGCCAAGTACATCATAAACAACGATTTGTGTCGATGCATCCGCTTGCCCTGTCAACGTTAAGCCATTTTCAGTTAATACAACATTACTTGGCGAATTTGGTGCATCTGGGCTAGCTAAGACTGAATATTGCACAGCTTGACTTTCGTTATTTGCCAAGTCTATTGCTGTAATGGTCAACACTTCGCTTGGTAAAACAACTTGACCAATATATTGATTAATCTGACCATTTTCATCTGCTTGCAACCAAAGATTTAAAACATCACCATCTTGATCAACAATTTTCAACGTACTATTTTTTTCAGTTGTTGCTGTTATATAACCATCTTCAGAAATATTAAAATCCTGAACCACTGGTGCAACATTATCTAATGGTGCTGCGATCTCTGTAACTTGACTGTATTGGCTTCCATCATAAACACGGACAACTATTGTTTGACCTTGTAAATAATGCCCACCTAAATAAACACTAAATGTCCCATCATCATTGATACTGTGGGAATAGCTGATGATTTGATTAGTACTACTATCAGTAATCTCAACATACATTCCTGCTGTTGCATTACCTGTAAGGACTGAGCCATCATCATTGATGTGTAAGTTTGTAGCAACTTGAATACCATTTTCAACCAATGGAATTTTAATGAAACTTTCTTCACTTCTATTTCCCGCCGCATCTACAACAACAATTTTTAAATTTTGACCTTGATATTTACTACTTCCTCCAGATAAATAAGTTAAAAAAGCATCCTCATTGTAATGATCAATTGTTTTAATTAATTGGTTATACTGATCTATTATTTCAATTTTGGTATTTTGTTCCGCATAACCCGATATTTGCATCGTATTAAGATCAAACTCAAGTTGTTCAGCTTTATTTGGTGGTACATCATCAACCAAAGCAGTAACCACAGTTTCAGGACTTGGATTTTTCGCACGGTCAAGTACAACAAAGTGTAACTCTTCACCATGTAAATAAACTTGATTCAAAGAACCTGCTACTTGACCTGTTTCATTGGTAAAGCCCTGACCTATTTCAATACCATCTTTATCATAAACTTTGATGGTCGAGTTTGCTTCAGCAGTTGCTGTAAACTCTTGCCCATTCTCATTTAAAACAATATCTTTTAACGCTTCAGGTGCAACATCATCTAACGGTGCTATGATTTTTGCTTCTGGGCTTGTATTACCTGCCGCATCTACCACAACAATGCTAAGTTCTTGTGCCTTGAGCAAGTAATCATAGAATTCTAAGTTAAAAGTACCATCTGCATTGACGTTATATGATCCCCAACGTACAGAGAGTTCGTTACCTTCTTGATCATAAACTTTGATGGTTGTATTTGGTTCAGCCTTACCTGTAAGAATTGAACCGCTATAGCCTTCCGTAAGATTTAAATCTGTTGCAGCCAATGGTGCAATATTATCCAATAAAGCATTTATAACTGTTTCGGCACTTGAGTTTTCAGCACGGTCAAGCACAACAAAATGCAATTTTTCCTCATTTAAATAGACATTATAAAAATATCCAGTCGCTTGACCAGTTTCGTTGGTAGAACCCAGACCGATTTCAATACCATTTTCATCATAAACTTTGATGGTCGAGTTTGCTTCAGCAGTTGCTGTAAAATTACGTCCATCTTCATTTAAAACAATATCTTTTAACGCCTCAGGTGCAATATCATCAAGTGGTGCAATGATTTTTGCTTCTGGACTTATATTTCCTGCTGCATCCACCACAACAATGCTAAGTTCTTGTGCTTTGAGCAAGTAATTATAAAATTCTAAGCTAAAAACACCATCTGCATTGACGTTATATGATCCCCAACGTACAGAGAGTTCGTTACCTTCTTGATCATAAACTTTGATGGTTGTATTTGGTTCAGCCTTACCTGTAAGAATTGAACCGCTATAGCCTTCCGTAAGATTTAAATCTGTTGCAGCCAATGGTGCAATATTATCCAATAAAGCATTTATAACTGTTTCGGCACTTGAGTTTTCAGCACGGTCAAGCACAACAAAATGCAATTTTTCCTCATTTAAATAGACATTATAAAAATATCCAGTCGCTTGACCAGTTTCGTTGGTAGAACCCAGACCGATTTCAATACCATTTTCATCATAAACTTTGATGGTCGAGTTTGCTTCAGCAGTTGCTGTAAAATTACGTCCATCTTCATTTAAAACAATATCTTTTAACGCCTCAGGTGCAATATCATCAAGTGGAGCTTTAATAGTGACAGGATTACTTTCATTGCCAGCATAATCTACTACCACTACCTTAAATTCTTCATTATGAAGATAATGCTTTCCAAGACTGACAATAAAACCACCATCAGCACCCACCACATTAGACCAAATATCAACCAATTGACCTGAGCTATCCAATACTTTGATCATTGCATTAGGCTCAGCAATTCCTTTTAATACAGAGCCTTCTTCTACAAACTCAAGGTGAGTTGCAACTTCTGGTGCAACCGCATCAATTAATGCAGATTTATGCGTAGCTACACTTTCATTACCTGCACGATCTACCACAATAAAAGTCAGACTTTGACCATTCAGATAGTAATTATAAAATGACCCTATGACTTGTCCATTTGAATCTGTATAACCTGAACCAATCACCTGATTATTTGTATCTAATACTTTTACTGAACTATTTGCTTCAGCTTTAGCCGTAAAGTTAAGTCCATTTTCATCTAAGACAATGTCTAAAATTGGCTCAGGTGCTATTACATCGTTGTGTGCATGAGCAATAACTTCTGTACTTCTATTCCCTGCTCCATCAATCACTACAAATTTAAGTTCTTGTCCATTTAATAAGTAATCACGAAAGTTACCCTCTACCTGCTCACTATTATATGATGTATACCCATATCCAACTACATTATTATCCTTATCAAGAACTTCAATCCAACTCCCAATTTCAGCTATTCCTGTAAAATGAATACCATTTGGATCAAGTACCAAATCTGTAATTGCTGGCGGTGCAGTATAATCAACAATAGCACTAGATTTTTGACTTTGATTACCACGTATATCTGTAATCTCTGCAAATAATTCTTCACCATCAATCAGTGGACGTTTACTTACAAGCTCAAAATCCCCATAATTTGTTGCTACACCTGTAGCAACCTCTACGCCATTGATATCTGTGATAATGACTGTACTTAATGCTTCAGCGCTTCCTGAAATAGTTCCATCTTGAGCAATTTTATAGATATACGGTTCTTTCGCATAATCTGGAGCAATAATAGATGCTGCAACACTTTCATTTTTATTTGCATCTACAACAATAACATTGATTTTTTGAGCATCGTGTAGATCAGTATAAATTGTAAAATGACCTTGTTCATCTACTGTATTCGATGAACCTGTATTGATCACATTGCCAAATTCATCTTGGAGAATGATTGTTGCCCATGGCTCGGCTGTTCCTGTCAATACTGAACCTTCTTGATCAAATAATAAATCAGTAGCAGGTTCTGGCGCAGTCCAATCTACAAGGACAAGTTCATCTTCACTGGTTACGCCATGTTGATCAATAATACTCAAATAAAGTGTTTCTCCTTCAATCAATGCACGATTAGCAACTAAAGAAAACGCACTCACAGATGAATGATCATCATCACCAACACTCACACGCCCTAACTCATTTCCCTGAGCATCTTTTACAATGACAACACTTAAGTCTTCAGCAAAACCTTGAATAGTATTATCTTTTCCAACAAGTGTCACTTGCGGTGGATAAGCAACATTTGGTGCTACAATCGTAGTTTCAGTAATATTATTATTTTTATCCGTCAATTTAACTTTAAGCACTTCTGCTTCATTGACTTGTGCTATTAACTGAACAGTAAACGTTCCATCTGCCAATGTTGCTGCATGCCCAAGAAAATTATCATTTACATCATAAATATCAATTGAAACATTGCTTGCATCTAAAATTTTACCTGAAATACTTGTTCCATATTGATCAAATTCAATCTGCCCATCTATTTGAGGTGCGGTATAATCTGCCAAAACAGCATTTTCATATCCTGATATTTCATTCTTTTTAGCAACAATAACAACCGTTTCACCTTCTGGAATCGCATTGCCTAATTGTGCTTTAAATTCAACTGTTCCTGTTTGAGCAAGTTTCGCTGATGAATTCTCAGTGACTTGTATAGTTTCTATGACCTTTCCAGTAGTGTCATAGATAATAAGCTCACTACCTGAGGTAATTAATCCTGTAATTTCTCCTGTTTCACTCATATGTTGAACAGTTAAAATAGGAACTTCAACAACAGATAAAACAGCTGGTGGGCTTGTATAACCATTATATGTTGCTGTTAGCGTTAAATCTTGATTTTGATAACCTGCTGGTAAATGTGCTTCAAAGTTTCCTGCCGCATCAGTGCCCACAGTTGCAATGAGCACAGAGTTTGAATCAAAAATTTCAATTGTACTACCAGCATAAGCAAAGCCTTCAATGGTTGTACCATCTTGATCATTAGCAATTGCTTTTGTAATACCAGGTAAATCAGGCTGTGGATCTATAAAGTATTCATGTGTAATTTGCTGAGTTTGAATATTCCCTGCAACATCCTGAAAACTCAAATTAACAATTAACTGTGCAGAAGGTGCATCTCCCCATAAATCAGCGGTAGGGATCTGAGCAACCCATTCATTTGTTCCTGCATGATAAGTGAAAGTATAGTTCTTCCCTAAAACCTCTGTTTGAATGACTGAGGTTGAAACATCTAAATCACTCAGTAAATCGTTCAAACTTAATACAAAATCAGTGATTTTACTTGGTTCTTGTAAGCGAATAACATTATCACTACTGACCGATAAATCAGCAACTGTATTAGCCGAAATCTGAATCAGATTATCGACCACCACCGTTTGTACCTCTGTTGTCGCAGTGTTTCCTGCAAGATCTGTTACAACTGCTTTAAACTGATAAGTTCCATCGACTAGATCTGTTTGCTTCGCATCTGTATCTACCCATGTCTTACCGCCATCTTTAGAAACTTGATAAACAACACTTGAACCTGCTTCTTGTCCTGTCAACGTTAAGTCAAAGCTACGATCTTGGCTGACGAAGTCATCTGCTTTAGCACCTGTATCTTCATAAGCAGTTAGACTAATTACCCCTGCTTTTGGTGCAGTTGTATCAACAGTCACTTTTTGAATATTTGTGCTTTGTGTATTTCCTGCAACATCCGTCACGACTGCTTTAAACTGATAAGTTCCATCGACTAGATCTGTTTGCTTCGCATCTGTATCTACCCATGTCTTACCGCCATCTTTGGAAACTTGGTAAACAACGGTTGAACCTGCTTCTTGTCCTGTTAAAGTTAAATCAAAGTTACGGTCTTGGCTGACAAAGTCATCCGCTTTAGCACCTGTATCGATATAATCTATCGTACTTAAAATACCAGATTCTGGGGGGGTATTATCTAAAGAATTTATGATATCCCCTAGAATCATATTTCCCTCATAATCGTGAACAAAAAAGAAGAGTTCTTCACCATTAAAATAGTCTATTACAAAATTACCAAATACTTTTCCATTAATATCTGCAGTACCTTCTCCAACTTGATTTCTAAATTGATCATAAACACTAATCATGGCACCAGGTTGTGCTCTTGCTGTAAATCCATATGTAGTTAAAACAATATCCGTTATAAATGGTTCTACATGACCCTTTAATGCATCTATGACTATCTCAGCACTTTGATTACCTGCTTGATCTATTACAATAAAATGTAATTTTTCATTATTTAAAAATTCTCTATCAAAATTTCCCTGAACTTGACCAGTGCTATTAGTAATTGCCTGACCAATTTCATTCCCTTGATCATCTAATACTTTAATCGTACTATTAGCCTCAGCGATAGCTATAAAACTTTGACCATTTTCATTTAAAACAATATCTTTAATAACATTTACAATACTATCCACTTTCACCATTTGTACTGCTGTTGTCGCAGTGTTACCTGCGGCATCACTCACCACTGCTCTAAACTGATAACTACCATCAGTTAAATTACTTTGCTTCGTATCTGTATTTACCCATGTTTTACCACCATCTTTAGAAGCTTGATAAATAACAGTTGAGCCTGATTCTTGCCCAGTCAAAGTTAAGTCAAAGCTACGATCTTGGCTGACGAAATCATCTGCTTTAGCGCCTGTATCTTCATATGCAGTTAAGCTAATTACCCCTGCTTTTGGTGCAGTTGTATCAACAGTCACTTTTTGAATATTTGTACTTTGTGTGTTTCCTGCAAGATCTGTTACAACTGCTTTAAACTGATAAGTTCCATCGACTAGATCAGTTTGCTTCGCATCTGTATTTACCCATGTTTTACCACCATCTTTAGAAACTTGGTAAATAACGCTTGAGCCTGCTTCTTGTCCAGTCAAAGTTAAATCAAAGTTGCGGTCTTGGCTGACGAAGTCATCCGCTTTCACACCTGTATCTTCATAAGCAGTTAGACTAATTACCCCTGCTTTTGGCACAGTTGTATCAACAGTCACTTTTTGAATATTTGTGCTTTGTGTGTTACCTGCGAGATCCGTCACGACTGCTTTAAACTGATAAACGCCATCGACTAGATCAGTTTGCTTCGCATCCGTATTTACCCATGTTTTACCGCCATCTTTGGAAACTTGGTAAATAACAGTTGAGCCTGCTTCTTGCCCAGTCAAAGTTAAGTCAAAGCTACGGTCTTGGCTGACGAAGTCATCCGCTTTCACACCTGTATCTTCATATGCAGTTAGGTTTATTACCCCTGCTTTTGGTGCTGTTGTATCGACTACTATCGTTTGTACTATTGTTGTCGCAGTATTACCTGCAGCATCACTCACCACTGCTCTAAACTGATAACTCCCATCAGTTAAATTGCTTTGCTTCGCATCTGTATTTGCCCATGTTTTACCACCATCTTTAGAAACTTGGTAAATAACGGTTGAGCCTGCTTCTTGCCCAGTCAAAGTTAAGTCAAAGTTACGATCTTGACTAACGAAGTCATCCGTTTTCACACCTGTATCTTCATACGCAGTTAGGCTAATTACTCCTGCTTTTGGTGCTGTTGTATCGACTACTATCGTTTGTACTGCTGTTGTTGCGGTGTTACCTGCGGCATCACTCACCACTGCTCTAAACTGATAACTCCCATCAGTTAAATTGCTTTGCTTCGCATCCGTATTTGCCCATGTTTTACCACCATCTTTAGAAACTTGGTAAATAACAGTTGAACCTGCTTCTTGTCCTGTTAAAGTTAAATCAAAGTTACGGTCTTGGCTGACAAAGTCATCCGCTTTAGCACCTGTATCTTCATAAGCAGCTAGGCTAATTACCCCTGCTTTTGGTGCAGTTGTATCTTCATCTGAAATGACAGTAACTTTTTGGATACTCGTTGTACTAACATTGCCTGCAACATCACTGACCACTGCTCTAAACTGATAACTCCCATCAGTTAAATTGCTTTGCTTCGCATCCGTATTTACCCATGTTTTACCACCATCTTTGGAAACTTGGTAAATAACGGTTGAGCCTGCTTCTTGTCCAGTCAAAGTTAAGTCAAAGTTACGATCTTGACTAACGAAGTCATCCGTTGTCACACCTGTATCTTCATACGCAGCTAGGCTAATTACTCCTGCTTTTGGTGCTGTTGTATCGACTACTATCGTTTGTACTGCTGTTGTTGCGGTGTTACCTGCGGCATCACTCACCACTGCTCTAAACTGATAACTCCCATCAGTTAAATTGCTTTGCTTCGCATCTGTATCTACCCATGTCTTACCGCCATCTTTGGAAACTTGGTAAATAACAGTTGAGCCTGCTTCTTGTCCTGTCAAAGTTAAGTCAAAGCTACGATCTTGGCTGACGAAATCATCCGCTTTAGCACCTGTATCTTCATAAGCAGTTAGGCTAATTACCCCTGCTTTTGGTGCTGTTGTATCGACTACTATCGTTTGTACTGCTGTTGTCGCAGTGTTACCTGCGGCATCACTGACCACTGCTCTAAACTGATAACTCCCATCAGTTAAATTGCTTTGCTTCGCATCTGTATTTACCCATGTTTTACCACCATCTTTGGAAACTTGGTAAATAACAGTTGAGCCTGCTTCTTGCCCTGTTAAAGTTAAATCAAAATCCTTATCTTGACTAACGAAGTCAGTTGCTTTTATACCAGTATCGTGATAATCATTGAGACCAAAAGCCCCAGTTTTAGGTGGAGTAATATCTTTTTCATCATTTGATTTACTACTTCCACCACCACTACTCAAAGCAGCAATAACACCACCTAAACCAGCTGCACCTGCTATCGCCATTCCCCAAGTTGGAATACTAAAAGCACTTCCTGCACTCGTTACTGGTGCTAAATCACTTAAAGAACTTAAGGCTAAATAATTAGTTTCTAAGCCTGATGCTGTTTCTGCAACCTGCATATTCCACAATAAATCCCCTTGCTGTAATGCAAGCTGTGGATTTGGTTGTAAAAAAAAGTCTTGGATAACAATTTGGCTACCATCTTTTAAATGAATAACTAAATTTTGTCCGTCACGTGTCGTATTTGAAATTTGATCAGGTGAAATACCTAATTTAGTAATGGCATTATTTTGACTTAATTTTGTTGTAATCACATTTCCCTGCTGAGAAACTGCAAGGTTTTGCTCAATGCTTTGTCCATTTGTAATATTTACAGACTTGATATCAACCATTTTACTGCCCCTGAATAAATTAATTTTAAATATATTTTTGAAAATATTAGGTTAAACAACATATTAAAAAATGAGTTTTAATGACTGATTAGAAAATCTTTCGTCATCACATTCATTTAGACTTTGCATAAAGTCTGACTAAATCACTTGAAAATAAAAACAAATAAAGTACGGATCATTCACATACTTTATTTAATTTCACTTTGCCCATTAAATGATTGTATTCAGTCAATTAAAACTTGATATTCCCTATTTAGGGATGTTTTTTTATTTGTCTAAATGCTTATTTCTCTTAGAAAGTGAACCACTACACATAAAAAATGCAAAACTTAAGAAACCACACAATCCTGCAACCATCAAAAAAAATGTCTAAACTTTCATCTTTATTTTTTTCTTGGTTTAATTTTAAAAAAAATACAAGATAAATATCTTATATTTTAATTATAAAATTAAAGCCTCTCAAAGCTCATTTTTTCTAAAAACTCATAAATAAAAGTGCTATAATACTGCGTTTATAAAATTCTCTTGGGTGACCCGATTTTGTGGTGCCTATTTCAAAATAGTTAGGACTAGCAATGACTGATAATGCAACGATCTTGCAGAATGTACCAGTAGGCAAAAAAGTGGGTATCGCTTTCTCTGGTGGTCTAGATACTTCAGCAGCTTTATTGTGGATGAAACAAAAAGGCGCAGAACCTTATGCATATACTGCAAACTTGGGTCAACCTGATGAAGATGACTATGATGCAATTCCACGTAAAGCAGAAGCTTATGGCGCAGTAAAAGCACGCTTGGTTGACTGCCGTTTACAACTTGCATTAGAAGGTATTGCTGCAATTCAATGTGGTGCATTCCATATCAGCACTGGTGGTGTTCCTTACTTCAACACAACCCCATTGGGTCGTGCAGTAACAGGTACAATGCTTGTAACTGCCATGAAAGAAGATGATGTGAACATTTGGGGAGACGGCTCAACATATAAAGGTAACGATATTGAACGTTTCTATCGTTATGGTTTATTGACTAACCCTGCTCTTAAAATTTACAAACCTTGGTTAGACCAAACATTTATCGATGAGCTCGGTGGTCGTGCGGAAATGTCACAATTCCTCATCGACAATGGTTTTGACTATAAAATGTCAAAAGAAAAAGCATATTCAACAGATTCAAACATGTTGGGTGCTACTCATGAAGCGAAAGATCTTGAATACCTAAACGCTGGTATCAAAATCGTTGATCCAATCATGGGCGTTGCATTCTGGAAAGACGACGTAAAAATCGAAGCTGAAGAAGTATCTGTAACTTTCGAAGAAGGTTTCCCTGTTGCATTAAACGGCAAACGTATCGAAGATCCAGTCGAATTCATTCTTGAAGCAAACCGTATCGGTGGTCGTCATGGTTTAGGCATGTCTGACCAAATCGAAAACCGTATCATCGAAGCAAAATCTCGTGGTATCTATGAAGCTCCAGGTATGGCACTGCTTCACATCGCTTATGAGCGTTTAGTGACTGGTATTCACAACGAAGATACGATTGAACAATACCGCATCAACGGTTTACGTTTAGGTCGTTTATTGTATCAAGGTCGTTGGTTCGATTCTCAATCTTTAATGCTGCGTGAAACTGCACAACGTTGGGTGGCTAAAGCGATCACAGGTACTGTGACTTTAGAACTTCGTCGTGGTAATGATTACACGATTATGAACACTGAGTCTGAAAACCTCACTTATGAAGCTGAGCGTTTAACGATGGAAAAAGGTGATTCTGTATTTACTCCTATGGATCGTATTGGTCAGTTAACTATGCGTAACCTTGACATCACAGATACTCGTGCAAAATTGGGTATCTATACAGGTGCAGGTTTACTTGCAGTCGGTACAGGTTCTGCTGTTCCTCAGTTAAAAGACAAAAACAAATAATTTTTATTTGATATAAAAAACCGCTCAAATTTGAGCGGTTTTTTATCGTACACTTTTTTACTTTATGAGAAATGTTGCTTTATTCAGAATGACTTTCATGAATGGTTTGTTGCTCTTGCTGTTGTTTTTTTAATTCAATTCGGGCTGCTTGTTCCTGACGGATACGGTCATATTCTTTTTGATTTTCTGCATCATTCTTAATAGCGACAAATGCGATCACTATGAGTAATACTGGAATAATGATGCCTAAACTCAAAAGCATAAACAGCTTTTTCTTACTTTTTGGGACTGTTGAGTGCGTCTGAGTCATTCGCTACATTTCCTATATAAAATAGATGTATAAAATAAGTCAGCTACTATAACAAAAAAAATCTATTTAAGCTTGAGCGAAATACAAGAACAGAATTATCCAAAACAGTGCAAATATCGTGCATTAATGCACTTCATTTCATCAGTATCAGAGCAATATGCAACGCTTTATGATTAAACCTCGATGCTTCAACTTAAAAAATAGATATGGCACTCATTTTGCTTAACAGTATTACATTTTAAAAAAATCGTAATATTGGGGCGACACGTTATGGCTTATGTTGCTAGTGAACTCAGTGCAAGCAAAAAACTATATTTAGGTTTTTGTTCTTTTTTGATTCCTATTTTATTGTGGTGTGCGGTCAGTTATTTACCTTTTATTTGGCATCCTCAAGTTCAGATCACAAACTCAGGAAGTTCGACTTTTCTACAAGTAGGTAGCCGAGTAGACAAAGCTATTTTCTATAGTGAAGCCCAAAATGCAGTCAATCATGACCAAGCACCGCCTCAAGGAAAATTAGTCAATCCTATTTATTTACCTGCACCACATGAAGTTGCGCTTGCTTTAGTAACTGCCTTTACTACAGCACCAGTACAAGCAGATGCACCTTGGTTTCATCAAAGCTTGTGGCATAGTATTAAAATTGTCTTTACTGCATTTTTTATTTCATCGCTTATTGGCATTCCATTGGGGATTTTATGTGGATTTTCTAAAACAATTTCCCAACTAACCGAACCTTTTGTCGAATTTTTTCGTTATCTACCTGCACCTGCTTTTGGGGCTTTGGCTGTGGCTATTTTAGGGATCAATGATGCACCTAAAATTGCCATTATTGTCATCGGCACGCTTTTTCAACAAATTTTAATTATTGCCAATACCACACGTTTAGTTGATAAAAGTTTAATTGAAGCAGGTTTCACACTGGGTACGAACCCATTCAAAAGCTTATTTAATGTCGTAATTCCTGCTGCCCTACCTGATATCTATCGTGATTTACGCGTATTACTTGGTTGGGCTTGGACTTATTTAATCGTGTCAGAACTGATTGGTACGACCTCAGGCATTACATGGTTTATTACTCAACAAGCACGTTATCAAAATTTTGACAATGTTTATGCCGCCATTCTCATTATTGGGGTGATTGGTCTACTGTGCGATGTTGTACTCATGAAGTTAGGGCAACGTCTATTTAAATGGAAATTAGGAGCAAAATAATGAATCATCATCCTCAATACGCGACTGATTTTGATGCAAATGCTTATTTTAATGCAATTTATCAACGTCCTATCATTTTAGAAGCCAAAAAACTCAGCCAAATCTTTAAATATCAGCAACAGGAAAGAACGGTATTAAAGCAAATTGATTTAAAAATTCATAAAAGAGAGTTCATTTGTATCATTGGTCCATCTGGTTGTGGAAAATCAACCTTGAGCCGAATAGTTGCAGGACTTGACCCCTATAGTAGTGGTGAAATTTTAGTGGATGGTACAAAAATTCACGGTCCTAGCCCCGAACGCGGTATGGTATTTCAAGGTTATACCTTGTTCCCATGGAAAACTGTCAAAGAAAATGTCATGTTTGGACCACTTATGAAAGGTTCGAGCAATCCTGTTGCCGAAGCTGCCGCACGAGAATGGATTAATATTATTGGCTTAGAAAAATATGAAAACCAATATCCACACCAACTTTCTGGAGGAATGAAGCAACGTGTCGCCATTGCACGAGCATTAGTCAATGAACCTAAAATTTTACTGATGGATGAGCCTTTTGGTGCACTTGATCCACATACACGCCAAAAAATGCAAAAACACCTTATGGACTTATGGCAAAACATTGATATTACAATTATTTTTGTAACACATGATATGGATGAAGCCATTTTATTAGCAGATCGTATTGTTGCATTAAAAGCCAATCCAGGTGAAATCAAAGAAATTATTGAAGTGAATTTACCACGTCCTCGTCATCCAGAATTAATGACAACAACTGAGTTTAAAAATTTACGTAAACGCGTAGACTTTCTGGTACATGCCCAAGAAGATGAAATTGATCCAGCTCTAGAAGATTTACCTAAAATTCCACGTATGACTCAGGTCAGTACACATAAATAAATTGCGTTAAATATTCAGTAGAACACCCCATGCAGGTTGTTTATCGACCTGCTTTTTTTCACAAACATCATAATCATTTGGAATAGATTACAAATTTCATGCATTGAAAGTACTTATTTTTTATTACTATTCCTCACTATAAATAAAGAAAAGATTAAAATATGAAGGTACAAAAACATGTCTAAAATTCAATTTTTAAAATATAGCCTTATCATTTATCTATTAGAAATTTCTGTCTCTTTTGCTGCTATCGATACGGAACTTGAGCACGTCATCCAAACAGTGAGCTACGCTTTTAACGTCCAAGATGTTCAAACGATTCGACAATATATTCACCCACAATATGGTTATATTTATTGGAATAAAATTGGGGTACCAATCAATCAAAGTTTTTATACGCGTTCAGAATTTTCATTTCCTCAATACGAAGCGAATGGCTCAAATATGTGGTTTTATCAAGCACCTAAAGCCAATCAAAAACTGATCAAAAGCACACAGCTGCCCACAATGGACTGTACCTCTTGGAATAAATCAGGTTTATTTTATACCACAAATAACCATAAGCCATTTTCAGGGTTAAGTAAGAATAATCAAGATATTATTGAAATGTCTCAGCAAGAACTCAATCTAGAACTTAAAAAAATCTTACCCTTTGAAAAACAATTAGTTGAGTTACAATATGTAGGCAAGAGTAAAGATATTGGCGATGATATGCATCTATTTTTCAGCAAAATTAATGGAAAATGGTATTTTTCTGCACTTGATAATGCAGGAAATTGTGATGCTTAAAAGTTAAAATTCTTTAGGTAAATATCATGCTGAGCTATATTTTTTTGCTGATTTTGGCTTATTTTATAATCATGTGGTTATTTGCACTGATTTATGCCAATGAAAATAATTTTCCAACTACATTTTTAGGCAATACGCTCTCTCCAATCAAGCAATTTTGTTTAGGGATTTTTTATTTTCCATTTCAACAATTAAAACGCATCATCAAAGCAATTATAAAATTTCTTATTGAAGTTCTCTTTGAAATGATTTTCATGGGAATTTTACAGTTGATTTGGTTTCTCATTCGAGGATTCTTTATGCTTATTTTTAGAATTTTTGATGCCTAAAAATGACTGCTTATTTAAATCTAACTTGAACAAAGATTACATCAGGACAAAACCATCATGTTTAAAATCGCTATTCCTATTTTTCTATTATTATTGGCAAACACCGTACGTGCTGAAATCAAAACGTTTCAGCCACAATTCCCTCAATTTTCAAATAATGAAAAAGCGAGAAAAATCAATAATCAACAATACTTTTTAGGGCATGCAACATTTCAAAACAATGTCAGTATTCCCTTTTATGGTGTCACCGCACTGAATCCTGTCGATGATGGTTATATTGCTCGAATTAAAAAATGTGATGCTCAGTCTTGTCATTTTAATTTTAACTTAGACACAAATTTAGCTAAGCAACTCAAGCTTCTAAGTTTACCTGAGCTTGGTGTCGTTCTTGTTCCTCGACATTGGCAAGACATCCAAACAGATGCTGGAGCAAATGGAACAGGTTCAAGTTTGCTCATGAGTCCAGATCATCAAGAAGCCATTACACTTTATGATTCTTCAGTTTGTGCAGGTTGTGGTTATCCTTCAGCAAGTTTATATTTCCCACAATTGCTTAAACAAAGTATTGAATATGAATATGGTGGTATGCAAGACTCTCATAAAAAGTTAACTTTGGTTTATCCCAATAAAAATACTGCATTTTTTAGTTATCAAATTGCAAAGCAAAAGACTAAAACGCATGGTGTCGCAAAATATAGCAATGATGGTGATTTTAATTTTTGTAATATTCATGTGACATTGAATCCAAATAACCAGCAATTAATGCGTCCGATTTTAAATTTTTATCATGCTACACATTAACAACTTGAAATCCCTTTAAAAATAAGTGAATAAAATCTAAGCTTCATTGACTCAATATCACTTTTTAATCTTATAAAAATGGCAAAATCATGTACTTTATTTGCAATTGATTGTTTACCAAATAGCATAGAATGGCATTTTGATAATCCTCAAATTGAGGCTTGGGCTGAATGGTTCTCTCATATTCCGCTATTATTTTCATATTTAATGGGAGATCTTGAGCATTTACCTGAGAAAGTTGCCAGCAATACCTATGTAGATACACAAAGTCTATCTACGTTGATTACGCCAATTTCTCAAGTCAAACAACGCTGGAATTTTTTAAATTTACACTTTCAACAAGATATTCAAAATTTCCCTCTCGATATTGCTGAAAAATGGCAACATATTGATCAGACCATTCAAACGACACATAAAACATGGTTAATGTTGGACTGTACCCTGTTTAACGATGCTACTTTTGGCTCAAAGAAATTTTTAAAACAATTAGAGCAAATTTCGGAGTTGTCTAAACAGTTTAATTTAAATAATATTTTTGAGCTTAAACATTCAACTGCCAATCAAATCATACAACGCCCACAATTTGAGTTAGGTTGGTGGGATCGAAAATGTATCGCACGCATTTGGGATATTCAGGCTGACTTTGAAGATTTTTGGTGGAATGAAGATTTTTCTAAACAATGGGCGCTCACTGAAACTCGCTTTTTCCAAGATGCGATTGACGCTTTTACTGTTTATCCTAAAAATAAAAAATTACCCTCTAAAAAGCATGCAGTAGATCATGCTTTTTCAGCCTTAGTTACGCCCTATGGTCGTGAAATTTTACCACTGAGTTTAGAAATTGAGATGGCATTTGTGCAAGGAGGGTTTATTGTTGCATCTAAAGCTGTAAAGGATTTATTACATTCGAGTGCTCTTTATGACTTGAATGGGAATGAAATTCTGCCATTTTCCAAAGGTTTCAATAACATTGAGGTTTATAGCAATGCATTAATCAGTCACAGTATTTTGAAAGAAGATGGAGAAATTATTCAACAATTACTACATTTTCCAAGCTTAAGCTTACTACAAGATAATCTTAAATTTATTGATTATGGTCGTTATGAAGATGGATTTATTCGTGCAGAAGATTGTGATCAAAAACTCAATGTTTATACACCACAAGGTGATTTGGTTTTCCAACTGGATCATGCCATTTTAGGGAAAATCAACGCTAAGCATGGTCTAGCAACATTACGTCAATTTAAATCTGATGATCAGCGTGAAAATTATGGTGTGATCAATAAACATGGCGAAATGATCATTCCTTGTAAATATCAAAATATTGAACGTGGCTTTCAAGACTCGCCGCCTAAAATTTTTAAAGGTGGAAAAATTGTCGCCATTGACCATGATCTAAAAATTAATATTTTCAATAAAAAAGGGACATTGCTCATTCATAGCGACTACTATTCCCTGCCTTATTTACATGTACAACACGATAAAATTTTATGTTTTGATGGTTTAAATAACGAAGCGCAATGTGGCTATTTTGATATTCATAGCTTTGAGTTTATTGTCAACGAAGAAATGACTCGCGCAGATTATTTTGCTGCCCTGCATGATGCATTACTAGGTCGCAGTACCGAGGCACAATTTGAAATTAAAATAAATGAATGGCTTGAGCAAGTGACAGCAAGCGCATGGTTGCATGACATATCATTGTTACTTTGTGGACAAAACCAAGAACAAGCAACTGAACTGATTCATTCAACGAATGCTTTTATTATCGAAGAATTTGAAATCGCTCAAGAGGATGTTTTAGTCTATTGTGAAAGTCAAAATATCTATACCTTATATTGGCAATATTTAAACGTTGCGGCTCCAAAACTTTATCATTTTGATTATAAAGATACTGAAAGTTTATATCATTTGGCTGATTTTGATGAGTTTACTGGTTGGCAATGGTCGCGTATGGATGGTGATGAATCTATGCAAGATGGTATGGAATCTTTGGCACATTATCTCAAACCACATCATAAAAGCCTGCTTTATATCAATACAGATCATGACAGTATTTGTTTTGCAGTCTTAGAAAACATCGAAGTCGAAAGCTTTGCTGCTCTGTTGCAAAATGCCTTAATTCATTGCTATGTTATTGATGCTTAGATAAAAAAGAGCATTTTTGGATGCTCTTTTCTTTTGTTATGAAATCATTATTTTTCATCTAAAACAGATTCAAAGGCTTTTAAACGCTTATGAATAGATAATAGTTCTATAATCGTTTTCCATGAACTAATTAAATACTGAAAAGACTCACGGACTTTATCAAACACATTACCAATTTGGTTCAGTAAGCCCAAAGTCATTGTGCCTGCTGCAATAGATGGAAATAACACAACCAAACTAAATAAAATATCGAGCTGTGCATACCATGTGCTCACCATATTAAAATAAGCATAATGAAAATATAAACGGAAATAGTTTTTACGCACGTTTTGGAATAATTCTTTTAATGTCGCAGGCTGGGCACGATCTACATAATCTTCACCATAAACTAATTCTTTACGGTAGGCTGCTTCGACTTTTTGGTTATTAAACTCTAAACCTGGTAATTTAATCCCAACCACCATCAATAAAAATGTACCAAAAATTGCCCAACCTATTGCAGCCCATACCAACGAATACTTAATTTCACCCACAATAGGTAAGACTGGAACACGTTCAGAAAGCTGAATTAAGACAGGTAAAAAAGCAATTAAAATCATAATGGCTTTAATAAAACTCACACCTAAAGCTTCAAGTGTTGTTGCAAAACGCATGGTATCTTCTTGCACACGCTGTGAAGCACCTTCCACATGGCGCAATTTACCCCAATGTGCTGTATAATATTCATTCATTGCAGTACGCCAACGAAAAATATAATGGCTGACAAAAAATGAGTTGATGACAGCCACAGTAACTGCAACCATCGCAATTAATAAAAATGTCAATGTGCCCATATACAAATCTTGGATATTGCCACCACCACTACTGAGCATTTTTTGGATCATGTCCCAAAATGGACCATACCAAGCATTGAGAGATACACTCACCTGTACCCCAAACCAAACATTAAACAAAATAAAAGCTGAGCCCCATACTGACCACGCTTGCCATTTATTATTCGATTTCCATTTCCAAAATGCCGCAAATAGTGCAGTTGAAACAAAAAACCAGAGGTAAAACCAAAGAAACTGTGCTGACCAAAAACGTGTCACATTAATGGGTAACTCTGTTGTCGCATAAGCTTGAGGAAAACCAATGAACTCTCCCCAAGATTTACCACCGCTATACCACAGCACTAAGTTAATGATGAACCAAATCAGCAATGAACCAAAAAACCATTTTGGATTTGGAAAAAAAGATTTAAACATTGATGCTTGATATCCTTAATATTTTTTCTAAGTGACCTGATATTAATCCTAAAAGCTTAATTAAGAATAAGAAATCACAATAATTTTTATGTATTTTAGTAACTTGTCATTATATTTTTTTATTGCTTTGCTCTAACAAAATAGAAATTTGCTTATTTTATAAAATTTACGACTAAAGATGTGTCGATCTGCCTTAATTCTGTCAATCGGCTATGCTATGTTTCAATAGATAATTTTAACAAATGGATGAAAGAGGGCTGAATAATGTCTAAACAAATTTTAATGCTCGTTGGCGATTATGCTGAAGATTATGAAACAATGGTACCCTTCCAATTTTTAGTGGGCTTAGGCTATACAGTACATGCGGTTTGTCCTGACAAAAAGTCAGGTGATCACATTGCTACCGCAATTCATGACTTTGAGGGTGAACAAACCTACAGTGAAAAGCGTGGGCATAACTTTGCGATTAACTATAATTTTTCCGAGGTCAATACAGCAAATTATGTCGGCTTAGTGATTCCTGGTGGACGTGCTCCAGAATATCTACGTATGAATGAAAGAATCCTTGAAATTGTACGTGAATTTGATACTGCACAAAAGCCAATTGCTGCGGTTTGTCATGGTGCTCAAATTCTTGCTGCGGCTGATATTCTTCAAGGTCGCTTATGCTCGGCTTACCCTGCTTGTGCTGCTGAAGTCAAACTTGCAGGCGGTCAATATGCGGAGATTGCTGTAACAGAAGCTGTAACGGATGGGCATTTAATCACCGCACCTGCATGGCCTGCACACCCTGCATGGATGGCACAATTCATCCAAGCTTTAGGTGCAACAGTTCATTTATAAGCTTTTAAATTCATGTAAAAATACACTGTTTTTATTTCATTATATCAAGACAGGTATTTTTACATTTTAGTATAAAATTCAATCAAAATATTCATTTATTCCACTTAAACGCTCAGTTTAAACTCATAAAAAACATAATAAATATGTCATAATTTATATGATATTTACTGCGAAATAATGAGTTAGGATTAAAGATGGAGATTGTTGAATTAATTCAACCTGTAACTTTAACGAAAGATCAATTACAACCCATTACGATAGAAGCGGGTATTTTATTAAAAGTGCTGATGGTCAATCCATCTTCTTACTTGGTGGCAGATGAATCTGGTTTTTCGTTTTTACTCCAGTTTAGCAATGAAAATATACAGTG
Organism: Acinetobacter sp. R933-2; assembly: GCF_030325485.1. Taxonomy (NCBI): domain Bacteria; kingdom Pseudomonadati; phylum Pseudomonadota; class Gammaproteobacteria; order Moraxellales; family Moraxellaceae; genus Acinetobacter; species Acinetobacter sp. R933-2. Next base: position 77,647 of record NZ_JACAIJ010000002.1, read on the forward strand.
GAAAAAACTTTAATATGCATGCAAAAATGGCTCTGATTTAAACAGATCATCCATATTATTGTGATGTTTCACGTCATCTAAATCACAGATGAAAGCTTAAGTCGAGTTTCAATATACCATTCACCGCGCTGTAAACGGTCTGTATAAACTTTAGGAAGCATGATATTAAATCGCTGACTTTCCACATAAATATCATATTCACAAATTGTGCGTTGAGTCTGATCTTTTAAAGACCAAATTAACCATGTATTTGGCTCAAATGTATGTTCTACTTGCACATTCCATCTCGCTTCAATACGACCAATATGAAAATTTTCATCATATTCATTTATGTTTAATGGAAAATCTAAGGCTGTAGCATCATAACCTTGACTATCATGGATCAAAATACTTTGTGCGGCTGTAGGCCAAATACAATATCGTAGATAGTGCTGATCCATTACCCGTTCAATCAGATGTCGATCCCGAGCTAAAAATTGGTGTATATCTTGCTCAATATCAGGGAAAATACCTGAACAACCTGCAAACATTCCTGCTAATAATAACTCCACATGATCATAAGAATCATGCATACAGTGAAAATAACAATCTGAGTCAATCCATGCTTGAACCGCCGCACGCTCTTTATAAGATAAAAATGAGTCAGCATCACGAACTAAAAAACGTTTTACTTGTGGATCATGCATGACAAAAAAGCGCCAATATAAACCTGAAAGCTGTCTTTGCTGTTCATTCACATAAATGATCTGTGCACCTAATGCTTTTAATCGTTCTACAATTTTGCGCGGTACACTTTCATCAATATAAAAACGACATGTCCATTCAGGAAAAATTTCCTTTGCAAATTGAGTATTTAATACTGCCCCTTCACAATAACGTGGTAAATCACCATATAAAGAATAACTAATAATATTTTCAGAGGGTGCTTGTGGGTTAAATTTAGGAGGTGTAGTCTGAGGAAGGCTTAATTTTTTTTCATGTTGCACTGCATCTTTTTTTGCTTGATTCGCTAAACGCCCATAATGCTTTTGTTGTTTTCTGTCATTTAAAAAATAACATACTTCACTCATTGCATCATAAGTATTAATTTCTACAGTATGAGGATGATATTGTATCGCTTGTTGCAAATAATCATATGCAATCTGATAATTTTCTAAACGCATTTCTGTGATCGCTAAATCACAGAGCACATTTTGATGTGAAGGAACGACTTGAATCAGCTCTAAAAGTTGTTGATTAGCACTCAAATAATCACGATTTTTAAATGCCGTTTGAATATGCTGCGCTTTACTTGCTAAAAATTGATTAATTTGTTCTAAAGTCATTTCGTTATTTAACATATTACCACTTTTCACTTGATTCAATTTTTATCATATAAAAATAACTTTACAATACAAAGCTCTAACCACTATAGATTATATCTAATAAGCATAATCGTGTTTATATAATGTAGGTACTTGATACTGCTGACCATCAAACTTTAGGATCATTTTTTTGTTGTGATGACAAATAGCAGAGAGAAATCCACACATTATTTTTAAAATAATATTCATGTAAATCTCTCCTGCCCTATTTTCATCAATGAACTTATTTCACTTTCATTTTCCGAATCATTTTATATAAAATTTTCGGTGAAATACGTGATACCAATACACCCAGTTTTTCTTTTCGTCCTCCAACCACAATAAACTCTTCCCCTTTTTGTAAAGCTTCTATCGTTTGTTGTGCAAATTCATCTGCATCTAAACCATTTTCAATGGCTTCATCCTGATGACCTTGAGGCTTACCTTCACCATTCAATGCATTAAAAGATACATTGGTTTTAACAAAACCTGGAAAAATCACTGAAACATTCACACCATCTTTGGCAACTTCAGCACGTAAACTATTTGCCCACATATGAATCGCGGCTTTTGCTGCCGAATATGACGCACGATATTGCGTACCAAGCAAACCTGCAATACTTGATACATAGGCAATTCGACCTGATTTCTGTTTTAAGAATGTAGGCAATACGGTTTTCGTTAAAAAAACTTGTGAAAAATAATCGATTTCCATAATGGCACGTTCTGTTTGCATGGTCGTATCTGCAATCAATGCACGTTGACTGAGACCCGCATTATTAATCAACCAATCAATTCGACCTTTTTCTTTGAGCACTTGCTCATAAGCATGACGAACTTGTGATTCATTGGTGATGTCCATTGCAACCGAAATATGACGATCTGGATTGAGCAAACTTACACGAACATTTTCCAACTCGTCTAAACGGCGTGCACTCAGTACCACTTGTGCACCTTGTAAAGCACACTCTTTTGCTAAAGCCTTACCTAAACCTGATGAAGCTCCTGTAATCCAAACAACCTTCATGTCCATGAACTATCTTCCTAAATAATTGATTTTAAATATGCCATGAAAAATATTTCATGCAAAGTACCCAGAAATTAACTACGCACTAAAAAATGATTAAAATGTTTTGCATAATGCTGTGCTTTTTCTGCATCACCTGCTTTATAGTCATCCCCTACCTTTTCTAGGCGTTTATAACCTGTACTGGTAATCATATTAATGACACCATTTAAAGTTTTATCGACCACAAAATTAAATTTTAATAAGGTTTTTGGATCTCGAATAAACTCAGAAATACCCAAATCAATGATTTTAACTAAATTTTTTAAGGTGGCTGGTAATGCCTGAATATTCCCTTCTAAAACTTGCTGAATATTTTGACTCGCTTGCTCACCTAAATGACGGTCTAACACATAGTACATATAAATTTGTTCAGGATTAGATGGGTCAAATTTTTGTAAAATATGATTTGCCACAGGCTTTAAACGATCATTCCCAAAAAAGGAAATCGACCATGGCATATATTTTCGTAATGCATTTTCAATTTGCTCAAAAATCTGTTCGGCTTCTTTTAAACTTTTTTGTCCTTTGGCATCTAAATCTTTTCCTCGTTTTTCTTCAATCAAGCGTCCAAAAACCTGATCTAAAACCTGACAAGACATATCTGTAAAAATCGTGCCTAATTGTTTAGATAGATTTTCTTTATCTCCCTGATTTAAACGTTCAGTGACATTTTGCAGTGCTTGATAAGTTGAAGTGTCAATTGCTAAGTTAATTTTATAAGTCATACAAATCAGCCTTTTTGTTAATATTATGGGTCAATCAATGGTGACAAAATATTAGCAAAGCTTATCATTATATGCATTGTCTTTTCTTGATTCTTTTTACATTTTAAAAATATATTAAGCCACTGATTCATTTATTTTTTTAAAATATTTATTGCAATACTGACCAACCTTTTATCTTATTTTTTGACTTTAATGAATGTTGTGATGATTCTATTCATCAATAAAATTTTCTTGCTCAAACTTTGATACTCGCTCAGTGAAGTTTACTGCCCAACCAGAGCGTTCTATACACTTGATGAGAATCCCCCACTTAGGAAATTTATTTGCTACAATGAATCTAATTTTTCACTCACTTTTGATCTGTTTTTACTATGACTGATTCAGCGCAAAATATTGCTACAACCTACGATCCGACTGAGATCGAGAAAAAATGGTACAAGACTTGGGAAGAGAATGGTTATTTCCAACCTTCTCGTAAAGGCGACTCATTCTGTATCATGATTCCGCCACCAAACGTCACAGGCAACTTGCACATGGGTCATGGTTTTAACAATGCCATCATGGATGCCTTGACACGTTATAACCGTATGTCTGGTAAAAATACCTTATGGCAACCAGGTACAGACCATGCGGGTATTGCAACGCAAATGGTGGTTGAACGTCAGCTTGGTGCTCAAGACATTAGCCGTCATGACTTAGGTCGTGAAAAGTTCATTGAAAAAGTCTGGGAATGGAAAGAACAATCTGGCGGTAATATTACCCGTCAAATTCGTCGTCTGGGTTCATCAGTAGATTGGTCACGTGAACGCTTCACTATGGATGAAGGTTTATCTAATGCAGTCAAAGAAGTTTTCGTAAAACTGCACGAAGACGGTTTGATCTATCGTGGTAAACGTTTGGTGAACTGGGATCCAAAACTACAAACTGCATTGTCTGACTTAGAAGTTGAGTCTGATAAAGAAGAACAAGGTTCATTGTGGCACTTCAAATATTTCTTTGAAGACAAGTCACTGCGTACCCATGATGGTAAAGACCACATTGTTGTGGCAACCACTCGTCCTGAAACATTACTTGGTGATACAGCAGTTGCAGTTGCACCTGATGATGAGCGTTATGCACACCTTGTGGGTAAAAACATTATCCTCCCAATTACAGGTCGTGCGGTTGCCATTGTTAAAGATGAATATGTCGATAAAGAGTTTGGTACAGGCTGTGTAAAAATCACCCCTGCACATGACTTCAATGACTATGAAGTGGGTAAACGTTGTGAACTCGCGATCATTAACATTTTCAACAAAAATGCTGAAGTATTGGCTGAGTTTGAATATATCGCGAAAGCGGGTGAACAAATTTCTAAAACTATTCCTGCACCTGCAGAATACGTAGGTTTGGAACGTTTTGCTGCACGTAAAAAATTGGTTGAACAAGCTGAAGCTGAAGGCTGGTTAGATCAAATTCAACCTTATACCTTGAAACCCCCTCGCGGTGACCGTTCAGGCGTGATTGTTGAGCCATTATTGACAGACCAATGGTATGTAAAAATTGCACCACTTGCTGAGCCTGCGATTAAAGCTGTAAAAGACGGTGACATTAAATTTGTGCCTGAACAATACAGCAACATGTACATGGCGTGGATGAACAACATTCAGGATTGGTGTATTTCTCGTCAATTGTGGTGGGGTCATCGTATCCCTGCTTGGTACGATGCTGAAGGCAACATCTATGTTGGTCGTGATGAAGCTGAAGTTCGTGCAAAACACAATCTGCCTGCTGATCTTGCACTGAGCCAAGATGAAGACGTACTTGATACATGGTTCTCTTCTGCACTATGGACATTCTCAACTTTAGGTTGGACAGGCGACGCAGAGAAAGATAAAGAAAACTATTTCTTAAATACTTTCCACCCGACGGATGTATTGGTGACTGGTTTTGACATCATCTTCTTCTGGGTTGCACGTATGATTATGTTTACGTTGCACTTTATGAAAAATGAAGATGGTACGCCACAAGTTCCATTTAAAACCGTGTATGTGCATGGTTTAGTCCGTGATGGCGAAGGTCAAAAAATGTCGAAGTCTAAAGGCAACGTTCTTGACCCATTAGATTTGATTGACGGTGTTGACCTTGAAACCCTCGTGCAAAAACGTACTACAGGTTTGATGAACCCGAAAACTGCACCAAAAATCGAGAAAGCAACCCGTAAAGAATTCCCTGAAGGTATTCAAGCTTATGGTACAGATGCGGTTCGTTTCACTTTCTGTGCGCTTGCCAATACAGGTCGTGACATCAAATTCGACATGAAACGTGTTGAAGGTTACCGTAACTTTGCCAACAAGATTTGGAATGCAACCCGTTTCGTTCTGATGAATGTTGAAGGTCAAACCATTGGTCAAGAAGTTCGTCAAGACCTTTGGGAACTGCCTGAACAGTGGATCGTAAGCCGTTTACAAAAAGCGGAACAAGCGGTTCAGCAAGCCTTTGCGACGTATCGTTTGGACTTGGCTGCGCAAGCAATTTATGAGTTCATTTGGAATGAATACTGTGACTGGTATGTTGAGCTGACTAAGCCAGTTCTAAATGATGAAAATGTGTCGACTGAGCGTAAAGCGGAAGTTCGTCGTGTGTTGCTTGCGGTGATGGAAGCGTCTTTACGTCTTGCACATCCAATCATGCCGTTCTTGACTGAAGAAATCTGGCAAACGCTTGCACCAATGATTGGTCTGCAAGGCGAAAGCATCATGTTGGCACAATACCCTGTTGCCGATGAAGCGAAGATCAATGAACAAGCTGAAGCAGATATGCAATGGCTTCAAGGTTTGATTGGTGCAGTTCGTAACATCCGTGGTGAAATGGGCTTAGGTAATGCGCGTTTGTTACCTGTGCTTCTACAAAATACCACGGATGCTGAAAAAGCGCAGATCGCACGTATTGAACCATTGTTTAAAGCGTTGGCAAAAGTTGAAAGCATTACTTTCCTTGCTGATGCTGAGCAACCGCCATTGTCATCGTCTTCTGTAGTTGGTCATGTGTCTGTATTCGTTCCTATGAAGGGTTTGATTGATCCGAAAGCGGAACTTGGTCGTCTACAAAAAGACTTCGACAAGGTTCAAAAGCAACATGACCAAATTGCGACTAAACTTGGCAATGAAAGTTTTGTAGCGAAAGCACCTGCTGCTGTGGTTGAAGGTGAGAAAGTTAAACTTGCTGAGTTTGCTGATCAGTTAGCGAAGATTAAAGCGAATATGGAGCAGATTGCGGCTCTTTGATGCTATATTTGATTTAAAAAATCCCCTCAATTGAGGGGATTTTTTATTCAGAGAATTGTTCTTGTGCTAATTGTAGCGTTTTAGTGCCTATACCTCGAACTCCTTTTAAGTCATCAAAAGTAAGGGAGCCATTTTTCTCAATTCTCACTTTATAAATTGCTTTCGCTATGTCGCGCTTAACATTTAATCGTACTTCAAAATCATCTAGAGTTGCTGTTTTTAAAGAAGGTTTCGAGCTACTACTTATTTGTGAAGGATCTAAATAGTCTAAAATATCAGAAAGCATTAAATACATATGAAAAACAACACGAGTTGCTTCTAATTGACTAACTTCAGCATGAACACCTTTATTGGTCATTTTATAGTTTTTTTCTAACCATGAGCCTAAATAATCTACATGCATTTTAGCTAAATCTCGATTGCTCTCAGACTCAATTGATTCGGACATAAATTGCCATAAGCGATTGATATATTGATTGGCTTTAAAAGTTCGTTTGTTAATTACCTTATCGTTTGGTGGATAAAGTTTATCTGCTAAAGCTTCTAGCAATCTACGACATGAAGTTAATGCTTGCGACCATTCCTCAGAGTTTTTTGATGATATACCTTTAAATGCAAGCATTAGTTGTTGTGCTAACTCAGGTTCTAAATCAAGTAGTTTATCATCCACGGCATTTTTCAATAAATCAAAACAACCTATAGAAGTATCCGAATATTTATATTTATTACTTAATTTCACACAGTATTCATGTGCTTTTTTCTTTATATAATCGATATGGTCTTGTACATTTTTCAAATATAAAGTTTTATCATTCCCATTCTTTTTTAGGTAAGGTAATTGATCCTCTAATACATGAATTGAATGAACCAAACCACCAGCTGAATCTGAGTTTTTTAGACTAACAAATTTAGATGTGATAATAAACTTATGATCAATTCCATTATCTTTTAATTCTTGCAGTATTGTTTTAAATACAGTAGAAGTAATATCTACGGGTTTTTGCTTTTTTTCAAACTCCTTACTAATCAAGTCCAATAATTTTTTTATGTGAAAGATATATTTTTGATTTCCCAATTGAATTTCAGACCAAACATATATATTTTTTTCATCCAATAACAAGGAGGCACGTGACAATTTTTGAACTGCAACAGTTACACTCCCTTTAGCTGATTCAAGTTCTTTCAAAGCTTCATTCAATAGCCCAATAGCTTCTGATTTTTTATCTAACATATTCTTTATACCCCCAATTAAATTTTAAATATTAGATCTTTATTAGGTTAAATTATTATTTTTCAAGTTTACCTCACCCCAACCCTCTCCCATAGGGAGAGGGAGCGTTATTTGATTTAAGACCTGCATGAGTTTGCACTGGAGTTCCCTCTCCTTCTAGGAGATGAGCAGCACTGCTGCGCAAGGGAGAGGTGCTTTTTAATTCAGTACATATTGACCATAAATGCTCTAAAACCACATCCGTCTCCCCCAACACATCATCGTTCCAATACCTTACAACTTTAAAACCCAAAGCCTCTAAAAACTTTGTCCGTTCCACATCATATTCTTTACCATCATCCGTATTGTGTTGGCTTCCATCCAACTCAACGACTAAACCAATTTCATGACAGTAAAAATCTACAATATAGCGTTTAATTACATGCTGACGGCGGAACTTCAAATTCATAAATTGCTAATTATCTAAAAGTTGCCACATTAAATGCTCTGCCTCAGTGGCATTTGTGCGCATAATTTTGGCGAATTCGAGTAATTGTGGGTCTATTTTCATTTTTAGATTTAAAATAATTTTTATTCAGATATAAAAAATGCCAGTCAATTTTTCAACTGACTGGCATTGCTATGAACGTTTAAAACTTATGCAGTTTCAACAGTTACATAACGACGGCCAAATTGACCTTTTACTTCGAACTTGATTACGCCATCAGCAGTAGCAAATAAAGTATGGTCACGACCCATACCTACGTTTGCACCAGCGTGGAACTCTGTACCACGTTGACGAACGATAATGTTACCAGCAGTCACAGCTTGACCACCGTACATTTTAACACCTAACATTTTAGGGTTTGAATCACGACCATTTCGTGTCGAACCACCGGCTTTTTTGTGAGCCATGTCTATTACTCCTCGTGATTAGCCTGCAATACTAGTAATTTTCAACTCGGTAAACCATTGACGGTGACCTTGTTGTTTACGGTAATGTTTACGACGACGCATTTTAACAATACGGATTTTGTCGTGACGACCATGACCAACCACTTCTGCAGTTACTTTTGCGCCAGCAACAACTGGAGCACCGATTTGAATGCTTTCGCCATTCACAACCATTAATACATCATCAAATGTAATAGTCGCGCCAGTTTCAGCTTTCAACAATTCAACTTTAAGGGTTTCACCCTCAACAACACGGTGCTGTTTACCACCGCTTTGGATTACTGCGTACATAATGTACTCCAACTTGCCCGTGTCGTCGTGCCGAAAAAGGAATATTCCGATCTTAAAACGAACGCCACTGGGGGTTATACAAGGGCAAAGATTTTAAGTGATAATGAATTAAACAACAAGCCATTTTAGTTAAATATTCTATTTGTTTATTCTTTATTCAGATATTTTATACAGTATTTTTTATTAATATTTGAAATAACTCTATTTTTTCTATTTTTACATAAATTAAAATAGATTTTTCAGTTAAATTCGCTACTATGTAGCTCAAAAGAATGACTTACAGAACAGCTCTAATTCCGTCAGTTTTTGGACAAATTAAGAACATATCATTAAGATTCAGTACGATGACTGTTTTCATAAGCAACATTCATTGATGTTAATTGTTACACTAGCAACTTAAAAATGCATTTGTATGAGGCTTCCTTCACATGACCATTGACTTTAAGCAAGATATTCTCGCGCCTGTTGCCACTGACTTTGCTGCAATGGATCAGTTTATTAATGAAGGGATTACGTCTAAAGTCGCACTCGTGATGGCTGTCAGTAAACATGTTGTTGAAGCTGGCGGTAAACGTATGCGTCCAATCATGTGCTTACTTGCAGCAAAGGCTTGCGGTGCAACAGATATGGAACCGTATCGTAAACTTGCTGCCATTATTGAAATGTTGCATACAGCAACGTTGGTTCATGATGATGTTGTAGATGAATCTGGTTTACGCCGTGGTCGCCCGACTGCCAATGCAACATGGAATAACCAAACTGCGGTGTTAGTGGGTGATTTCCTTATTTCTCGCGCCTTTGACCTTTTGGTTGACCTTGATAATATGGTTTTACTGAAAGATTTTTCTACAGGAACATGTGAAATTGCGGAAGGCGAAGTTTTACAGCTCCAAGCACAGCATCAACCTGAAACCACAGAACAAACCTATCTTGATATTATCCATGGTAAGACTTCTCGCCTCTTTGAACTTGCAACCGAAGGTGCTGCAATTTTAGCGGGTAAACCTGAGTACCGTGAACCATTACGTTTATTTGCAGGTCATTTTGGTAATGCATTCCAGATTATTGACGATATTTTAGATTACACCTCTGATGCAGAAACATTAGGTAAAAATATCGGTGATGATTTGATGGAAGGTAAACCAACTTTACCTTTAATCTCAGCTTTAAGAAATACAACAGGCGATGATCATGAAATTATTCGTAAAAGCATTGCAACAGGTGGCACTTCTGACTTAACACGTGTGATTGAAATTGTTCACAGTTCAGGGGCTTTAGAATATTGCAGCCAACGCGCTACCGAAGAAACTCAAGCCGCAATACGTGCTTTAGAACATTTGCCTGACAGTATTTATCGCCAAGCCTTGTTCAATTTGGCACAACTTGCTTTACATAGAATTCAATAAACTTAAGCTACATTTTTGCCTATGCATATAAAATTTAATGATATCTTTTTAAAAATGCAGGAACAGCTTGAGTCTCCTCAAGCTATTCCTGATGAATCTCTCCTTATCGAGTTGGTCAATCGTATTCGACCAGCCCATAGTCAAAATGCTGAACTTACACAGCAACATGTACAAGCTTTTATTCAAGCCTTACTCATTACGCCTACCGCTGCTTTAAATGTTCAAGGCTATTTACTTAAAATTATTAACCAACATAAACAAGCAAGTTTATATGCAGATAGTGGCATTTTGTCACTTGATGGCTTTTGGAGTCAGCTTTCACAGCGCTTGGGTGCTTATTTCTTACCTTTATTGAAAGATGAAACAGATTTACGTGATTTAGTGGGCAATGTATTTCATCAACGTACAGATAAATACTGGCTCGAACATATTAAAGACGCGCAATGGAATCAGCTTTTCCATATTTTGACACAAGGTCATTTTCTAAAAGCTGAACTCAATGTCAAACGTGAATTGATCACAGCCATTACAGTATTGTCTTATCGAATCAGTGGGATTGGCTTATATCCTGAATTTATTAATGCTTATCCTGAACTCAGTGAATATGAATCACCTTTCTTAGTTCAAAACCGTGAAATTATTGAGTTTATTGAGGCTTATAAAAAACAGCATCGAGATATCAATGAAATCGCGGTGCTTGCTCCGCCAGATGCTGACCAAGCTCTTGTCATGATTGAACAATGTCGTGATGTCGTACTTAAAATTCGTCGTGCAACCAAACGTATTGGTGTCAGTTTAAGTTTGACGTATTTATTATCTTTACTTGAGCAATGTCTTGATCGAGTAGAAATTTTACTCAATTTAATTGTTGAAGAAGATAAAGTACGTGCTGTCTCTTGCGGTGATTTGATCATTGATCTTGTGCATGCTCACTACAATGAAACCAGTGTTCGACATTTACTCAAAACCAATAGTGAGTTGATTGCGCTACAAGTAACAGAAAATGCCAGTAAAACGGGTGAGCATTATGTAAGTACCGATAAAAAAGGCTTTTTGGGTATGTATAAAGCGGCTGCGGGTGCAGGCGTTATTATTGCCACAATGGCAACGTTAAAGATATTAACAGCGCGTTTAACACTTGCCCCACTCATGCAAGCTTTTTTATTCAGCATGAATTATTCATTAGGTTTTATGTTTATTCATGTCTTGCATTTTACTGTTGCAACCAAACAACCTGCAATGACAGCAGCAGCACTTGCTTCAACTGTACAACATCGAAAAGGCTCTAAAACAGCTCAGATTGCAGAACTCGCTGCCTTAATTATCAATATTATTCGTACCCAGTTTATTGCGATCTTGGGCAATATTTCTATCGCTATTCCTACGGCAGCCTTGATTACTTATTTTTGGCAAATAGCGATGCATGAACCATTACTCTCGCATGCCAAAGCCAATGTCGTTTTGCATAGTTTAAATCCTTTTACATCTTTGGCTGTGCCACATGCTGCAATCGCGGGCGTTTGTTTATTTTTATCCGGCTTAATCGCAGGCTATTTTGACAATATGGCAGTCTATCGTAAGGTCAGTCCACGCTTAAAAGCACATGTCAAATTGAAAAATTTAATGGGTCAAAATAGACTAAATAAATTTGCAGACTATATGGAGCGAAATTTAGGTGCTTTAGCAGGTAATTTTCTGTTTGGTATTATGCTAGGTAGCATGGGAACCATTGGTTTTATATTAGGTTTACCTTTAGATATTCGTCATATCGCTTTTGCGTCAGCCAACTTTATTCAAGGCTTAATGTGTGTCAATGGCTCACCTGATATTGGATTGATCGTCATTTCATTTTTAGGTGTTTTATTGATTGGTATGACAAACTTATTTGTCAGTTTTAGTTTGACGATTATTGTCGCACTCAAAGCAAGACAAGTTCGTTTTGAACAATGGAAACCTTTGGCAAAATTGGTATTTACTCATTTTTTTACAAGACCACTCGACTTTTTTTGGCCTCCAAAACAACCTTTGCAAGTAGAGGAACATTCCTCTTTAACGCATAAGAATGGTCATTAGTTAAATTGTTATCATTTTGTGCAAATGATTACAACTTGAAAAAAAAGAACTTACTATAAATTACTCATTTATAGTGACTTGAAAAAAAGTGTACTGGCTAGTACACTTCAGCACATTAATTAATCTCAACCATGTGATTAACCAAAGCAAGGTCATCTCATATGCCTTATATCTTTTTATTCATTCTTGGCTGTATTGGATTAAGTATAAGTTGTATTGGACTCAATATTTTGTATATACAACAACTTGATAGTTCTTCTATCATTTGGATGAGTTTACATCGTTCTGATTTTTTAAATCATATCGCTGTAAGTTTGTCTTATTTAGGTGGTTTACCTGCCATGTTGTTGGTTTGTGGGATATGGTGCTTACAACAAGCCTATGTCAAAAAATATGCAAATGTTGTGTTGATTAGTTTTAGCCTTTTAGGTGCTTCCGCTGTAGGTTGGATATTAAAATATTCTATTCAGCGTCCACGCCCTGAGGCTGCTTATCAAATGGTGCAAACCTATGGTGCATCATTTCCAAGTGCTCATAGCATATATGCCGCTGTACTTGCTTGTTTAATCATTTTTATATTTTATCGGCATGCTAAAGCAAAAATTTTAATCATATTTGCTAGTTTGTGGTGCCTAAGTATGGGATTTTCGAGGGTATATGTAGGTGCTCATTTTCCAACTGATGTACTTGCGGGTTGGAGTATCGGGTTTATCTGGGTTTCTTTGATCTGGCTTTTGCTTTCGAAACAAATATTAAGTATGAACAAATTATTTTTAGATAAGAATCTAAACGAGGTGGAATAATGATGTCGGCAAAGCTTTGGGCGCCTGCTCTTACTGCTTGTGCTCTAGCAACAAGTCTTGCACTTGTGGGTTGTAGCAAAGATCCAAAAGATGCACAACAAGGTAGCGCTGCTGCTCAAAAAATGCCACCGACAGAAGTTGGTGTCATTGTTGCTCAACCACAAAGCGTTGAACAAACTGTAGAGCTCTCTGGGCGTACAGCAGCATACCAAATTTCTGAAGTTCGTCCACAAGCGAGTGGTGTAATTTTAAAACGTCTATTCTCAGAAGGTAGTTTTGTCCGTGAGGGTCAACCACTTTATGAGATTGATTCACGTATCAATCGTGCATCTGTTGAAAGTGCTCGTGCAAATTTAACACGTCAACAAGCAAATTTAGGACGCCAAGAAGCAACCATCGCTCGTCAACAAGCCAATTTAGGCGTGTTACGTGTGAAAGAAGGTCGTTATCGTCAATTGGTTAGCTCAAATGCGATTTCTAAACAAGAATATGATGATGCTGTTGCACAAGTAAAATTAGCAGAAGCTGATCTAGCAGCAAGTAAAGCTGATTTTGCTGGTACACAAGCAGATATCAATGCAACACAAGCTGAACTGCGTAGTGCTGAAGTCAATCTTGGCTATTCTACTGTTCGTTCGCCTATTTCAGGTCAATCTGGACGTTCTAGTGTGACTGCTGGTGCTTTAGTGACTGCGAGTCAAGCAAATGCTCTCGTCACGATTCAACAGCTTGATCCAATTTATGTAGATATTAATCAATCAAGTGCTGAACTACTTCGTTTACGTCAACAACTTGCTCAAGGCAGTATTGACCGTAGTAATAATACGAAAGTTCGCTTAAAGCTTGAAGATGGCAGTATCTACCCTGTTGAAGGAAATCTTGCATTTTCTGATGCGAGTGTAAACCCTGATACAGGTTCTGTGACATTACGTGCTGTGTTCTCAAATCCAAATCACTTATTACTTCCTGGTATGTTTGCTAATGCGCAAATCGTACAAGGTGTGATTCCAAATGCCTATTTGATCCCTCAAGCTGCGATTACACGTACGCCTACAGGTCAAGCTATGGCTATGCTTGTCAATGCAAAAGGTCAAGTTGAATCTCGTCCTGTAACGACTTCTGGAATACAAGGTCAAAACTGGATTGTGACGGAAGGATTAAGCACAGGCGATAAAGTGATTGTTGATGGTATTGCTAAAGTCAAAGCTGAACAACAAGTTGTTGCTAAGCCTTATCAACCTCAAGCTGCTGCACCACAAGGAGCAAATCCTAAAGCGGGTCAACCAAAAGCAGATGAAAAAGCACAACCAGCTCAGCAAAATAATACAACTGAACAAAAAGCTACTTCAGCATAAGGGGTAGACTCAATGGCTCAATTTTTTATTCATCGCCCAATCTTTGCATGGGTGATTGCGTTAGTCATTATGTTGGCGGGTGTTCTCACGCTAACAAAAATGCCGATTGCGCAATACCCAACGATTGCGCCACCAACAGTCACAATTTCTGCGACTTATCCTGGTGCATCTGCTGCAACTGTTGAAAATACAGTGACACAGATCATTGAACAACAAATGAATGGTCTGGATGGTTTACGTTACATCTCATCTAATAGTGCGGGTAATGGTCAAGCCTCTATTTCTTTAAACTTTGAACAAGGTGTCGATCCTGATATCGCGCAAGTTCAAGTACAAAATAAATTGCAATCTGCAACTGCACTCTTACCTGAAGATGTACAACGTCAAGGTGTACGAGTAACGAAGTCTGGTGCAAGTTTCTTACAAGTTTTAGCGTTCTACTCTGAGTCAGATAGTCTGTCAGCAAACGATATTAAAGACTATGTAAACTCAAATATTTCTGAACCTTTAAGCCGCGTTGCGGGTGTAGGTGAAGTTCAAGTATTTGGTGGCTCTTATGCGATGCGTATTTGGCTTGATCCTGCAAAATTGACAAGTTTAGGCATTACACCGAGTGATGTTGCAGGAGCAATCCGTGCGCAAAACTCACAAGTTGCTGTGGGTCAATTAGGTGGTGCGCCATCAATTCAAGGGCAAGTTCTCAATGCCACAGTCAATGCACAAAGCATGCTTACAACACCTGAGCAGTTCAAGAATATTTTCTTGAAAAATACGGCTGATGGTGCTCAAGTACGTTTAGGTGATGTTGCACGTGTTGAACTCGGTGCTGATAACTATCAATTTGACTCTAAGTTTGATGGTAAACCTGCAGGTGGTGTTGCAATTAAACTTGCTACAGGTGCGAATGCTTTAGATACAGCAAAAGCTGTTGAAGCACGCATGGTCGAGTTACGTAAAAACTATCCTGCGGGTATGAAAGATAAATTGGCATTTGATACAACGCCATTTATTAAATTATCCATTGAAAGTGTAGTACATACCTTAATTGAAGCCATTATTTTGGTTTTCTTGGTGATGTTCTTATTCTTACAAAACTGGCGTGCAACCATTATTCCAACAATGGCTGTACCTGTCGTTGTATTGGGTACATTTGCGGTTATTAATGTTTTTGGTTTCTCAATCAATACCTTGACCATGTTTGCCATGGTGCTTGCAATCGGTCTATTAGTCGATGATGCGATTGTTGTTGTTGAGAACGTTGAACGTGTCATGGTGGAAGATCATCTTGACCCTGTAGAAGCTACAGAACTTTCAATGAAACAGATCTCTGGTGCATTGATTGGTATCACATCTGTATTGACTGCTGTATTCGTTCCAATGGCATTCTTTGGTGGAACAACTGGGGTCATTTACCGTCAGTTCTCTATTACACTTGTAACTGCAATGATTTTATCCTTGATCGTTGCCCTTACCTTCACTCCTGCACTTTGTGCTACGATTTTAAAACAGCATGATCCACATAAAAAACCAAGCAATAGCATCTTTGCGCGTTTCTTTAGATGGTTCAATGATGCCTTTGATCGTACTGCTGAAAAGTACAAAGGTGGTGTAAACTTCATGACACACCATAAAATATTCTCAGGAATTGTTTATGCAGGTGTGATTGCAGTATTAGTTGTATTGTTCAAAATGTTACCGTCTTCGTTCCTTCCCGAAGAAGACCAAGGGGTGGTCATGACTTTGGTGCAATTGCCACCAAATGCAACTTTAGACCGTACTGACAAAGTGATCGATACGATGACTAAATACTTTATGGAAAATGAGAAAAAATCTGTAGAGTCTGTATTTAGTGTTTCAGGTTTCTCATTTACAGGTGTAGGTCAAAATGCTGGTTTAGCATTTATTCAGTTGAAAGATTGGAAAGATCGTACAACACCTGAACAACAAATTGGTGAAATCATTAAACGTGGTATGGCACTCAATATGATTGCCAAAGACGCGTCATATGTTATGCCTTTACAATTACCAGCAATGCCTGAATTAGGTGTTACTGCAGGCTTTAACTTCCAGTTAAAAGCGGCTGGTGGTCAAAGCCATGAGCAACTTCTTGCAGCACGTAATGCTATCTTAGGAATGGCATCACAAGACAAACGCTTAACAGGTGTTCGTCCAAATGGTCAAGAAGATACACCTCAATATCAAATTAATATTGATCAAGCGCAAGCGGGTGCAATGGGTGTAAGTATTGCAGACATTAACTCAACCATGAGCATGGCTTGGGGTGGTTCATACATTAACGACTTTATTGATCGTGGTCGTGTGAAAAAGGTTTATGTTCAAGGCGATGCAAATGCACGTATGATGCCTGAAGATTTAAACAAGTGGTATGTACGTAATAATAAAGGTGAAATGATTCCTTTCTCTAGTTTCGCAACTGGACAATGGACTTATGGTTCACCTCGTTTAGAGCGTTATAACGGTATCGCTTCAATGAACATTCAAGGTTCACCTGCTCCTGGTGTGAGTTCGGGTGATGCAATGCTCGCAATGGAAGAAATTGTTGCAAAACTTCCATCTATGGGCTTACAAGGCTTTGACTATGAATGGACAGGTTTATCGTTAGAAGAACGTGAGTCTGGCGACCAAGCACCATTCTTATATGCGCTTTCATTACTCATTGTATTCTTATGTCTTGCTGCACTTTATGAAAGTTGGTCAATTCCATTCTCTGTATTACTAGTTGTTCCACTTGGTATTGTGGGTGCGATGGGCTTAACTTGGTTAGGTATGGTGCTTTCAGGCGATCCAAATCTTTCAAATAACATCTATTTCCAAGTTGCAATTATTGCAGTCATCGGTTTATCTGCAAAAAATGCGATCTTGATTGTAGAATTTGCCAAAGAGTTACAAGAAAAAGGTGAAGAACTGTTTGAAGCAACACTTCATGCAGCAAAAATGCGTTTACGTCCAATTATCATGACAACTTTAGCATTTGGTTTTGGTGTACTTCCATTGGCTTTAGCAAGTGGTGCTGGTGCAGGTAGCCAACACTCTGTGGGTTATGGTGTATTGGGTGGGGTAATTAGCTCAACATTACTCGGTATTTTCTTTATTCCTGTATTCTTCGTATGGATCCGTAGTATCTTTAAATACAAACCTAAGAATCAAAATCTCCAGGAGCAAAAATCGTGATGCAAAATCTATGGTCTATTTCAGGTCGTGGCATTGCGGTATCTGCACTTGCGCTTGCTTTGACTGCATGTCAAAGCATGCGTGGCCCAGAACCCGTAGCACAAGCCAATATTCCGACTAATTATCTTGAAAGTGCATCGGGTACGTCTATTGCTGAACAAGGTTATAAAGAATTTTTTGCAGATCAACGCTTGCTCCAAGTCATTGATCTTGCATTAACCAATAACCGTGATTTACGTACAGCAACGCTAAATATTCAACGTGCACAACAACAGTATCAAATTACTGAAAACAACCAACTGCCAACGATTGGCGCAAGTGGTAGTGTATTACGCCAAGATCAAGGCGTTGGTGCACAAACACGTTATAATGTTGGCTTAGGTGTGACTGCATATGAATTAGACTTTTGGGGTCGTGTTCGTAGCTTAAAAGACAATGCCTTAGATAGTTATTTGGCAACAGCAAGTGCACGTGATGCAACGCAAATTTCTTTAATTGGTCAAGTAGCACAAGCTTGGCTTAATTATTCATTTGCGAATACTCAATTGAAACTCGCAGATCAAACGCTAAAAGCACAACTTGACTCTTATAACCTCAACAAAAAACGTTTTGATGTAGGTATTGATAGTGAAGTTCCTGTACGTCAGGCACAAATTTCTGTAGAAACTGCACGTAATGATGTGGCTAACTACAAAACGCAAATTGCTCAAGCACAAAACTTGCTTAATTTGTTAGTAGGACAAACTGTTCCTGCAAACTTATTGCCAACTCAACGTGTTAATAAAATCACCAACAACTCCGCTTTAGCGGCTGGTTTGCCAAGTGATTTATTAACACATCGTCCTGATGTACGCGCTGCTGAATATAAACTTTCAGCAATGGGTGCAAATATCGGTGCAGCAAAAGCACGTTTATTTCCAACCATTAGCCTAACAGGTTCGGCAGGTTATGCTTCTACTGATTTAAGTGACTTATTTAAATCGGGTGCATTTGTATGGTCTTTAGGTCCAAGTCTTGATATTCCACTTTGGGACTGGGGCACACGTAAAGCCAATGTAAAAATTTCAGAAACAGATCAAGAAATTGCTTTGTCTGATTATGAAAAATCAATTCAAGTGGCTTTCCGTGAAGTAAACGATGCTCTAGCAACTCGTCAAAATATCGGCGAGCGTCTTGCAGCACAACGCCGTTTAGTTGATGCAACCAATACAACTTATAAGCTTTCAAATGCTCGCTTCCGTGCTGGTATTGATAGCTTCTTAACAGTACTAGATGCTCAACGCTCTTCATACTCATCGGAACAAGGTTTGTTATTGCTTGAACAAGCGAACCTAAATAACCAAGTTGAGTTATACAAAACCTTAGGTGGTGGTGTAAAAGCCAATACATCTGACCAAATTGTTGTACAGCCTTCTACTGCTGAGATTAAACAACAATCTGGACAAGCTAAATAATTTTTATATTTAAATCAGCTCACTTCGGTGAGCTTTTTTATGAGAAATACTCACCCTTCCAAATCAGAAAAATAAAATGTCTCATCATCAAACACAACTTCTATCTGATATATGTACTTTTTTAGAGCGTTTTTCGATTTCATATCAAAGCTTAGATTTTGAAATCACTGAGTATATTAACCACTCTTTAGCACCTTTTTGGCGTGGTTCAACAAGCAAAATTGATTGGGAACTCTGCTCGACTACACCTGTTCAAAAAATAGAATTTCCGTTCTTTACTCCAATTGACGCTCAAATCACGCAACAACTTATAGAACAAGCCAATTTTCATGTACTACAACACCCACAGATCATTTTATATTTTTCAGGTATGAGTTCATGCCTATTACTCGAAAGTAGTGAATTTCAAAATACTATTTTCTATTTTATGGATAAATTCTGTTATTTAGACATCTTTTTCATATTTGCAGCACCATCTATTTTAGAGCACCAGAAAATAAGTGATTTTTTAGAAATTCAATTATTTCAATACTTTTGTGGGCATATATAAATTTTTCAACATTTAGACTGATCTTATATCACCCAAAATCATATTCTAGCTAAAGTCATAAATGCACAAAATGAAGTCTATTCACCAGTAACTTCTGCCATTTATGCATCATTTCTAGCAACCATGATCAAAAATCATGCACCATTTATCGAAGTTTTAATTGATACTTCCATTTTTATAAAACATAAAATGTGATATTCAATATTGTTTAAAAAATTATTCATTATTTTTCAAAAACTTAGATTGATAACCATATTGCAAAAACGCACTATTATAGTGCATGAAATCCGACTTGGTGCAACGCTTTGCTTTATATCGAGTCTTGGCTTGTCTTCTCGATTTTTGATCAATTTTTCCCTTATCTTCGCCTCTTCACGACGCAAAATAGCTCGTTATACTTGAACCAAACTGTGACATATAGCACCAAATAAGTACCCTATGCAAAATATCGACCTTCTATTTCTTCTTCTCGGTGCAATTCTTGTACTTGCAATGCATGCAGGATTTGCTTTTTTAGAACTTGGCACGGTTCGCCATAAAAATCAGGTGAATGCGCTCAGTAAAATTTTGACTGATTTCTCTATTTCCGCAATCGCCTATTTTTTTGTAGGTTATTATATTGCTTATGGTCAGCATTTTTTCCATTCAGGTGCACAACTTTCTGCTGAGCATGGCTATAATCTCATGCGCTGTTTCTTTTTACTGACTTTTGCTGCTGCAATTCCTGCCATTATTTCAGGTGGAATCGCTGAACGCGCCAAAATGCGAACACAAGCCATTGCAACATTATTTTTAGTGGCTTTGGTTTATCCTTTTTTTGAAGGAATTGCTTGGAATGGTAATTTTGGATTACAAGAATGGCTAAAAAATACATTTGGTGCATCTTTTCATGATTTTGCAGGTTCTGTGGTCGTACATGCGGTAGGTGGTTGGATGGCATTAGCTGCTGTCATTTTATTGGGTGCTCGTCATGGTCGTTATAAGAAAGATGGTCGTGTCAGTGCACATCCACCTTCTTCTATTCCTTTTTTAGCACTTGGCTCTTGGATTTTAATCGTAGGCTGGTTTGGCTTTAATGTCATGAGCGCACAACGTTTAGATGCAATTTCAGGTTTAGTTGCCATCAACTCACTCATGGCAATGGTCGGCGGCACGATTTCTGCTAACTTTTTTGGTAAGGAAGACCCTGGGTTTTTACATAACGGTCCATTAGCAGGTTTAGTTGCAATTTGTGCAGGCTCAGACATTGTGCATCCTATCGGCGCATTGTTGATTGGTATGTGTGCAGGATTCTTTTTTGTCAAACTCTTTACTTATACACAAAATAAACTAAAAGTTGACGACGTACTTGGTGTATGGCCATTACATGGTGTATGTGGTGCTTTTGGTGGCATCGCTGTGGGCTTATTTGGGCAAAAATGGTTAGGTGGTTTAGGTGGCGTTGCAATGATGTCACAAATTTTAGGAACTATTTTTGCGATTATTATTGCTTTAGCTGGCGCATTTACTGTCTATGGTGTTTTAAAAGTTACAATGGGCATTCGCCTCAGCCAAGAAGATGAGTTTCGTGGTGCAGACCTTTCCATTCACAAAATTTCAGCAAACTCTGAAGATGCTATTTTCTAGCAATGACTTTCTATATTTAACAGCAACAATAATGTTGCTGTTTTTATTTATAAATAATCTAAAACCTGTTGTAATGAATCAATGCGATGAGGAATATGCTCAACATCTTGATGAAAACCATTTAACAATATTGCATTCAAACCCGCACCTGTTGCACCTACATAATCATTAATAGGATGATCACCAATATATAAACTTTGTGCTGGCTGAACCTGTAAACGCTGACAAGTTTGCAAAAAAATTTCAGGTTTAGGCTTACTCACGCCAACCAATTCAGAACTGATAATTTCATCAAAATAATGACTAAATGCTAAACCTTCTAAAATTTTTAAACGTGTTGCATGACCGCCATTAGAAATTACAGCCAATTTATACTGTTGCCCTTGTAAATATTGCAATAATTCTACTGCACCTTGCATGGCAACTGCTGCTAAACCAAACTGTTGAAACCAATAATGGGTTAATTCTTCAAGAGGAGGGGTTTTTGACCAAAGTAATTCTTGAGTGAGCGCATAACCAACAGATGCAGCAATACTCGGATGAGTTAAAAACTCTTTTTTAGGATATCCTCCCTGATCAATCCGTCGAATAATATTTATAGTTTGCTCTAATAAGCTTACTGATGAAGTTACCTGCTCGACTAAACAAGAAGAATAATATTGTAAAAAATTTTGGGCATAACGCACTATGCTTTGATCTCTATGCGTTAAAGTATTATCTAAATCAAAAATTACCGCTTGAATATTCATAATCATTCATCAAAATAAAACAGCATTTTCTATTCAAAATGCACAGATAGATTAATCCTCATTTAAGTTTAAACTGTTTAAATGATCAACTATATTTCCATCTATCTTTTACATTTAATTCGATATGCTTCTATCAAAATTTAATAAAATAGC
Organism: Acinetobacter sp. R933-2; assembly: GCF_030325485.1. NCBI lineage: Bacteria > Pseudomonadati > Pseudomonadota > Gammaproteobacteria > Moraxellales > Moraxellaceae > Acinetobacter > Acinetobacter sp. R933-2. Next base: position 99,866 of record NZ_JACAIJ010000002.1, read on the forward strand.
ATTAACCTATATATTTATTAGCCTAATCACTTTTGCAATATTATGGCTCTTTTTTCCTGTTGGTGGTGCAATAGATCAATATCTTATTCATCCTTGGATGGATCAATCTGGACATTTTTTGTATCGTGATAATTACTATTTAGTACAATGGAACCATAAATATTTAAAATATCTACTCATTATTGTTTATGTGAGTTTTCTATTTTTATGGCTTGCCTCTTTTAAATTAGAAAAACTAAAACCTTCTCGCTGGCTTTATGGTTATATGTTTTGGGTGAGTTTATTTTCAATGGCTGTGATTGGTCTATTAAAATCACAATCTCGCCATGCATGCCCATGGAATATGATTCAAATGACAAGCTCTGGATTTAATTGGGATTTTTCTGCAACACAAGGACATTGCTTTCCGGGGGGACATGCTTGTTCAGGTTTTGCCTTAATAACAGGGTATTTTGTTTATCGTTTGGCTTCACCTCGATGTGCTTATATTTTTCTTGGTTTAGGGTTAATTTTAGGTTTTGTAATGGGTTGGGGGCAAATGATGCGAGGTGCACATTTTCTCAGCCATAACCTTTGGACTGCTTGGGTTATTTTTGCCATCAATGCATTCTTATATCTTATTTTCTATAAAAAATTTAAAGCAGCCTAATTTAATGATTACTAGGAAAAATCACCATTCTTTTAAATATCAGTAATTTGAAAACTATTATGATTAATTACCCTTATACTCAAAAGTTAGATAAAACGTCATGATAGGTAAAAAGGTTCGGTTTGAGCCCTTTTACCTCATCTCACAGAAAAATATCACTATCAAATTGTAAATACAAAATTGATCAATTTTGCATTACTTTTCAATCAACTGTGTAGGTAACTTCACTAAAACCTCAAGCCCACCCAACTCTTCACTGCGTAAAAGCTGTAACTCACCATGTAAATGCTGTACTGCTTTATCTACAATTGATAGACCTAAACCACTTCCAACTTCTAAGTGATGATGCACGCGATAGAAACGTTTCAGCACTTTGTCATATAAGTCAGCGTCTATGCCTGCTCCACTGTCCTCTATCTTGATCCATGCAAAACCATGTAAGTCTTCAAAAACTGAAATGTTAATAATGCCTGTATTAGGCGTATATTTAATTGCGTTATCAATTAAGTTAAAAATAATCGAATGAACACTTTGTTCAATACTATACATTTGCACAGTATCATTTCTTAAAAAACCTAAATCAATGTCCTTTTGCATGGCTAAATTAACCAATTGTTCAACACAATTTAATGCCACATCATTTAACTGAAAGTGAGTTGCAATGCGCTCATTTCTTAAAGATGAATCTTGTTTTGCAAGCGCTAAAAGTTGTGTAACTAAATGCTGCATTCGCGCTAAACCTTTACTTAAATTCAATAAGTTGGGGTCTTCAGGAAATTGACTCATTAAAATTTTAGTTTGTAAATTTAAAGCTGTAATTGGCGTCCTGAGTTCGTGTGCTGCATCTGCTACAAATTGGCGCTGTTCTTGTTGCGATAACGAAATTCGTTCAAATAAATGATTCATTTCATTGATCGTAGGGATTAATTCTTGAGGATAATCATTATTTTGAATAGAGGATAAAGAGTTCGGATCACGTCGTGATAATTCAGACTTAAACGTATCCAAAGGTCTTAAACTTCGGCGAATAATTAAAATCAAACCCAATAAAGCCAGTGGCATAATCACTAAGTAGGGCAAAAACATCGTCCCTGCTAATTCAAAAGCGAGGTGTTCTCTGACTTTAAATTGTTGGCTAATTTGAATCTGATATTGTTCAGTAGGCAGCACATAAGCGATCCATGTACCATGTTCAGTTTCTTGGGTATAAAATCCTGCTTTAGTTTTAGGTTCAATCAGATAATGATTTTCATGGGTTAAATCTTTACGTTCAGAATATGCCCAAACATCAACAAATAAGTCTTCTTCATGATAACGTTTTTGATGACTAAATTGACTTTCTAAAGGACGAACATTTTTCTCCAAACGTTCAGCCAAATACACCATTTGTGCATCTAAAATCTCAGTCGTTTCATGTAAAGAAATTTTATATGCAGTGAAAATAAGCACGCATCCTAAGATGACACTAAATAAAGAAACATAAGCGATTAAACGCTTTCGAAGGGAATAGTGCTGATTTTCTTTCATATACTAAGCTACGCTTTGCCCTAGTCGATATCCCAAACCACGAATTGTACGAATAAAATCTTTACCTAATTTTGAACGAATGTGATGTACATAAACTTCGATGGTATTACTATTAATTTCACTATCTAAAGCATATAACTTATCTTCTAAATTGGCTTTAGAAAATATTTTGTTTGGATGAGTCATCAATGGAATAAGAATTGCCCATTCACGTTTAGAAAGCTCTATAGCTTCACCTTTGAATATGGCTAGATGTTGTTCCACATCTAAAACGAGATCACCATTTTTAAGAATTTCAGCATTTGCCTGTAAAGACTTAGTTTGGTTTGCACGTCTTAATAAGGCTTGAATACGTGCAATTAACTCATCAAATTCGTACGGTTTAATCAGATAATCATCTGCTCCTTGGTTTAAACCATCCACACGATTTTGTAACTGATCACGCGCTGAAATAATTAATACAGGTGTTGTTACACGTTGACGGATTTGTTTTAGCACCTGCATGCCATCCATCATAGGCAAACCCAAATCAAGTAAAATCAAATCAAATTGTTGCTGAGTTAACTGTTTGATGCCATCTAAACCGTTATTGACCCATTCCACTTCATATTGATGAAAACGCAACAATGTCAGCGTTGATTCAGCAATCATAAAATCATCTTCTATCATTAAGATTTTGGTCATGTTTGATTTCCTTTAGCTACGTACAGTACATTGACTGAGCATATTGTTCTTTTGGTTAATCACCTGAGTTTTCACATCTAACAAACTTAAGACACTTGGAAATAAATTATCCTGACTTAGAGATTTATTTTTTTGTGCCGCTAAACACTCAATTTGTTGAGCATGAGATTTTTTCCAATCATCTGAAAACCAAAGAATCATAGGTACATGTGTTTGCTGTGTTGGTGCAATCGCATAAGGCGCACCATGTAAATACATTCCGTGTTCACCTGTCGACTCACCATGATCAGAGAGATACCAAAAACCAGTACGATATTGTGTTTGGGTTTTCAATAATTCAATCACTTGATTCAGTACATCATCAGTATACACAATCGTATTATCATAACTGTTTAATAATTCTTCACGTGTACATCCTTGAATCGCATTTGTATCACAAGTAGGTTTAAATTTTTGATACTGCGCTGATGCTCGTTTGTAATACGCAGGACCATGACTGCCCATTTGATGCAATACAATTAAACGTGGGGTTTTATCATCTTTTGCAATTTCAGATAAATATTGTTTTAAACTATCAACCAAAATACCATCTAAACATTCCTCATCTTTACACCATTTTTGTTTTAAGTTTTCAGGAATTTTGTACTGCTCTACACGATTACATGTGCCCTTACACCCTGAGTTATTATCAATCCACGTTACTTTATAACCCGCACGTTGCGCGATATCTAACATACCTTCACGATGACTTGCCAATTGCTCATCATATTCCTTTCTTGGCATACCAGAGAACATACATGGGACAGAAACTGCTGTCGCTGTGCCACATGAGCTCACTTGGCTATAGTTTAAAATTCCTGTCTGTTTTGATAAATTTGGATTGGTATTTTTAGCGTAACCATTTAAAGAAAAACTTTCAGCACGTGCCGTTTCACCCACAACCAACACCATAAGTTTAGGATGGCGTTGTGTTGAAGTATCTTCAACTAAATGAGCATCTTCACCATAATGAATCAAAGGTAAATTTTGTTTAGGTGCTCTTTTATGAAAATAAGAGCTGGTTGCAGCAAAGACATTTTGTGGAGAAATCATGCCTTTTAAATCACGATGCTCACGGAAAATAGCAGCAAAATCGACATAATAAATAAATAAAAAGCAACCAATTACGGCGATAGATGCAAAAGCACTCGCCACTTTTTTTAAGATAACTTTAGACCATGATTCTGTACCGATCTGTATCCACAACACAAAAGCGATTGGCAAAACAACAAAAGCAAAAACCCATAATATAAAACGTAATGAGATCAAATCACGAACCTCAGCAGGATCCGTTTGCATCATATTTTGGACTTGATCAGGTGAAATCACTACGCCTAAAGAATTCACAAAATATGCACTAAATCCACCTACAAAAAGCAACACAATCGTGATGACTTTCTGCGTCCATTTCCATGCAAAAATTTGTAAAATTAAGTTATATAAAGCAACTAAAATACAGGCTGTTGCTGCTAAAAAAACATAAGATTTAAAGCCTTGATAAGGCGTTAACCGATGAATTTGCTGATAAAATGCAAAATTTAAACATACACCCAACCACACAGCCATTAATAAACTAAATACTGTAAGAGAAACTGTTCTTTTTTTATCTGTAATTTTCTGAATAAAGCCTAACATCTCGGTCTGATCAACTCATAAAAGATGCTTTACTTTAAAAAATGAACCTTAAGAATCACTTAATTTAAACTGAATTGGCTTTAAGAAAACACTTTAATACCATGAAAAAAATCAATTTTTCTATATACCATTTTATTACATTGGTTTAATTTTCATCTTTTCTTGAGTTAAAAAAATACGATACCATAATATTAATGGTATAAAACTAACCAAACCGATCACCAAAATTACCACTAAATAATGGAAATAACCTAAAGCATCACCCAAAATACCACTTAGGCTATATAACAACCCACTCACCAATGCCATGATTGATACTTGAAATGTAAAGTCAGTCCCTGCATGGCTTTTACGACTATATTGCATTACTAAAGTTAAAACAACGACCAAGAGCATTGCAGAAAACATGTCTTCTAAGGCATTGATCAAATAAATTAAATGTGTATTGATCTGCTGCTGATATTCAAATTGATATGCCAAAGCGACATAACCGAAAAGACTCAATAACTTTAAAAGTGAAAAAATAATTAAAGCCTGACCACGAGAAAAATAGTGTAAAAATATACTCGCTATAGCAGCACCACCTAACGCAGCTACAGCACCAAGCATAGTGATATAAATACCTATTTGTGCATAAGATAGCCCCAAGTCAACCAATAAAGGTTTCGTTATGGGTCCCATTAAGCCATCTGTAATTTTTATACTGCAAAGCACAATCAACCAATACAACATCATTTTACTTTGAACAAAATAATGCAAATATGCTTTGAGTTTGGGTAATACATCATACGGAATGAGCTTGTTATTTTTGCTGGTTTTTTCAAAATTGACCTGATGAATAGGCTCTTTATAAAATAAAATAGGAAAAATATTCAGTAATACAATACCTGCCAAAACCCAAAATGTCGTTTGCCATGTCAAACGATCAAGTGCCCACAAAATTGCCCCACCACCAACAATAAAACCCAATCGAGAACCTACAACCTGAAACATATTGCCCCAGTGTTGTTGCTCTCCTTTTAAAATATTGACTGCCAAAGCATCGGTTGCAATATCTTGTGTGGCACCAATGCCATTCATGAATAACAAAGCAATAAAGAACCCAAACAAATACATTGGCTGATTGAGTGCTTGAATGGGTAAAAAAGACAAAATGATTAAGATCATCACAGTCAAAAGCTGGCTAGGTACAATCCAACTTCGATAATGCCCCCAAGCTGATCCCCCAAAACGGTCAACCCAAGGTGCCCATAAGACTTTGATTGCCCAAGGTGCCATCAATAAACCAAAGCCACCAATATGTGCTAATGACACGCCTTGCGCACGTAAAATCACAGGCAGTGCATGCGTCATAAAACCCACAGGTAAACCTTGTGCCCAATACAAAGAAAAGAGCAAAACATATAAATGTGATGCTTTTGCTATATTAAGATTGACCTTTTCATACACCTGAGCTGCGCTCCAACACACTTATATTGACCAATTATTACAATTTATCCATGTAATCTTTTACTTGAAAGTTTAATATTTACAAATAGTTTTAGCTTGATGTAAAAACAATGACATTACATTTTCCAGAACTACCCGATCAAGTTCCCCAACGAGGAACCAAAAAAAGTAGAGCTTTATTTAGAAAACTATATCTTGCACAAGGTTGGCGCTTTGAGGGCGAATTTCCAAATTTACCTAAAGCGGTTGCGATTGTGTCACCACATACCTCAAACTTTGATGGTTTATATGCTTTTTTAGCCATGCTTGGCATTGGCTTGCGTGTCACTATTTTTGGAAAAGATAGCTTATTTAAGCCCCCTTTTGACCGTATTTTTAAATGGATTGGTGTCATTCCTGTACAACGTGACTCGCCGCATGGTCTCACTGAGCAAATCATCAAGGTGATACAACATACTGAAAAAATTTGGATAGCAATAGCACCTGAAGGCACACGTAATAAAGCTGAAAAAATAAAAAGTGGTTTTTACCACATCGCAGTAGGTGCACACATTCCAATTGTAATGTTTGCTTTAGATTATGACCATAAAGTGATTCGTTGTTTAGGTGTATTACACCCAAGCGGAGATTATGAAGCCGATTTAGCATGTATTTTTCAGTATTATGAAGGTAATTTTTCACCTAAAAACCCTGAGCGTCTGGCAAAACCGTTACAAAAACTGTTTAAAAAGCGCTAGAAAATAATGGCGTAATCTGTTCAGATGATGCCCATATTTTGCCTCATTGATGAATAGACAAGTACCATGCAAGTGAAACATTTCGGTCTGATTGGTTTAATGGGTTTAGCCCTTGTTGGTTGTGATAAAACGACACAAACAGCACCCAAAACCTCTACAACAATTCAAGCACGTGAACCTATCATTGCCCTTGCACTTGGCGGCGGTGGTGCTAAAGGTTTTGCACATATTGGTGTGATTAAAGTGCTCGAATCACATGGAATTAAACCTAAAATTGTGACAGGTACAAGTGCAGGCAGCTTTGTCGGTAGTATTTATGCAAGTGGTAAAACACCTTATCAAATGCAACAAATTGCTCAACAGCTTAAAGAGTCAGATCTTCGTGATTTAACCTTAAACAGACAAGGGATTGTATTAGGTGAAAAACTCCAAAACTATGTCAATAGTAATGTGAGTAATAAACCAATTGAAAAATTTCCGATCCGCTTTGCTGCGGTTGCAACACGTTTAGATAACGGCAAAAAAGCTGAGTTTATTAAAGGTAATGCAGGTCAAGCAGTACGTGCTTCTTGTAGTATTCCTAATGTTTTTGTACCTACGACCATTGGTAAAACTCAATATGTAGATGGTGGCTTAGTCAGCCCTATTCCTGTGCAAACAGCCAAAAATATGGGGGCTGATATCGTCATTGCTGTTGATATTTCCGCACGCCCTTCAGGCAGCCAACCGATCAATATGTGGGGTTTACTCGACCAAACCATCAATATTATGGGGCAACAAAGTATTAACTCTGAACTTTCACAAGCCAACATTGTGATTCAACCTAAAGTTGGGCATTTGGGTACTTTAGATTTAAAAGCAAGTAATCAAGCCATTTTAGAAGGTGAAAAAGCAGCACAATTGAAGATCACTGCCATTCAAGCTGCGATTAACAATTTCAAAAAATCTCCAGCAGCCTTTAAACCTGCACCCAAAGCAGCAATTTAATTTTGCTCAAGCTGAAAATTTGATGTAATACATCTACTCAAATAAACTGATTTTTTAATACTCAATCTAGTTTTGATCTGTTACATTGATATAGATGATCCGTCATCTATATCAATGATCACAATTCGAGTAGATGTATGAATTTTATTATAGAACCTTGGCACTGGTTAGTGTTGGGCGTTTTGCTCATGATTGCTGAGCTCATTTTACCTTCCTTTGCTGCTTTGTTATTTGGTATTGCAGCAATGCTTGTTGCCGTATTTTCTTGGCTTTTTCCATCCTTATCTTTTTCAACCCAAGTCATTCTTTGGATTATTTTTTCAATCACATGCACCGTACTTTGGTTTAAATTCATTAAACCGCTCTCCATTGATAAAACTAAAGCGGGTTTACCGCGTGAAGCCACAATTGGTCAAGTTGGCATGGTGATTCAAATCAACTTAGCACATGATCAAGTCAAAGTTCGTTTTCCTATGCCTGTTTTAGGTGCTGATGAATGGAACTGTCGAACACTTTCTCCTGTTGCTGTAGGTGATCGGGTTCGTGTCATTGATATTTTGGGTAATGATTTAGTCATTCAGCCCCATCAAAGCACATCATCTTTATAATGATTTTTAAAAATGAGGAATAAAAAATGTCAGTTGCTTCAATTATTGTATTAGCACTCTTAGTTTTTGTTGGTGTCACTATTTTTAAAGGTGTACGTATTGTTCCGCAAGGTTATAAATGGATTGTGCAGCGTTTAGGAAAATATGATAGTACTCTAAATCCTGGGCTCAATTTTATCATTCCTTATGTAGATGAAGTTGCTTATAAAATTACCACCAAAGATATAGTCTTAGATATTCCCTCCCAAGAAGTGATTACACGTGACAATGCTGTACTTTTAATGAATGCTGTCGCCTATATTAATATTACTACTCCCGAAAAAGCAGTTTATGGTATTGAGAATTATACATGGGCGATTCAAAACCTCGTGCAGACCTCACTACGTTCTATCGTGGGAGAAATGGATTTAGATGATGCATTATCTTCACGTGACCATATTAAAGCAAAGCTAAAAGCAGCGATTTCAGATGATATTTCCGACTGGGGGATTACGCTAAAAACTGTTGAAATTCAAGATATTCAGCCTTCACCAACCATGCAGTCAGCAATGGAAGCACAAGCCGCAGCCGAACGCCAACGTCGTGCTACAGTGACCAAAGCAGATGGTGAAAAACAAGCTGCTATTTTAGAGGCAGATGGTCGCTTAGAAGCTTCTCGTCGTGATGCAGAAGCCCAAGTGGTCTTAGCTGAAGCATCACAAAAAGCCATCGAAATGGTGACCAGTGCAGTTGGAGATAAAGAAATTCCTGTCGCATATTTATTGGGTGAACAATATGTGAAAGCCATGCAAGACATGGCAAAATCTAACAATGCCAAAACTGTTGTCTTGCCTGCTGATATCCTAAATACGATTCGTGGCGTTATGGGTCGAAATCAATAATTTATATAATTTTCAAATAAATAGGTCATTTTTAAATGATCTATTTTTATTTTGCACAATAAATAGTCAGCAAAAATTGTGAATTTATGCTTAAATTTCACGTTATTTTTGAAATTTAATCATTTCAATTGTTGTCCACCATACACTTGGATTGCGTATGAGCTCCCTAGACCCTACCTTAATTACCTTTATTTTTTATATAGTCGCCATGTTGGTTATTGGCTTAATGGCTTACCGAGCAACTCAAGATTTTTCTGACTATATTTTAGGTGGACGTCGTTTAGGAAGTTTCGTCACTGCCTTATCGGCAGGTGCATCTGATATGAGTGGCTGGTTACTCATGGGCTTACCAGGCGCGATTTACTTATTTGGTTTATCCAAAATCTGGATCGCTGTTGGTCTCATCATCGGTGCATGGCTCAACTGGCTGTTGGTGGCAGGTCGTTTACGTGTACATACTGAAATACAAAACAATGCGCTAACCTTACCTGATTATTTTTCAAATCGCTTTGATGATCGTAAAAAAGTCTTACGTGTCATTTCAGCAATGGTCATTCTGATTTTCTTCGCAGTTTATTGTGCTTCTGGCATGGTGGCAGGTGCACGTCTTTTCGAAGGTATGTTTGACATGTCATACAATAATGCCCTTTGGATTAGTGCGATTGCGACCATCAGTTATGTATTTATTGGTGGTTTCTTGGCAGTCAGTTGGACTGACACCATTCAAGCAACTTTGATGATTTTTGCTTTATTACTGACCCCTATCGTTACCATTTTGAGCATTGGTGATTTATCACATGTCACTATGGCACTTGAAGCTGCTCGCCCACAAGCTCTAGATTTATTTACCAATTTAAGTACAGTTGCTGTGTTGTCATCTTTGGCTTGGGGTTTAGGCTATTTTGGTCAACCACATATTCTTGTGCGCTTTATGGCAATTGACTCAGTAAAATCTATTCCAAATGCACGTCGTATCGGAATGAGTTGGATGATTCTCTGTTTAGGTGGTGCAGTTACAGCAGGCTTCTTTGGTATTGCATTCTTCTATTTAAATCCAGAATTAGCGAGCAATGTAACAGCAAATCATGAAACGATTTTTATAGAATTAACCAAGATTTTATTTAATCCATGGATTGCAGGTATTGTACTTGCTGCAATTTTGGCTGCTGTTATGAGTACATTAAGCTGTCAGTTGTTGGTCTGCTCAAGCACTTTGACTGAAGATTTTTATAAAGCTTTTATTCGTAAAAATGCCTCACAAAAAGAGTTGGTTTGGATCGGTCGATTGATGGTTTTACTGATCGCAATTTTAGCGATTGTACTGGCACATGATCCTGATTCAGAAGTTTTGGGCTTAGTTGCAAATGCTTGGGCAGGCTTTGGTGCAGCGTTTGGTCCACTGATTATTTTATCTTTGTTCTGGAAACGTATGACGTTGTCAGGTGCAATTGCGGGTATGGTCGTGGGTGCTGTGGTTGTGATTCTTTGGGTCACTGTTCCTCAACTCATTCAGACAGATCTTTATTCGATTATTCCGGGCTTTATGGCTTCTATGATTGCCATTATTGTAGTGAGTTTAGCGAGTAAAAAACCAAATACTGCAATTATTGAGCGTTTTGAAAAAGCAGATCAACTCTACCAAGAATCAAAATAAAAGCGTATTCTATAAGTTATTGAAAATAGGGTTCAAAAGAGCCCTATTTTTAATTCAAACAACTTGAATTTCTTAAAATATAATCATAAACATACGTTGGAAAATAAAATTGAAAAAACTTAAACATTTATATCTTAGACCACAAGACCCACCTTTTATTTGGCTTGCTTCTTTCGTTTTTATTGCAAAAAAAGAACAATGGACAAAGGGAGAAATTCAAAAAATTGTCCAGACTGTTAAACACTTAGATGCTGCATCATGTTATCAAACATTGACCAGTTTTATAGAAAATCACAAATAAATCGAGTCTTAGAAAAAATAAAAGTTGAAATCTAAATCGGTTTTAGATTTCAACTTTTTTAAATTAAAACTCAGCTTTAACTTTTACGTGAAAGCAAAAATTGAGAAATTTGATTGAGTTCTAAGGCATTTTCACCAAAATAAGAAAGTGCTTCAAAGGCTTGATTATGCAGACTCTGAGCATAGATTTTTGCTTGTTCCAAACCCATTAATGCAGGATATGTTGATTTATCAACTTGTTCATCTTTACCTGCTGTTTTTCCTAAAGACTCAGTATCTGAAATGATGTCCAAAATGTCATCTTGCACCTGAAATGCAAGACCTATGCTTTGCCCAAATTGTCTTAATTGAGGAATTGCCTGATCTGTACCTTTAAAAATAGTAACTGCAGCCATCATAATTGCTGCCTGAATTAAAGCACCTGTTTTATTACGATGAATATTTTCTAGCTGAGCCTGATCTACATGCTTACCTTCAGCCTGTAAATCAAGGACTTGACCACAAACCATTTTTGAAGATGCTGTCGCTAAAATTTGCATTTGTTTTAATACAATTTCAGCCTCCACTGCTTGCATCTGATCAAATAATCGGCTTCCCAACACCTCAAAAGCCATTGATTGTAAAATATCACCCGCCAATAAAGCGGTATCCTCACCAAAAGCAGCATGACATGTCGGTTGTCCTCGACGTAATAAATCATTATCCATACAAGGCAAATCATCATGTGCCAACGAATAACAATGTATTAATTCAATCGCAATAGCCGCACGGCGCACTGCTGCAAAGTTAGGATTATTTTCCTGTAATTGTGAAGTTGCATAACATAGAGCAGGACGAACACGCTTCCCGCCTAACATTACAGCATGATGTACTGCCGACTTTAAGGGTTCAGGAAGAGAAAAAGCCTCTAATGCTGTTTGTAAATCCTGCTGAATACGCTGTTGCGCTTGCTTTAATACATCTGCATTCACATTAGAAATTGCGGTCACTTTTGCCTCGAAATTCAAATGGTGAGTCATTTAACTCAATATTTTAGCCTTGCTCATTCTACCCTGAAATGCCTGACTAGACATCTATTTCAAAACAATTCCTATTGTTATGTTTCTGCGCTTTTATTGTATAAAGACGCAACGCATTCTTAGGCTTTAGATTGATCATCTTCAAATCTATTTATGGTTATTTTAGTTAACCTATTTCACTTATGTACTTAAAACATGAATCGAGTTTTGACCTTGTGCTTTTGCCTGACGCACAGCAAGATCTAACTGTTGTAAAATATCATGATCTTGTTCAGCGCTCAGATGATAAATACCAATTGAAGCTGTTAAAATTTCGTTTTTTAATGTATCTAGAGCAATATTTTCCTGCATAATTTTAATTTTTAAACGTTCTGCTAAAGTTAACACAGCCCACTGCGTCATTCCCTGTACAACGATCACAAAACTTGCTGAATTTAAACGAAATATATGTGCATAGTCTGCGTTTAACTCATCATTTAATAGTCGTCCAATTTCAGTTAAAATTTCATCACCGTAAGTGTAACTATGTACTTGATTAAACTTTTTAAAATGATCTAAATCAATTTTCATAAATGCATATAAAGTTTGCTTATTTTTTACAACTTTTTCTTGAATAAAACGATCAAAAGCCATTTTATTTGGCAAACCTGTAAGATCATCAATAAATAAATGATCATGTAACTTTTGATTATTTAAAATTAAAACTTTTTCACGGCGCTTTAAACGCGTGACATCGGCACAAATTAAAATCACTGCATTAATATTTTTTTCAATATCATGCAATACCTTAAAATAAGATAAATAAAAATGTCCTTTAGAATAAAACTCAAAATTTGCTTGTTCTTCACCATCTTGAAATTTTTCAATCGCCATGATGAAGTGCGAATAAATAATATTCGAAAAATTATTCAGCAATTTACCACTTAAATATAATGCATCACTTTGGAAAATATCTGCAAATTGCTGATTTACACCAATTAAACGCGAATCCATTTCTAAAATTGCGATCGGTAAAGGTAATCTTGAAATAAACGAAACTAAATCAATTTTTTCTAGATTTTTTAAAGCTTGTATAAAATCAATATCAGACAAAATCTGATTAATCTGTGGTTGTTCGTGTTCCATACATTACCCCTTCAGTATGAGTATTCATCCAACTATTCTCTATTTATATTCAAATACATTAGACTTCGTTGCATGCCTATTGGTCTTCTATGATCTTGACTTAAAGCACAAAAAAATGCGTAAGAAATAGCTTTAAATATCTTTCTGAAAAGTCATGTGATTTTGAATGCGGCTCATTATAATTTTTTATACTTTAAAAATATATCTAATTTAAGAAAAGATTAAAAAATAATCACCATCATCTTTTATATTAAAATGAAAAATCCCTAACTGCATCAACAATTAGAGATCTCATTCATGATAAATAATTTAAAAGTGATTTTAAAATTTAGAAGCTATCAGCAGGAATACGTACCCAACCTTCCATGAGTACACGTGCACTACGACTCATGATCGCTTTTTTTACTACCCATTGACCATTTTCTTGTAATGCTTGTGCACCGACACGTAAAGTTCCTGATGGATGCCCAAAGCGTACAGCTTCACGCTCACCACCACCAGCAGCTAAATTCACTAAAGTATCAGGAATTGCTGCCGCAGTTCCAATCGCAACGGCTGCGGTTCCCATCATGGCATGATGTAGCTTACCCATTGATAAAGCACGAACCAAAAGATCGGTATCGGCTTCTGTAACAACCTTACCACTTGAAGAAGTATAAGTTTTTGGCTGAGCAACAAAAGCCACTTTAGGTGTATGCTGACGATTCGCAGCTTCACTTACATCTGAGATTAAGCCCATTTTTACTGCACCATATGCACGAATTTTCTCAAAACGTGCCAATGCTGCTGTATCACTATTTATTGCTTCTTGTAGCTCTGTACCTTGATAACCAATCTCTTCAGCATTTAAAAAGATTGTTGGAATACCTGCATTGATCAAAGTAACTTGAAAAGTACCAACTTCTGGCACTTCCAAAATATCTACAACATTTCCTGTTGGAAACATTGCGCCACCCTCTTCGCCATCATCCGCAGGGTCTAAAAATTCAATTTGAACTTCAGCAGCAGGAAAAGTGACGCCATCAAGTTCAAAATCTCCTGTTTCTTGCACTTGACCATTGCTTATAGGTACATGAGCAATAATCGTTTTTTGAATATTGGCTTGCCAAATACGTACAGTACAAATGCCATTTTCAGGAATACGTGATGCTTCGACTAAACCATTACTAATTGCAAAAGAACCTACTGCTGCTGTCAAGTTGCCACAATTACCACTCCAATCGACAAATGCTTTATCAATTGAAACTTGTCCAAACAGATAATCCACATCATGTTCTGCTTGCTGACTTTTAGACAAAATCACTGTTTTACTGGTACTTGAAGTTGCGCCACCCATTCCATCAATTTGTTTTGCATACGGATCTGGGCTACCAATCACACGTAATAACAATTGATCACGTGCTTGACCTGCACTTTGTGCACGTTCAGGTAAATCATCAAGTTTAAAAAAAACACCTTTACTCGTACCACCACGCATGTAAGTTGCAGGTATTTTAATTTGCGGTGCAAAACTCATTGGTCTTATTCCTTCAGCTTATCGTTGTTGTTGCAAATATTGAATCGTAGTTCAATTTTATATTACTCTGTTTTTTCAATAAAAATCATTCATTACATGACTTAAGTCTAAAAATATAATAACCCAAAGAAAATAAATAAGAATTTTTCATATCAGCCCAAAAAAGTATTTCTTTGATTTTACATAAATTTTCACAATAATAATAAAGTATACATATTCTAAACAATCAGAGATGAACTGGGGATACTAGGATATCTCAAATCAATGAATTACAATCTGTTTTCTTCTCCATTGTTGGGCTGATCATTTTGAATAAAGAGTCAACTACCCTTCAGCGTGGCTTAAAGAACCGTCATATCCAACTCATCGCTATGGGTGGTGCAATTGGTACTGGCTTATTCTTAGGTTCCGCTCAAGTCATACAATCTGCTGGACCATCGATCATTTTAGGTTATGCCATTGGTGGTTTAATTGCATTTTTAATCATGCGCCAATTAGGTGAAATGATTGTACATGAACCTGTTGCGGGTTCTTTTAGCCATTTTGCCAATAAATATTGGGGTAAATTTGCAGGTTTCTTAGCAGGTTGGAATTATTGGATTTTATATATTTTGGTGGCAATGTCAGAGTTAACTGCTGCTGCAAAATATATTAACTATTGGTGGCCTCACATTCCTGCGTGGGTCACTGTTTTAGTCTTTTTCGTTGCGATTACTGCAATTAACTTAGCAAATGTTAAGTTTTATGGTGAATCAGAATTTTGGCTTTCTATTATTAAAGTTACAGCCATTATTGCGATGATTATTTTCGGTATTTATTTGATTTTTACCGCAGATCCAACAGCAGGCTATAGTTTTAGTAACCTTTGGGAACATGGTGGATTTTTTCCACATGGTTTTGAAGGCTTATTTTATATGCTTGCCTTTCTTATGTTTGCCTTTGGCGGTATCGAATTAATTGGTATGGCAGCAGCAGAAGCAAAAGATCCAGAAAAAACAATTCCTAAAGCAATTAACCAAATTATTCCACGTATTCTTATTTTCTATATTGGTTCAATCATTATTTTATTGTCGTTGGTGCCTTGGAATTTATTTGATGGTGGTAGTTTAGATAAAAGCCCATTTGTTATGGTCTTTACACTGATCGGGATCGGTTGGGCTGCAAACCTTGTTAATTTCATCATTTTATCTGCTGCACTTTCAGTTTATAACAGCGGAATGTATGCCAACAGCCGTATGCTTTATGGTTTAGCCTTACAAGGTAATGCGCCTAAGTTTTTATTAAAAGTGAATAAGCAAGGTGTACCAATTGCTGCGGTTTTGATGTCCGCTTTGTTAATTTTTGGTTGTGTGATTTTAAATTATAAAGCACCTGAAGCAGCGCTTAGCCATTTAATTTATATTGTTGTAGGCGCACTGGTTTTAAACTGGGCAATGATCAGCTTAACGCACTTAAAGTTCAAACAAGCAATGCAACGTGAAGGAACAAAAACTAAATTTCCTGCACTTTGGGCACCAATTAGTAATTATCTGGTGCTGATTTTTATTGCAACTGTGCTTTACATTATGTGGACTCAAGGCTTTAAAGAGTCAGTTTTAATGATTCCTGTATGGATTGTACTGATGTTTGGGCTATATAAAATATTAAATCGACAACAATAGAAAAATATTGGTACTGAATCAAAGTTTTGGAAAAATATATTGCTGTAATAATCAATCAAAAATACAGACAATACTCATATCAAAAGCTTGATAGACCGACTAAAAAGAGATATTGGATCATGACCAATATCTCTTTTTTTGATTAAAATATGATCTAATACTATGAAAAATATCATTTTTCTTATTATTTTAATTATTTTTAAAAAATGCACATTCACTTAATTTATTGATTATTTTGACAAATAAGCCTGTCACTTCTGCCAAAAAATATATTGTGCTTATTTAGAAACATGCTATCTTCAAAAAGTGCAGTGATTAATCAAAACAATTCTATTAAGACCTGTACAAAAAGCAAAAGAAAAGAAATTTACAATAATATCAAGGAATAGGTCGATGAAGATAAATGCTCTTTACTCAGCTGTTTTACTCAGTTTATTACCGACTAGCAGTGTATTTGCTGCCGCAATGGATCGCTCTGGACAATCTATTTCAGCATTTTTACAGCCCAATAATTATTTCGAAGCAGGTCTTTCTGTATTAGACCCAACTGTTGAAGGACGAGATGCTGGCACAAGTGAAACGCATCGAAATATTGAGGATATGGGCAATGACTATTACTTTCCCTCAGCAGCCCTAAAGCTTCAAGTCACCGATCATATATCATTTGGTCTTTTATACGATCAGCCCTTTGGTGCAGATGTTCAATACACTGGCAGTAATGTTTTTGTAACAGATGCAAGTACGACTATTTTATCTTCAGCAACGATGAGTGCGCTACGTAGCTCCAAAATTGCGAGTAGTACACCTTTAGCCATTGAAGCATTTGCACAAAAAGCAGGCTTTTCAGTTGCTCAAGCACAAGGCATGTATAACAATAATACACCAACACCTTTGGGTAATACCAAAGATCTTATTGATGCCAATGTTGCTGCGCAGGTTGATGCAGGCATTGCCCAAGTCAATGGTCTAGTAGGACAAGGTGCAACTCGTGCTGAAGTTGACTCTAACAACCTCGCTATGATTTTTGGTTTTCAACCCAATAAAAATTTAAACTTTTATGCAGGTGGTGTTTACCAAACGATTAAAGGACAGGTCAGCCTTCGTGGGCAAGCGACTAGCGTTTATAATGGTTATGATGCAACCCTAAAAGAAACAGATGGTTATGGTTGGCTCGTTGGTGCGGCATATCAGATTCCTGAAATTGCACTAAAAGCATCTGTGACGTATCGCTCTAAAATTGATCATGATATTGAAACACAAGAAAATTTACCAACGATATCCGCACTCGGTTTACTCGGTGAACAAGCTGCTGCTGCCGCTACACAAATCGAGACAGCAACAGGCGATACCAAAATTAGTACGCCACAGTCTGTCAATATCGACTTACAATCAGGTGTGATGAAAGATACTGTCGCATTTGCAAATATTCGTTGGGTAAATTGGAAAGATTTTGAACTGCGCCCTGTTAAATTTGGCATGGTTTCAGAGGTTGTAGGACAACTTCCTTCAATTAATCGTCCAGGTGGCTTTAATTTATTGCAATACTCTAAAGACCAATGGAATGCAACTGTCGGTGTTGGTCGCAAACTCAATGAACAATGGTCAGGTAATGTTTCTGCTGGATGGGACTCTGGTGCAGGTAATCCTGTCACTGCACTTGGTCCAACAGAAGGTTATTGGAATGTGGGCGTGGGCTTACAGTTTAGTCCAGCACCGAACTACTTTATTGCTGGAGGAGTAAAATACTTTTGGCTTGGAGATGCAAAAGGTCAAGTATCCTCTCAAAATGCGGGAAATGATTATGTAGCAGATTTTAGTGATAATAATGCAATCGCTTATGGTTTAAAAATTGGTTATAAATTTTAATTTTTTAATAATCTAAAAACCTCTTTAAAGTCAGTATGATTATTTTAATTTATATTATGCTTTAAAGAGGTTAGTTATTTTAAAATAAATTTTATTTAATACTTAATTTATATATAAAATTCAACTTTATATTTAAATATAATTATATTACATTAATCACTGAACTTTAGACGCCCTTAGCTTAACCGGATAGAGCAGTTGCCTCCTAAGCGACCGACGTGGGTTCGAGTCCCGCAGAGCGTACCATTACAACCCTGTCAAAAAATTAATCATCACAACAAAATCTTTTCTCCATTATGTTTAATCTTTTATTTTTAACATTTTCTAATGCATTTAAAAGTCTAGTTCTTATGCAATAGACATTAAATCATTCATTTGAATTTTCAATCAATAAAAAACATCTAAACATTTGATTCATTTTAAATTAAATAATTCCAGTACAAATAATAAACTACAGCGTTTACACTTTTTTTATATTTTCAATTCTTAGAGTATTTACTCTTATTTTTTATATGTTATTTTGTAAAAAGAAGTAAATTTCGAACATTATTTGTAAATCATAAATATTCTAATTTTTTATTTACAAATGCTTCAAGTTATTCATTTTACGGTCTAGGGAAAAAGCGAAAATGAAAGTAAAAGCGTTAACAACTGCAATGTTATTTGCAACCTTACCAACAACCACTGTTTTTGCTGCTGCATTAGATCGATCTGGTCAATCGATTTCTGCATTTTTACAACCAGATAACTATTTTGAGGCTGGTCTTTCTGTTCTAGATCCAACTGTAGAAGGACGTGAAGCAGGAACAAGTGAAACTCGCCGTAATATTGATGACATGGGTGAGGACTACTACTTCCCTTCTGCGGCTCTTAAATTACAGCTCACTGACAAAATATCATTTGGTCTACTTTATGACCAACCTTTTGGTGCTGATGCAAAATACCATGGCGAAAATGTTTTTGTTTCTGATCCTACTAATACGATTTTACCAACATCAAGCCTAGATGCCATTCGTCAAAGTACTATTGATAAAAACTTTAATGCTTTATCAGCAACTGATCGTGTTGGTGCTGCCCTTCAAGCACAAGGTGTTGATTTGAGCTCTGCTCAAGGACAAGCTCAATATCGGCAAACACTTGCTGCATATAATGCAAACTTTCAAGGTACAAAAGATAAAATTGATGCTGCAATTAAACAAGGTGTAACACAGAAAGTTGATGAAGGATTGAAGCAAGTCAACTCAACTTTAGGTAAAGGTAATACGAGCGTTGAAGTTGACACTCAAAATCTTTCTATGATTTTTGGTTTCCAACCTATTAAAAATATTAATTTGTATGGTGGTGCTGCCTATCAAACTATTAAAGGAAGTGTAAGTCTACGTGGTCAAGCTTATAGTCTTTACAATGGCTATGACGCTAAAATTAAAGAAACGAGTGGTGTAGGTTGGTTAGCAGGTGCTTCATATCAGATTCCTGAAATTGCCTTAAAAGCTTCCATTACATATCGCTCTGAAATCGATCATGATGTCAATGCACAAGAAAGTTTACCAACTTTAGGTGCTTTATCATTATTAGGTGATGAAGGGGCAGCCGCAGCGCAACAGATCGCAGCAGCAACAGGAAAAACTAAAATTACAACACCTCAATCAGTTAACTTAGATTTGCAAACAGGTATTATGGAAAATACTGTTGCATTTGCCAATCTTCGTTGGGTAAATTGGAAAGATTTTTCAATTCGCCCATATAAATTTGGCTTAGTATCGGATGTTGTTGGTAAATTACCTCAAATTGGTCGATCAAATGGCTTTAACCTTGTTGAATACTCTGATGATCAATGGTCTGTTAACGCAGGTGTTGGTCGTAAACTGAATGACCAATGGGCAGGTAACGTTTCTGTTGGTTGGGACTCAGGTGCAGGTAATCCAGTATCAACATTAGGCCCAACAGAAGGTTATTGGAACGTTGGCTTAGGTGTTCAATATAGTCCTGCTGCAAATTACTTCATTGCAGGTGGCGTAAAATACTTCTGGTTAGGTGATGCTAAAGCACAAACTGGCGCACAAGCAGGTGGTAGCGATTATGTTGCAGACTTCAGTGATAACAATGCCATCGCTTATGGTTTAAAAATCGGTTATAAATTCTAAAAAATTTATATCTAAAAAAATCCCACATCATGTGGGATTTTTTATCAAAGCTTACAATTATTTTTTAACATTAAAACAATGATTTAAAAGTCATAAAATGACACTTCACCTGTTTCAAGTGAGTACTCTGCACCAACCACTTTGAGTTGACCTTTAGCAATTAAACTTTCTAATACAGCCGAACCATGACGTAACTGATTCACCGAAGCAAATACATTTGATTTTACTGCATGCATAGACAATTTTTCCAAATCATCTTTTAATTCAGTTTGCATTAAAATCTCAACTGAAGGACGCACACGGTTAACAATTGACATTAAGTTTGCTGAAGGCGGTGTATTTGGGTTTTTTAATGCTTCAATTGTAGAATGAATCGCGCCACAATGACTATGCCCTAACACCACAACCAACGGACAGCCAAAACTGTCTGCTGCAAACTCGACACTACCCACTTGTGATGGTGCGACAATGTTCCCTGCTACACGGATCACAAATAAATCACCAAAACCTTGATCAAATACCATCTCCGCAGGTACACGCGAGTCTGAACATCCTAAAATAATTGCAAATGGCTCCTGACTTCCAACCATCTCTGTTCGCTGTTGGTGTGTCAAAAACTTATTATGATTTGTTTCACCATGTGCAAAGCGTTCATTGCCTTGTTTCAATCGTTCTAAAGCTTCTTGAGCGGTTAGCATGTGTGTATTGTTCCATTGTGTGGAGATGATATTGAATTTTAATACTGTCAAATTTGAATGTCACTGACTAAAAATAAACTCTGTTACAAATTAAGTTAAATGCTATTTTTTCATTCAAATACAAGTCAATTGTTTAACAAATCTACATAATAAGCACATAATTTGAATAATTTAACACTTTAGATTATAGAATCGCTTATTAAACAGACAGTACTTTATAAAAAATAACACTTTATGCAAAAGATGCCAATTGATTGCTGAAATTAGGTCATCAATAAATTGCATTTGCTTTATATAATAGTGGATTGTTAAGAAGGAACCCGTTAAATGCCTCAGATGCCCTCAAAAACTTTTCTCCAATTTTGTAGAGCAGCGCTCATCTTTAGTAGTATGGCAATAGGAGTTTCTGGTCTAAGTTTGACAAATGCATATGCCACAACTGAATTTGTTGACTATCAAAAAGTATTACAAGAAGAAAGAGCTTGGGCAGGTTTATCGAGTAAAACCTTACGTGTAGGTGATGTTGTTTGGTCATATAGTGAAGGTGGTGATCGCAGTAAACCTACACTTTTATTGATTCATGGTTTAGGCAGTAGCCGCGATACATGGAATGATGTAGCTCATCAATTAACACAACATTATCATGTGATTATTCCTGATTTACCTTTTGCAGGCACAACGCAGGTTCCAGCAAATTTTGATATTTCTGTTCCAAATGTTACTGAACAATTGCGACGCTTCATTGAGGCTGCACATATTCAAAATAACTTAAATGTCGTTGGGCATTCTTTAGGTGGTTCAATTGCGATGTTTTATGCTTCGCAATATCCATTTGATACAAAAAGTTTATTTTTACTCAGCTCAGGCGGTGTATTTAAAAGTAACAATACCAATTATTTAAAAAATCCTGTATATCTCAAACAATTACTTGTTGCTCAAGCGGGTGATCTGAACTTTGTACTGAAAAAAGTCATGTATAATCCACCTTTTACACCTGCCATCATCAATGCTGAACGTGAAAAATTATTAATTCTTAAAGCACAAGATACTAAAAAGGTCATTGATCAAATTGATGCATTAAATAAGTTATATACCACAACTTCATTTGCCACCATGGTTAGAAATATTGAAGCACCTACGCTAATTTTATGGGGTAAACAAGATCAGATTGTCAATGTTGAAGTTGCGCAAGAGTTGAAATCAATGATCAAACGCAGTGAAAAACCGATTATATTAGATCATATCGGTCATATGCCGCTCTTAGAAGCACCTGATAAAGTGGTAGATGCTTATCTTTCTTTTCTCACTAAGATTCAATCACAAAAGAATCCGTTACTTGAACAGAAAATTTTATAATTAAGGCTTATTTATCATGACTCATCCCATGATTGAACAATTGATTAATGCTCAATTGGCATTTTTAGATCAAGAGTTTGCTCAATCTGAAACCATTAAAATAGAATTTACCGAATTTTATCACTGGTTTAGAAAGCAAAATCTCAAAGATATTTGGACTTTTCAACAAATCAATGATTTGCTACAAAAGCAAATTCTAGCAACGCCAGCAAGTTCCTTCTTAATTGAACAAATTGCTGAACATATTCGTATTGCACTCATTCATCCAAGTAATGATCAAACCTTAATTGAGGATATTATTCCTGTTACGACGATTGATAAAACGGCTCAATATGTTGCAAGTAAATCTAGTCATCGCCAAGCCTTGATCAAACGTATTGTCAATAATGCTTCATTTTCTCAGATGCTCACTCAACTCATTCATCATTCTATTCAAGACTACATTGATAATTCAGTCATGAATAAAAAAGTGCCTGGTGTTGGTCGTTTTATGAAAATGGGAAAATCTGTTTTGGAATCTGTGACTGATACCAATTTGGATGATACCGTAAAGCATTATCTACAAAAAAATATTATTAAGATTAGCCAGTTAAGTGAACAAGTTTTAAATCAACAGTTTGATGATCATAAGCTTTATCATTTCCAAGCAAATCTTTGGCATAAGATTAAAAAAGTGCCTATAAGCACTTTACGCAACTATATTGAAATTGAGGACTTACCACAAACGGTTGGTTTAGGGCACGAAATTTGGGAACATATTCGCCAAACTGAATATTTACAACAACAAGTTCATGATGGTGTTTTTGCTTGGTATGTCCGTAATGAAGAGCGCCCTTTTGATTTATTGCTGCGTGATTTAAATATTGATGAAGCATTGATTCAAAATGAGCTACAAGCATTACTTGAACCTGTTATTCAAAAAATGATTTCTTCCGAGCATTTAAAAACTCGTGCACGTATTTATTTAGAAAAATTTTATTATTCAGAAGCTACTTTGAAAATTTTGAATATCGAAAAAGGCGCTTAGACGCCTTTTTCTTTTCATCATATTATTAGAATTTTGCTAAAAAGCTAATCCCATAACGACGACCATCAAGGACTTGATCACCATCAGCATCTTCAGCTTTTTCATCTAAAATATTATAAACACCAAATTTACCTTTTAAGTTTGCTGTAAATTGATAGTTAAAACCAACATCTAAAAACTGATATGCTGGTGTCGGTGCTGACATAGAAGCTCGACCTAAATATGATGAAGTTTCACTACGATGATGTAAACGTGTCCAAATGTCTAAAGCATCATTAATAGTATAATCAACTGTCGCATTAAACATATGTTTAGGCACTTGATTTAAAGGCTGCCCTTTTAAATCGCCAGACTTTTGCTCTGTTTCAGTATAAGTATAGTTTGTACTTAAATTAACACCATCAGCAAGTTCAGTATCAAAAGTTGCTTCTACACCTTGCATAGTTGCTTCATCAACATTGATACGCGAACTAATGAAGTTCCATAAACGAACATCACCCGTTACAGCATCTAAACGACCAAATGGGTCTTTACATGCCCAAGTCGCAGCATTTGTATTGCTGCCATTTGGCGAAGAACATTCACGAATTTCAGTAATTTTATCTTTAAATTCAGTATAAAATGCGGTCACAGAGGCTTTAGATTGATCACCTTGCCATGCTGTACCAAACTCATAACTGACAGATTTTTCTGGTTTTAAATTATCATTCCCCATAATAAAGGCACTGCCTTTACCTGTAACAGAATGCACATCACTTGAAGACTGTTTTAAGTCAGGTTGTTTATAACCTGTAGATACCCCACCTTTAAATGTCCAAGCATCTGTAGGGGTGTAGACACCATATAAACGTGGCGAAAAATTACCATCATAATTTTCATCATGATCATAACGTAATCCAGTCGTCAAATTAAATGTATCAGTAATCGCCCAGGTATCTTCTGCAAATACAGCAAATGCCCAACGCTCTAACTCTGTTACAGGCATGTCGGCATTTTGATTGGTTGCTTTATCGACTAAAGATTCATTTTTAAAATATAGCCCACCAATTAAGTTATGATCACTTAATTTCCAATGCCACTGACTATTTGCCAACCAAGTTTCCAGTTCAATCCCACTTAAACCTGTTGAACTGTTACTACGATCTGGATTTTTTGAATTTTCATATTGAATATAAGAATTACTACTTAAATTATCGCCATAATGACCATTATGGGTTAAGCCATAGACTTGACGATAATTACGTCCATAAGAATCTGCACCTGTACTTACAATGGTTTTACCCGCAGTTGACTCAGATTCTTGTTTCATGAAATTTGCTTCAAATTCAAGATCATGATTATCATTGAGTAAATATGTAAATCTTGAATTTAAGCTTTCAACATCAGTACTTCTAAAGCCACCCACATAACGATCTTCATCACGTTTAGACTTACTTACACCCAATTGCATGCCTAATTTATTGGCAATAAGCGGACCTGATAAATATGCAGAACCGTTTTTAATGTCTCCAGATTGGTGATGATCTTGTAGCACAGCACCTAATTCTACAGTTCCTGACCAATCGGTACTGACTTTTTTGGTAATGATATTTACCACACCGCCCATGGCATCCGTACCATATAAAGTAGATGCAGGACCACGAATGACTTCAATACGTTCAATTTCAGCAACTGGCGGTAAGATGTTTTTTTCAAAACCATTATCATCGCCATTTGGGTTCACATCTTTAGAAAATTGGCGCTTTCCATTGACTAAAAATAATGTATAACTTGAGCCCATACCACGAATACTGACCGTTTGCGCTGAACCTGCACCTGAAATTACAACACCTGGGGTATTTCTAAGTACATCTGTAATATCACTATATTGTCGATTTTCTAATTCTTTACGTGTAATCACCGTCATAGAGGCTGGTGCTTTTGTTTTATCTTGTTTATAGCCAGACGCTGTTAAAACCACCGTTTCTAATTGTACAGGTTCTGAATTTTTAGCCTGAACTTCACGGGAATTTTCTTGTGAATCTTTTGCGTATGCACTTCCCATCATCAATGATAATACCGAAAGAGATAATATAGATTGGATAATACGGTTTGGCATAAAAAGTATTCCAGAGCGGCTAAAAATGATAGAAAAAGAATAAAAGATGCAGTTTTCGTTGCGTAGTGTAACAAAAGATAATCTAATTACAATAGATATTGATAACTATTATCATTATTAATTAAAGAATTTACGCTTTTTTGATTATTTATCACACGATAATTTCAATAAATTAAGCTTAATTTAAGTTTTATATTGTTTTTATTTTAAACATAGAAGTAATGACCCATAAAAAAACCTCCAAAAAATGGAGGTTTTTTTGCACAAAATTTCAAAAATTATTTGAAATATGCACCTTCTGATTGGCTATGATCTGTTTGGTCAACCACACGTGCTAACTCAGGCACATGCTCTTTCAGTGTTGTTTCAACGCCTTGTTTCAAAGTCACATCAATCGCTGAACAACCTTGGCAACCACCACCAAACTTCAATACAGCCGTTAAGCCATGCTCTGCATCTTCAACAACTTCAACCAAAGCACAGTTACCACCATGACCTGAAAGACCTGGGTTGATTTCTGCTTGAAGTACATAAGTAATGCGCTCTTCAATAGAGGCATCTGGTCCAACACGTGGCACTTTAGAGTTTGGAGCACGGAAAGTGAGTTGACCACCAAAACGATCTTTATTGTAGTCAATCACAGCATCTTTCAAATATGGAATGGATGGTGCATCAATAAATGCAGGAAAATCTGCATAATCTTGTTTGTAATCTGTTGGTACAACCTCTTCAGGCGCGCTATATGCCATACAGCATTCTGCACGTGGAGTACCTGCATTTTCTACAAATACACGAACGCCAATTCCTGGAGTATTTTGCTTATCCAACAGATCCTTTAAATACTCTTGTGCATTTGGAGTAATCAATAAATTTGGAATTTCTTCTGCAACTGCAGTATTGGTGTTCTCAGTCGACATAACTCTATCCTCAAGCTGAAGTTGTTATTTTAACTGAAGATGAGGCTGAATGAATAAAAATCAACTAAAATTGTCGGATTTGATGAAAAACAACATGATTTCATACAATTTAATGGCATGATTGCTGTTAAATTGATCTTCTTCTCTTTTTGTGAACGCTTATGCTGCATTTACCTTTTAATCATACGATTACAATCATCCTTATTACGGTGATTATCTCCCTTATCGCCTTTTCAAATCGGCAAGTCCTTGATCGTTTTATTTTTTGGCCACCTGCAATTCAGCAAAAATCGCAATATGACCGTTTTATTACTCATGGTTTTATTCATGCTGATGGTATGCATCTGTTATTTAATATGTTTACCTTATTTTTCTTTGGTAGCATTATCGAAAGTTTTTATCGTCAATATCTATATGACTTAGGCTTTGTCTTGTTTTATTTAGGTGGTTTAATTTTTGCAATTTTACCGAGTTATCTAAAACATAAAAATGACACACGTTGGGCAAGTTTAGGTGCATCTGGTGCTGTTTCTGCGGTGTTATTTGCATATATCTTATTTCAACCATGGAAATTGATTTTTGTTTTCTTTATTCCCGTTCCTGCAATTATTTTTGCTGTGCTATATGTCGCTTATAGTATTTGGTCAGGTAAAAAAGGTAATTCAAATATTAATCACAGTGCACATCTATGGGGAGCAGCATATGGTGTGATTATGACAATTATTATTGAACCACGTGTTGTTCCGCATTTTTTTAATCAGTTAATGCAGCTTCCTTTTTAGTTTTATTTTTAAATTTTAATTAGGTAATATTCGCTACAAAAATTGTAGCGAATATCTGAAATGAAGCGAAATTAGAAAAATTAAAAACGTACCCAAAGACCAATTTTGGCAACAGGGATCCATTTTAGCCATGTGCTAAAATTATCTTCCTCTACTTTTAAAGCGTCACCCAATGTTGTGGTTTTATCTTGATCTTGGATGGTTAAATTTCCATTTTCAGGATAATAACTGACTTGAGGTTTACCTGCATACATTGCGCCAAACTGTGTTGCTAAACCCCAACGTTGACTAATTTTTGGACTCCAACCCATTCCCACATACGGCAATACTTTCTGATCAAAATCAACATCTAGGTGTACATTTCCAACTTGATTTGCATCAAAAGTTGCATGGTTAAAGGTATATTCAGGAAGCTCTCCTTCATCAAGATAAAAGTCACTTGGAGAATATTGTCCTTTAAATTTAATATCTTGATTAAATAAACCTAATGTTAAATGAAATGAACCAGCGAATGGTCGAATATTAGCAGCAACATATTGAACTTTACTGTCAAAATCCACTTTATCGACTTTCATTCCACTCATTAATTCAAAGTCTAGCGCATCAGCTTTGTATTTTCCGCCATTATATCCTGCGACCAGATCAAGATATGAATTAATTGAAAAACCTGCACCAAAACCTAAACCAAGAATTCCTGCTTCTGCAAACACAACAAATGGTTTCGCGCCTTCTGCATATTTTAAACCTAAAATACGATTTTCCGTTTCATCTGCAACAACACTAGACACGACGGTCGGTTTAGCAATTTGAGGTGCTACAGCTTGTACAGGTTGAGCTTCGCTAAGCAATACAGGATTGGTTGGTGACTGTGCAGTATTTACAGATGGTTCAATTACAGATGACTGAGTTAGCGCTATTTGAGATTGAGGCTGTGTAGTTTCAGTGATGTTTTCATTTGGTGTTGCAACAGGTTCAGCCACCACACCTTTTATAAATGGCGCTTGGTGAATAATTAATTCAGCTTGGACGCTTGTTGTCATCAACAATGCAATACTAGGTAAAATATATTTCATTGTTCTATTCCTTAGAAAGTATAACCCATATTGAGCATGAATCCTTTTAAGTCATTATCTGTATAGGTATATGTTGCTCCAATTCGATAATCACTAATCCAAGCGTTTGGCTTTAAGTTTTTAAATCCGATTGATGCTGATAAATCATGTGAAACTTCGGTATATAATTCATCTCCATGATAATCTGTACGTGCCAAAGACACTTTTGCAATCAGAGGACTATTATTAATACTACGTTTCAAGACTTGGCTATATTCGACACCATTGCGCAAAATTGTATTTTTTAAATCGTAATGAGTTTCATAGTCCCCGATTTGAATAGAGTCTGTTTTATAGACTGTTGCCATATTAATAATATTGATTGAAGCATCCCAGCTTAATGGAAATTGTAGATTACTCACCAAACCACCACCATAGATTAAAGCTGCTGAACCTAAGTCTTCTGAACCTGTTGCTCCCACTCGTACTTGTGGCATAACAAACCAAGTTAAATCTTTGTTTTCATAAGCTTTAAAATTTACACCCAAACCAAAGTTTAGACTACCCGAATAAGCTCCCTCAGTATCAACAAGCGTAATAGGTACATCAAAAGATATGCCTACTTTTTCATTTTCAAACCAGTGGCTATAACTGATGGGTAAGTTATAAACATCTACGCCATATTCACCTTGGGTATAACGCCCAAAACGTGGTGTAATTCCAAAACTAGAACGTGAACCTGTGGTTTTATTGCCAAAAGCTTGGTTTGAAGTCATGTCAGACATTGTGTCTGTACTGCTAATCGCCATCGTGCTCATTAAACTATTTGGGTTACCTGCAACAGGGTCTATAGGCGTATTTTTTACCCATTCCTTCGTTAGAGCTTTTAAAATATATTCATCTTCGCCTTTTAGAGCATTTAAAAAAGCATCTTTAGCTTGCTCTCTCGTTCCTCCAATTTCCCCATAAGTTCTGGTAATTCCTAATGATGGAATACTAAATTTTAACTGTGATGAGTCTTGTGCAAATTCAAGTTGAGTATTTACCCCTCTTAAATTTAATGCTGAATGCGCAAAAGATGTTTCTGTATAATTTGGAAATATTTGTTTCATATTTACAAAATCATACTGGTCAATCGCATCATTTAAATTAGTATAGCCTTTGCTCTGATACGTATTATTTCCAACTTGAATTTGAGCATTAAAGACATCTTTTGCAAATGCAGGTGTCGCCCCAACGAATAATAAAGCACCTAAAACATACGCACTAACTTGAATATTCATAACAATCTCACTGATCTTAACTTCTACTTTCCCCAAGCCTAATGTATTGTTTTATTGAATAAATTCTACTCCCCAAATGAGGAGTATTTTTTAAATGATGTCTTCGCTATAGTGTGCGATTTTTTATTTCTGTATGTCATTTTGGTATGAAATGCCACCGAACATTTAAACTTGGCGTGGATAATGTATACATCTGTATATTAATACTGAAATAAACGAGATATTTTGCATGTCCAATTCAATTGATGGTTTACAATTTCCTCTAGATCCGCACTCTAAAAAAAGCAGCTCCTCTCAAACAGGTAAAAATATCATTGCTGAAGCTTTATCTTTGGTTGACCCTCAACGTTCAAAGCAGGTACTACAAGAAAAAAATTGGCGTAAAAACTATCCAGTTTATTTCAAAGCTTTGGTAGAAAATGGCATTCAATCTGTCAATAATCCAATCACAATTGCAAAACAAGGTTTACATAAAGCTCAGCATAGTTTTGATTTTTTCAGAAATGGGCAACGTTATGCATTAAAAGATGTCATGTCCATTCCTTTGACGGAAAAAATTTATTCTGTTCATTTTCAAGGTCAATCCGATATTCAACCTGAATGGTATGTGCCATATCGTGGCAAAAAATTGCAAGGTGCTGCTTTACTTGAACAAATCCAAGTTTGGGAAGATAAAGGCATTATCGAAGCGAGCCATGCTAATGCGCTCCGAGAAGCCCATGCTCATCCTGAATGGTTTGACTTATCAGACCGTACATTGGTTTTATTTGGTGCAGGTTCTGAGGCTGGACCACTGACATGGCTTGCGCGTTGGAAAGCCAATATCGTTGCAGTGGATTTACCTAATGAACGCGTCTGGGCAAAAATTCTTAATACCATCAAAAATGGTAATGCTACGCTGTATGCACCTTGTTTTGACAAGATAACAGATACTCAAGACATCGATACGCTCAAAAGTAAACTCGGTGCAAACTTACTTACTCAAATCCCAGAAATCACGCAATGGTTATGCGATAACCCTCAGCGTCTTGATTTAGCCTCGATTGCTTATTTAGATGGTGAAAAACATGTTCGTGTCTCTATGGCGATGGATAGCATCATGAGCACGGTCAGTGAACAAAAAGCCGATTCATCGTTGATGTATATGTGTACCCCAACCGATGTTTATGCTGTGCCCAAAGAAGTAATCGAAGGCTCTATAGCAAAAAATCAACAACGCTCTAAACTGGAAATTATTCTGAGTAAAGGTGTTTCTGCCTTGTCCATGAAGCAGTTTTTTAAAGACAATCAGTCCAAACTCATCGCATCTGATAATGGTCAGTCCTATGGAATTGCAGACTGTCTTGTGGTTGAACAAGGTCCGAACTATGCTTTAGCAAAACGTATTCAACAATGGCGGGCAACTTTAGCACGACATCAAGGGCAAAAAGTCAGTATTAACATTGCGCCTTCAACGACAACGCATTCAGTGACAAAAAATCCACTGCTTAAAGCTGCATTTAACGGTGCCAGTTTATTTGATGTCGAAGCATTTGACCCTGAAACCACCAATGCCATTATGGCTGCGCTTTGGATTCATGATTTAAAAAACCCTCAGTCTGTTTCCAATCCAGAAACCGCGATGGAACATCCTTTAGAACTGATGATGGAAGGTGCAAATCATGGAGGTTTATGGCGTGTAGCTTACTTAGCTCGTACAGCATTACCTTTTGCTGCAATCTATGGTTTTGCCGCAGAGAAACTTCCTCTTAAGCAAGTACTGAGTAAGTTGAAAAAATAATACTCATAAAAAAACGCTGCTTAAGCAGCGTTTTTCAGATCAAATCATATAAGCATCTAAGAATTAAAACACTTTAAGCAACAACCAATACAAGCCACCCGATAAACAAATGGTCGCAGGTAATGTAAAAATCCATGCTGAAAGAATCGTTTTAACAGTATTAAAGTTTAAACCTGATTTATTTGCCACCATGGTTCCAGCAACTGCTGAGTTTAATACGTGTGTTGTTGATACAGGCATACCAAAACCATCTGCCGCAGCAATTGTTGTCATTGCAACCAACTCAGCAGACATCCCTTGACCATAAGTCATGTGATGCTTACCAATACGCTCACCCACAGTTACAACAATACGTTTCCAACCCACCATTGTTCCAAGACCTAGAGCAAGTGCTACAGCAACTTTGACCCAAGTTGGAATATATTGCAGGAATGAATCTAAACTTTTACGATATTCTTTTACAGTTTTCGCTTGAGCTTCGTCCATTTTTGGCAATTGTTCAGCTTTGTCTAAACGTTTAAATGCAGTTGTACTTAAGTACATATCATTACGTAAAGATGATACTTCTGCTTCAGGAATATCTTTTAAATCACCAAATTTAGCCACACGGTCACCTAAGTGATCTGTCAAACTTGCTAACGCAGGTACAACTTCGGGTGTCATTTCTTTAGTTTGAATATATTTGGTAATTGTTGAACGTGCTTGCTCATCAGGAATATCGGCATGCTGTGCATACACTGCTGTTGCTGTTTGTGCAGACAATTGAGAGAAAGACTGTAAATGTTGTTGATCTAAGTTTTTGTTGAGAGAATAAGCCAATGGCACTAAACCGATCAAAATCAACATGATCAAGCCCATACCTTTTTGCCCATCGTTTGAACCATGCGCAAAACTTACACCTGTACAAGTGAAAATCAAAATGGCACGAATCAATGGCGGTGGTGGCTTATTGCCTTCAGGTGGTTGGAACAACTCAAGTTGTTTCTTGAAGATCTTTTTCACAAGCAAGAAAACAACAGCTGCAAAGGCAAAACCAATCAATGGTGAGAATAAAAGTGCTTTGCCGACTTTGATCACTTGATCCATGTCTACACCACTTGCACCACTTGCCGAATGCAAGATGTAGTTCATGATCCCTACACCAAGAATCGAACCGATGAGTGTATGTGAGCTAGATGCTGGAATCCCTAAGAACCAAGTACCTAAGTTCCACATGATCGCAGCAATGAGCATGGCAAAAACCATAGCAAAACCAGCGCCTGATCCGACATTCATGATCAATTCAACAGGCAATAAAGCAATGATCCCGTAAGCCACAGCACCACTTGCAACCATTACCCCAAGAAAGTTACAAAAACCTGCCCACATCACTGCAACGGGTGCAGGCAAAGCATTGGTATAAATAACCGTTGCTACAGCATTGGCTGTATCATGGAAACCATTTACAAACTCAAAACCCAAAGCAATAAATAAAGCTGTCGCAAGTAATACAACAGAATATAAGCTCAAAGGTGGTACATGAGCTAAATCAGCAGAAAGCTGAACACCGATATAAATAAGTGTTGAAATAATAAGCGTTAAAAACACCGGCATAAAAAATTTAGGTGTCGGAACATGAACATTCGTCGATTTACTTTGAGTCGACGACTGTGATGAATCTGAAACGGGAGGTAGATTAGAATTCATGCAGACGTTTTAAGCGGATGATAGAATGCGCTTATTGTTCAATTAAATTGTGACAATTATATGACAAATAGCTGTCATATAAAGCAACATTTTTGCTTATTTGAATTGACCAAAACACAAACAAAGATCACTAAAAACAAATTAAATATTAATAAATCAACATATTAAATAAAATATAATTGGCAATTTACGCCAAAATGTCATTTTCCAACAATTAAAATAATTGTAATATTTGCAATAAAAAATTGCATATTATTTTTTGGGGACAAATAAAATACGCTCAAGAGATGACATTTCGATGAAAATTCAGACAATTATTTTCTAATGCCCTGCACTATCTGATCAAAATAGCAACAAAAATGCTTTTCCTTCGCTTCACCACATGAATAACAGTAAAATTGATTTGAATTCTGCTAACATATATGCAGATTTTATATTCCATCGGATTGGGTTATTTATGTCCACACTTGCCACTTTAAAAGCGCTTCTCGCCCAACGCATCCTGATTATTGATGGTGCAATGGGAACCATGATTCAACGCCATAAACTCGAAGAAGCCGACTATCGTGGTGAGCGCTTTGCGGATTGGGCATCTGACTTAAAAGGCAACAATGACCTTTTGGTGCTGACTCAGCCACAAATTATTCAAGGCATTCATGAAGCCTACTTGGATGCTGGTGCGGACATCATTGAAACCAACTCATTCAATGGCACACGTGTTTCCATGTCGGATTATCACATGGAAGACTTGGTTCCTGAGATCAACCGTGAAGCGGCACGTTTGGCGAAAGAAGCCTGTTTAAAATACTCAACCCCTGACAAACCACGTTTTGTGGCAGGTGTATTGGGTCCAACATCACGTACCTGTTCGATTTCACCGAATGTAAATGACCCTGCATTTCGTAATATTACTTTTGATGAGTTAAAAGAAAATTATATAGAAGCTGCGCATGCCCTGATTGAAGGCGGTGCGGATATTCTGCTCATTGAAACTGTATTTGATACTTTAAACTGTAAAGCTGCGATTTTTGCAGTAAAAGAAGTGTTCCGTCAGATTGGTCGTGAATTACCGTTGATGATTTCAGGGACGATTACCGATGCTTCAGGTCGTACGCTGACAGGTCAAACTGCCGAAGCCTTCTGGAACTCTGTGCGTCATGGTGACTTACTCTCCATTGGTTTTAACTGTGCCCTCGGTGCAGATGCCATGCGTCCACACGTCAAAACCATTGCCGATGTAGCCGATACTTTTGTTTCAGCACATCCAAACGCAGGCTTGCCAAATGCCTTCGGTGGTTATGATGAAACCCCTGAAGAAACTGCCGCATTCCTGAAAGAATTTGCAGAAAGTGGTCTGATCAATATCACAGGCGGTTGCTGTGGTACCACGCCTGATCATATCCGTGCCATTTACAATGCGGTAAAAGACATCAAGCCACGCCAAGTACCTGAAACCAAACCTGCTTGCCGTTTAAGTGGTTTAGAACCGTTCAACATCACCGCTGATTCATTATTTGTGAATGTCGGTGAACGTACCAACGTCACAGGTTCTAAAAAATTCCTGCGTTTAATCCGTGAAGAAAACTTTGCCGAAGCTTTAGATGTGGCATTGCAACAAGTGGTTGCAGGCGCACAGGTCATCGACATTAACATGGATGAAGGGATGCTCGACTCGCAAGGTGCGATGGTACATTTCCTGAATTTGGTTGCCTCTGAACCTGAAATTTCCAAAGTGCCGATCATGATTGACTCCTCTAAATGGGAAATCATTGAAGCAGGTTTGAAATGCGTTCAGGGTAAACCTGTGGTGAACTCGATCTCGCTGAAAGAAGGCTATGACGAGTTTGTCGAAAAAGCCCGTTTATGCCGTCAGTACGGTGCGGCAATTATTGTCATGGCATTTGACGAAACAGGTCAGGCAGATACTGCGGCACGTAAGCGCGAAATCTGTAAGCGTTCTTATGATGTCTTAGTCAATGATGTGGGCTTCCCTGCGGAAGACATTATTTTTGACCCGAACGTGTTTGCGGTTGCGACAGGGATTGAAGAACACAATAACTATGCGGTTGATTTCATTGAAGCAACAGGCTGGATTAAACAGAACCTACCACATGCGATGATTTCAGGCGGTGTGTCGAACGTATCATTCTCGTTCCGTGGTAATGAGCCTGTCCGTGAAGCAATTCACTCTGTGTTCCTCTACCATGCCATTAAACAAGGCATGACCATGGGGATTGTAAATGCAGGTCAAATGGCAATTTACGATGACATTGATGCTGAACTAAAAGCTGCGGTTGAAGATGTCATCCTGAACCAAAATCAGGGTGAAAGTCATCAGGAAGCGACCGAAAAATTGCTTGAAGTGGCGGAAAAATACCGTGGTCAAGGTGCTGCACAAAAACAAGTTGAAGACCTTGAGTGGCGTAATCAACCCGTTGAAAAACGTCTTGAACATGCTTTGGTCAAAGGCATCACCACCTTTATTGATGAAGACACCGAAGAAGCGCGTTTAAAATCTGCCCGCCCATTGGATGTGATTGAAGGTCCACTCATGGACGGCATGAACGTGGTTGGTGATCTGTTCGGTTCAGGTAAAATGTTCTTACCGCAAGTAGTGAAGTCGGCACGTGTGATGAAACAAGCGGTAGCTTGGTTAAACCCGTTCATTGAAGCGGAAAAATCAGGCGGTCAGTCTAAAGGTAAAGTCCTGATGGCAACCGTAAAAGGCGACGTACACGACATTGGTAAAAATATCGTTGGCGTGGTTTTAGGTTGTAATGGTTATGACATTATTGACCTTGGGGTGATGGTACCTGCTGAGAAGATTCTACAAACTGCGATTGATGAAAAAGTCGATATTATTGGTCTTTCAGGTTTGATCACGCCATCTTTGGATGAAATGGTCTTTGTAGCCAAAGAAATGCAGCGCAAAAATTTCCATGTTCCTTTATTGATTGGTGGTGCAACGACTTCTAAAGCGCATACGGCAGTGAAAATTGACCCGCAATATTCCAATGATGCGGTCATTTATGTAGCCGATGCTTCTCGCGCAGTAGGTGTGGCAACGACTTTACTTTCAAAAGAAATGAAGCCGAAGTTTGTTGAAGAAACCCGTGCGGAATATGAAAAAGTACGTGTGCGTATTGCCAATAAACAGCCAAAAGCAGCCAAACTGTCTTATGCTGAATCCATTGAAAATGGTTTAAAAATTGACTTTGCTGCCAATGCACCTGTGAAGCCAAACTTTATTGGTACGCAAACGCTGACCAACTATCCGCTTGAAACTTTGGTGGAATACTTTGATTGGACACCATTCTTTATTTCATGGAGTCTGGCAGGTAAATTCCCTGCAATTCTGACCGATGAAGTGGTCGGTGAAGCAGCAACTGATTTATATAATCAGGCGCAGGACATGCTCAAAGACATTATTGAAAATAAACGCTTTGATGCGCGTGCAGTGTTTAGCATTTACCCTGCCAACCGTTCTGCGGCGGACTCGGTTGAAGTGTATGATGAATCAGGCGCAACGACACATACCTTCCATCATATTCGTCAGCAGTCTGACAAAGTGACAGGTAAGCCAAACTTGTCGTTGGCTGATTTTGTGGCGACTAAAGATCAGGCTGAAGATTGGTTAGGTGGCTTTACCGTGTCGATCTTCGGTGCGGAAGAAATGGCGCATGAGTATAAAGCCAAAGGTGATGACTACTCTGCGATTCTTGCGCAATCTTTAGGTGACCGTTTTGCTGAAGCCTTTGCTGAACATTTGCATGAGCGCATTCGTAAAGAGTTCTGGGGCAATCAGGCAAATGAGCAACTTTCAAATGAAGAGTTGATTAAAGAGAAGTATGTCGGGATTCGTCCTGCACCGGGTTACCCTGCTTGTCCTGAGCATTCTGAAAAAGCGTCTTTGTTTGACTGGTTGGGTTCTACCGATAAGATTGGTACGCAGTTGACGTCCAGTTTTGCAATGTGGCCACCTTCTTCTGTCAGCGGTTTCTATTATGCAAACCCTGAAAGTCAGTACTTTAACGTGGGTAAAATTGCTCAGGATCAGCTTGAGGATTATGCGAAGCGTAAGAATTGGACGTTGGATGAAGCGAAGCGTTGGTTAGCACCGAATTTGGATGATTCGGTTCAGTGATTTGTTTAATTTAATCCCCCTAAATCCCCCTTTTTCAAAGGGGGACTTTCACGCATCCAATGAATTACGT
This sequence comes from Acinetobacter sp. R933-2, assembly GCF_030325485.1. Lineage (NCBI taxonomy): Bacteria > Pseudomonadati > Pseudomonadota > Gammaproteobacteria > Moraxellales > Moraxellaceae > Acinetobacter > Acinetobacter sp. R933-2. The sequence continues at coordinate 137,240 of NZ_JACAIJ010000002.1, forward strand.
GACAGCTCCTTCCTTTTTTAAAGGGAGGTTGGGAGGGATTACATAATAACTTATTGCTATTCAACTGATTTTAAATATAAATTACAATCCAACCAATAACTTTTAAGTTGAATAAAATGAGCTTATCAGATAAAAAACATGCCATTCTTAAAGATAAGAAGACCGTTATAACTCGTGCGACTTTTTGGAAGGTAAAAAGAACTGATTGCAGTGAAATTTTATTGAAACTAGGAAGATATAATAAACCAAAACAGTTTTTTGACATCCAAACCCTTGAAAGTGAAGAACCTAAAAGTGAGTTAACTCTTGATCATGATGAGACATCAAATTTAATCGACTTTTTAGAAAATCATTATGAACATTTTAAATTAGGTGAAAGAACATTTGTCGAATTACCTAATAATTTAAACTCTTTGACAAAAGATAAAATTCAACAATTGTTCAATGGTATTGAAGTTAAAGAACTAATTGATATTTTGATAGATAATCAAATAAATAGAACCGATTTAGAGGTTAGTATTTCTTATATAAATAGATTACGTGCCATAGATGAGTTTAATCACTTACTAGAAAATGATGAAATCGAAAATAAATGGCAAAAATGGTTTGAACATAATAGTTGGGTTCTAGGAAGCGATTTCGTCAAAACTATTGATGAAAGATCAATTGATACTAGAAACATTTCTGATTTTTTTAATGCAAAGTTATGATGATTTTATCGATATTGTAGAAATTAAACGTCCTGAAGGAAATTTACAATTTTGGCAATCTCAATTAGATCATGGAAATTATATTCCTCATAGTGATTTAATTAAAGCTATTACCCAATCATTAACCTATATCCATGAAATAGAACAAGAGTCTAATAGCGTTAAATTTTTAGAGCGTACAGAAAATATTAAGACAATCAAACCAAGATGCACTTTAATTTACGGTCGCTCAAAAAATTGGAACAAAGAACAACATAGAGCTTTTCGGATATTAAATTCAAGCTACCATAATCTTAGTATTATTACTTTTGATCATGTATTAGAACGAGCAAAAAGAATCCTTGGACAAAATACGTGATAAATCCCTCCTAACCTCCCTTTAAAAAGGGAGGAACATCGCGAATCCAATACCTCCATCAAATTCGCGAAAAGCCCCTCTTTCTTAAAGAGGGATTTAGGGAGATTCCAATTGCAAAGAAATCACCTCAAAAACCCTTTCCACCACCGCATCAATTTCATTTAAGACTTGTAAATTATCAAATCGTAAAACTTTTAACCCCAACTGAGCCAAAGCCTCATCCCTCACCCGATCCGCCTCTAAACCCTCATCTGTATAGTGCTGACCACCATCACACTCAATCACCAAATTGGCTGAAGGACAGTAAAAATCCACAATGAAATTTAAGATTGGCTTCTGCCGATAAAACTGAAGTCCTAAAATCTGCTTACCACGAAGCCTTGACCACAACAGCTTTTCAGCCTCAGTCATATTATTTCGTAAATCACGAGATGCCTGTTTTAAATTTTTATTGTAGGGTTTCATTGTTATTACGCCACTCTCAACTTTTAATTAGGTTTTCCAACTGTAAAGGAGGATGACCTAATTGAGAATTTAAAATAACTGAAACTGTATGCGAAAGAATTTTTCGTGTGATCCGATGGGTTAAATGCCATAGATCTCTAGCCCTTACTTTTTGGATATTAAATTGCTCTGTAAGTTGTCCTATAACTGTTTCTATTTTTCTTCGTGCTTTCATGAGTATTCTCATTGCTTCTTTAGGGCGATAATCAACCATGTTACGTCTAAATGGTGTTTGTAAATCAATGTGTTGTAAATAATAATATGTTTTCAATTCAGGTCTGATATAGCCTTTATCTGCGCCAAGTAAACCATGAATATTTTGTGTGATTTCAGGGGCAATATCTCGCTCATCACAGTTAGCTGGAGCAAACGTATAATCTGTAATCATTCCTGAAAAATTAATGACGATATGACCTCTAAAACCATAATATTTCTCTTGCTTGGCAGCACAGTAGCTAAATCCAGCATTGGCTTTAAAATTCTTATGCTTCTTTGCTCGAGCATAACGACAAACAGGGATAGGGAAACCGTCAATAAAATGAATATTGTCGTACATATAGGTTTGTTTGAGTTTTTCATAATTTGCTGATTAACTCCCCATAGATTTGCACAGTGTTTACAAAAATTAGGATAAGAACCCAATTTTGGAAACCAATCTAAGTAATTGTGTTTAAAGTATTGCCATATACTTTTATCAGAATCTAGTCCTAAAAACTCGCCTACGATTTGCATTGTGATGATTTCTAAATCAGTTAAAGCAGGGGGAAATCCTCGTGTTCTTAATGGCTTAGTAACAATCTGTGGATACAAAGAGTCTATAATAAATAAGTAAACAGAAATGATAAAATCATAAATGGACATAACATAAAATGGTTTTCTTGGTCGAAATCTAAATTGTGTTATGTCCTTTTTATTTCAAGGGGTTAGAGAGTTGAGATTCGCGTTGTTATTATTAATTTAAAGACTTATCCTCCCTTGCGCTAAAAATCCTTTCAGCTTCAAAGGGAGGAATTTAGTCACTTTATCGGACTGATCATTTTCTAAAATTCGACAACAAAGTATTGGTAATCGCATTATTATGCTTCACCACTTTCGTCTTTTTTGCTTTGGCTGAATTATCTGCAACACGTTCAATCTTAATTGCACGTGGTTTTCCATTGTTATCGGCAATTAAAAACTTAACACGCTCATTGCGCTTAGGTTCACCATCTTCAAGCGGAAAGTCAGAGATATGAAAGAAAATGTCTTCCTCTGCTCCACCGATAAAACCAAAACCACGATCTGCGTGATACTGCTTAATTTTCCCTTGCTGGAATTCAGATGCCATATACATTTCCCAAAATTTTACACAATTGGGCTATTATACCCATCTTCAAAATGGAAACATAAAAAATAAATTTTACCAAAGCATGACCGCAATAAATCTCTTATAACCGATCAACAAATAATACACCGTTCAAATGATCGACCTCATGCTGCACAATTCGAGCAGGAAAACCTGAAAATGTAGTTTCAACTTTTTCGCCATTCAATGTGTAATAACGCACTGAAATCTGTTCCGCACGAGTCACCTGTCCTCGCTCATCAGGAACACTTAAACAGCCCTCTTCACCCGCCACTGTTTCAGATGAAAATTCAAATATCTCAGGATTGACCATCACCACAGCTTCCATTGTTGGTGCATCGGGATAACGTGGATTTGCTCGGGACGCCACGATAATAACACGCTTGGAAATATACACCTGCGGCGCAGCAATCCCCACGCCCTGACGTGCCATCATGGTTTCATGCAATGCCGAAACCAACTGAATCAACCATTCGCTGCCAAACTCATGCTCAGCAACAGACGCTGCAATCAGGCTTAGAATCGGTTCACCACGTTGAGCCACGGGTAAAATCACAGACATTGCTTTCTCCTTTTCATCATATTGATTTGATGGTTTATTTTTGACTTAGTATTTAAACTCATTAAAAAAATTATCAAATTTAAATATATCCATATTTTAAGTATATCTTCAGTTCAATTTGTCATACTGATTTTTTAAGCAATCAATATGATAAAAAATGAATACTACAGTTTTACTTTTAGGTGTAGTTTTTAGCTCAATAGGCTTAGGCTATTTTATTTTTGGTAAAAAACAAAAAAATATGGTGGTCTTGGTCTCTGGTATTATTTTAATGCTTTACCCTTATTTTATTGAAAATATATTCTTCATGCTTATTATTGGTGTTGCACTTATATTTTTACCCAAATTTATTAAAATTTAAGTGCAACAGATCATTTTAAATAAGATATTGAATAATTTTTTATATTAACAATTAGATTTCTTGTACCTCAGTATAAGACCGTACTTGATTACGCCCTTTATTTTTAGCAAGATATAATGCCTGATCAGCATGTTTTAAAACCATTTCTTTATTCACATTTTCTTCAGATACAGCCACCCCAAAACTCGCAGTTATATAAATTTCACGATGTGAATCTAAAGAAATAGGCTCTTGTTCAATATACTGTCGAAACTGTTCTGCAATTAATACAGCTTGCTGCTGTGTTTTATTTTGCAAAATCAATAAAAACTCTTCTCCACCATATCGACCTGCCATATCATTTGTACTTAAATGTAAATTAAATAATTTGGCGACTTTAATCAGTACAATATCGCCGATATCATGCCCATAATGATCATTAATATGTTTAAAATGGTCAAGATCTAGCAAAATTAAAGCATAATCTTGATTTTCAACCTGCATAAAACTCAAACGTTGTGCCAGACTACGACGGTTAAAAATATTGGTCAATGGGTCAAGTGAGCTCATATGTTGAATCTGTGCTTCACGATTACGCCACTGAGTCAGTAAAATTTCAAAAAGAATAATTGAAAATATAAAAATCGGAGCATATAAAAATAGCATGCTATAAATCCAAAATGAATTTTCCGATAAAATTGTTTGATTAAGCTCTCGACTAAATAATGGTGCATAAGGAATTTTTTCTAAACTACTTAAAACCATACACACAAGCATAAAAATAGTGACAGGAATTGCTGTGCTATAAATAATTTTTCTTTCAAATAGGACAATACCCACAGAAATTAGACTGATATATCCACCAATTGTTGCAGGGCTTAAAATACCAACATTAAAACCGCCATATATTAAGGTTGCACCAAAATATAAAATTGCAAAATATGGAAAATCATTTTGTATCCATTTATTTTTTTTAAACTTCCAACTTAAAAATGCAAATAGTAAAAATATAATCAGAATAGTCAGCGAAATAATCAAATGTGAATGATATAAACTTTCATTCATCCAATATTTCATCGTTGGTATACTAAAAACAAAAAGATACCATACGATCCATAAAATGTAGACTAATGCACCTAGTACCATCACTAAACAACATTTGGTAAGAGGATGCCAATTTAAAATGATATTTCCATTTATAAATTCACTGAATCTGCCCCACACGTTCATTACAGTCTGCCATCCTGACTTATATTTTGAAATATTACATATCTATCTTAAATGAACAACATATCTACGATGATTCACACAAAAGTCATATTCAACAAAAAGAGATTCGACATTTTATAGTCAAGTTTCTAAACTCTCAGCTGTTTAATTCCTGTATATACTTTTAACTGTTGGCAATATTCAATCACTAAAAAATAATGACGATATTCGATTAAAATATCAAATTCATCTGCCCCATTGTCTAAACCTGTGACTGTCCATGTTGTGCCCTGCGGAAAATCCTGTAGCCATTTCGCTTTATAAAAGTCCGAAACTGAATCAAAATCTAAATAACATTCAGGTTCGGACTGAATTTTTTCAGCCAGTTTTTGAAATTTTTCTGTTTGCATGGTAACAAAATCAATGATCATCTCTTGGCTCTCTGTCGGTTATAACTGAAGCATTTGTTTCTTTTTTACTTGCTCCCATTGCCACCAACCAAATGCAGCCATCACCACAAATGCTGCATATAAACCTGCCGTAAGTTGCAGATCTTTATGAATAAACATTGCAACATAAACAATGTCAACAAAAACCCATAAAACCCATGTCGCAATATGTTTACGACTCGTCCAATAAGTAGCAAGTAAACTAAATGCAGCCAATTGAGAATCTAGCATTGGCAAAGCAGCATCAGTAAAATAATGCAAACTTAACCCAAATACTAAGCCACCCAGAGCAGCTAAAATCATCTGAATAATCACATTTTTTATAGCAATTGGTTCAATACGAATTTCATGATCTTGTTGTTTGCCTTTCAGCCAGTGATAAAAGCCATAAAAGTTAATAATCATAAAGAAAAATTGTAAAATAGTTTCACCATAAAGTTTGACTTGAAAAAATAGATAAGCATATAAAACAAAGGCAAAAAAGTTAAAAAACCAACATAACATATTACGTTTGATCGTCAGTGCAACCCCGATAATACTAATGATCACTGAGAATATTTCTAAAGAAGACATCGCTAAGCTGCACTAAAAAATAATAGCTTATTATGAAAAAAAATAACGTGAATGCAAGCCAACTGCTCTAAATAATCTGTCTATTTTTCAATATGAATGAAATGATTTGAATCAGAGTAATACAGCATAAATAGACTTATTTTTAAGGATCTATGGTACAACTATAAACCCATCAGTCATGTTGATTGAATTGATCGTTTTAAAATGATCAGTTAAAAGTATTGATGTATTAATGATATAACGATCTAAGTGAGAACAATAATGTCAAATACGCAAGGAAAAGTCAGTCGTGAAATTCGTGGTCATTTGTACCTGATCGGCTTAGACAGAGCAAGTAAACGTAATGCTTTTGATAGTCATCTGATTCAAGATTTATCTTTAGCTTTAACAGAATACGAAAATAACCCCGAACTTAGATGTGCCGTCGTTTTTGCTCATGGTGATCATTTTACTGCAGGGCTTGATTTAGTCGAATTACAACCTAAATTGGCTGAGGGTGTTTTTAATTTTTCTGATGATATCGTCAACCCTTGGGGTACAGTGGGTCGTCAGAGAACAAAACCCTTAGTTACTGCGGTTCAAGGTTATTGCTATACCGCAGGAATTGAGCTGATGTTGAATTCAGATATCGTTATTGCTAATGAAAATACTCAATTTACACAAATTGAAGTACAACGCGGTATTTTACCTTTTGGTGGTGCAACAGTACGTTTCGTTCAAGCTGCAGGTTGGGTAAAAGCCATGAAATACGTACTCACAGGCGATCTTTTCTATGCACAAACTGCGTATGAAATGAACCTTGTGACAGAAGTCGTAGAAGGCAATAATCAACTTATTCGAGCACTTGAAATCGCTGAAAGTATTGCTCAAGCCGCGCCCCTTGCCGTACAGGCAGCCTTAAAATCTGCTCATCAAGCATTTTTACATAGCCCTGAAATTGCTTTTGGAAATTTACAAGAATTACTGACCCCATTACTTGCATCTGAAGATGCACAAGAAGGTGTAAAAGCGATGATCGAGCGTCGAGCGCCACGTTTTCAAGGTAAATAAACACACATCACATGATATAGACAGTTAAAAATGAGGAAAAAGATGATAGAAAACTTAAAATTCGCTCATACTGAAAATAGAGTTTATCAATCCTTTCGAGCTGATACTTGCTCATTTCAAGCTTTAGACGGTTATGATTTAGTCGGAGTCAGCTATACACCAGAGCAAGAGATTCGGGCTAAAATTTTACTGTCTTGTGCAACGGGCGTACCGCAAGCTTTTTATCGTCGTTTCTCTGAATATGCTGCTCAGCAAGGCTTTCAAGTGCTCACCTTTGACTATCGTGGTGTTGCTCAATCTGCACCTCAACAACTAAAAGGCTTTGAAATGTCCTATTTAGATTGGGGCAAGTTAGATTTAGCAGGTGCAATTGATCATTTTTCAGATGAACAGCTTCCTCTTTTTCTGGTTGGTCATTCCTACGGTGGACAAGCTTTAGGTCTAACATCCAACCATCATAAAGTCACAGCGATGTATTGTTTTGGCACAGGTGCAGGCTGGCATGGCTATATGCCATTGAAAGAGAAAATAAAAGTTCAAGTGATTTGGAATATTGTTTTCCCACCTTTGGTCGCACTCACAGGTTACTTGCCTTGGAGTAAATTCAAAATGGGCGCAGACTTACCCAAAGGCGTCTATCAAGAGTGGCGAAAGTGGTGTAAAAATCCAACTTATTTTTTTGCTGATCCTGAACAAAAAGAACTCCATCGTCTTTATGCAGCAGTCAAAACACCGATCTATGCTGTCGCTGCTTTAGATGATGACTGGGCTTTACCAAAGTCACGATATGCTTTTATGCAGCACTATAAACATGCACCGATGCATTTTATTAACATTTGTGCAGATGATTTTGGTTTAAAACAAATTGGACATATGGGATATTTTCGTAAAGGGTCTGAACCAATCTGGGATCAAATGCTAGAAACCTTTAATGACCTCATCACCCCATCTTCATAAATGTCTTTCTTTTAAAATGGCGTTTGAAAGCAAAATCCTAAGCAAGAGCTCATAAAATTAAATCGACTGATGTATTCAATTTAGAGCAGACAATAAAAAAACTTATGACGATGCTTTCATCAATTCAGCCTTATGTTCAACCCCATGACGGTCAACATGCGTATAAAAAATGCCGTATTTTCCAACATAGTACTCTAAAGACTGCTGACGATAATTCCAATAAATACACCATTCTCCAAGATCAAACTCACCAATTTGACTGTCTGTTTTACTTGGCATTTTATTCAAAAATTGCTGTTGTATGTGTTCTGCTTGTTCAATGTCTTGCTGTTGTATGTGTTGTTCGAAAAAAAGTTTGGCGACATCATCAAATAATTGTTGTTCTTCATCACTCAGTGCTAGTGGCTCAACTTTTGTCACACTACTTTTAGGTTGAACAGCATCTTTAAAGGGTTTAAATGTCGTTGATTTTAACTGTGAAAGTTGTTGTTTAGAAATAACTCTAAAAATAAAAAAAATCACCCCAATAGCAATGATGATCAGCAACCATTTCATGATTTGAAACTCCTTTACCTAATCTCAATAAACCATACTTTGACCTGAGTTAAAGATCATCTTTTTCACTTTATTGTAAATGTTCTTGTTGAAATTTTTTAAGATCTCCAGACAGATAAACCATGCCTTTTCCTATTTGTTTTTTTAATACAATGCCTTGCCCAATTTTTTTATACTGCGCTTGTTGTTGTTTATTTTCACCTAAATACAGTTGTTTTTGTAAATAAATCTTTTGATCTTGTGCTGAAATTTTAATACCACCTTCATCCGATGCCATATAAGGGACTTTGCTTGCATAAATATGTTGCTCGTCCTGCATCCAGACAAAAACCAAATCACCACCACGCTCATACATATTATCAAAAACCACGGTAGATTGATCGACACGTTGCGAACTGACTCCTACATAACCAATCGCATCAGATAACTGATCATAAAAATAAATCATTTGACCTGAAACAAGCTGAAGACCAAAACCTGAATAATATTGTGTTTTGCCCTGCTTTTCTGTTGTACACGAATAAGTTTTTAATTGTACTTTTCCAGATTTTAATTGATAAGTTTTGACTTCAAATACATCTGTATCATCTTGTGTACATGCTTTGTCTAAAGTTTTACTTTGTTTTAAATTTTCAAAATTGATCGTGGAGTTTGCAAATGTCGCACTACACATCATACAAAGTACAATAGAACTTAAATATTTCATTATTTTTAAAACTCAAATTATTTTCATTGCCGATCAATATATTAAATGATTTTATGATGTCGCAAAATAAACTGAATCAAAAAACTGTATCTTTATGATACTTTGGCTTTAGGTTTTAAAATGAGCTTTGCGATTTTTTGACTGACATGAATAGAAAGTTCATCAACATAATGACTATAAACTTGGGCAACACCGAGAGTAACAATAATAAAAATACTTGATGCCCACATCACAGCACTCAAATAGCTCCATCCCCAACTTAAAAATAAATTTAAAAATGGCAGACAAATCAGATACATCAACATTAAATGTAGCAAATATACTGAAAAAGATAATTTACCTAACCAAACCAATAAAGGCTGATCTAATATATTTGATAGTTTTTGATTCATTAAAATACTATAAACAATCAAAATACCCGCAAAAAAATTGCCATACTCATAGGTTCGATTACCAAGCCATTCATATAACCAAACATATGACTGACTTGTATTATGCGCACCTGCTAAATATAAACCTAAAATTAGTAATGTGCTTGCACATAAAAGCGAAATTTGGCGACCATAAAAATAAATATACATGCCAATAATAAAGCTAGAGATTCCCATACAAAAGCCTTCACCACGCCAATAATAAGCAAAGTAGGCAAAGACAATTGAGCCTATAAAAAATACGACATGATGCAGTTGGCGTAACCCAATTAAGATAAATAAAGTAAATGAACCAAGTAATTCAATGGTCATCGTCCAAAGTACCCAATTAATATTACTTTCTGCAAAAAGAAAAGAACCAATTGTGCCTTCATAAAAAACAGTTTTTAATGAAAAAACTTGAGTGACATAACTTTGTAGCCATCCGCCAGCATGCTGACTATCAATCTTAATGGTATTAAATACAATCCAGATCAATAGACAAGAAAATAAAGCAGGAATCATTAAACGCGGATAACGTTTAATCCACATATTTTTAAGCTTAAAGGAAATCTGTGCAGGATTTTTACAAATGGCATAACTCAAAACATAACCACTCAGCACAAAAAAGATAAAAACAGCAGCCGTTCCCGAATACCAAAATGCAAAAGGTGAATGATGAATCGCATAAATCAATTGATTATTAGCAACATCATTGACATCAAAATAATGCAAATATGGAACAAAGCTTAGGCTTAAATGTGAAAAAACCACAGCTAAACACGCTAAGCCTCGAATGCTTTCAGCCGAATTTATTTTTTGCACAAACGTTGATCCATATAAAAAATCTGCCTTCCCTGTCATAGCACGGTAAATAAGTGTCGTAAAAAATCCCACTTAGATGTGGGATTTTTATCGTTAGATTTATTGAATTGAAATGATTTTGCCATGTTCATCATGATGGACAATACTGATCTTCTGGTGTCGACCTTCATCAATCTCTTGTTCATTTAAAGCAAAATGTTCAGCATAATCAGATAAAGATTTAGTCTTAGCTTGCTCTGGTGTTTTTGCAGGAATAAAACGGTTCCATAACAACAAACTCAATGCACAGACCATCAATGCAATTAAACCATGCTGTAATATTACCGTAAAAGCTTGCATAATGTTGTGAACAATATGTGGCTTTTGTATACCAATCACCCCAATAAGCAAGAGTAATGGGCGCCACAATAAAATCCAAACACCCCATAACATGGCTGTTGATGTTGTTGATATATATCGCTTATGCCAAGGCAATTGTTGACGTAAATCAATAATCAGATTACTGGCTTTCATTTTTACCTATACTCAAACAATGCCATTAAGATCGCATACCTCTATCAGGGCTGATCCAACGCGCACGCTTTCCATGACCACGTAGCAATACTTTTGGAAATGCTACAATACTTGCTGTTAACGTAATTAACCAAAAAACAAAAGGATACCAAATCATCCAATAATAGTTTTTTAATAGATTAGGTTCGTATCTACTATCCATCCATTTGCTTAAAGCAAACTGAAGTAAACAACTTAAACCCAAAAGAATTCCGCTTCCATACGGTAAAAAAGGAGAACTCACGTTTTGACTGATCGCAATGCTTGGGATTATAAAATGCAACACCCAAATAATTGCAACCGCGAGCATTAAATATGACCAAACTAATGTCAAAACCAGTTCTAAAATCAGGGGCCAAAGATAATTTAATTTAGGTTTAAATACAACATCGATATTTTTAATAAGGACTTGTGCGCCACCCATTGCCCAACGTAAACGCTGTTTCCATAAACCATTTAAGGTTTCAGGCATTAAAATCCACACCAAAGCATTGGGTTCAAAATGAATATTCCAACCTGCACGTTGTAACTTCCATGTAATATCAATATCTTCAGTTAAGGCATTGGGTGACCAGTAACCAACATCATGTACAGCACTTTTACGAAATGCAGTAATCACACCAGAAACCGTAAAAAGTCGTCCAAAACTTCGTTGAGCACGTTTAATCAACCCCACGATAGAAGAAAACTCACCAACTTGTATTCGCCCTAATAAGGTAGAACGTGTACGAATACGTGGATTACCTGTAACTGCTGCAACACTTGGGTCTGCTAAAAAATGTCGTATCATCCACACCGCAGCATGAGGGTCTAATAGAGCATCACCATCAATCCCAATCAAATATTCAGCATCTGTCAATAGACTTCCTGCCTGTAAAGCCATGGCTTTACCCTGATTTTTCGCAAGATGCACTACACGTAATTTTGGGTATTTCTGAGCTAAAGCATCCAAAATTTGTGCGGTATGATCAGAACTACCATCATTAATCGCAATCACTTCAAAATGTGGATAATTTAACTGTAATGCATGACTTAAAGTTTCTTCTGCATTTTCTCCCTCATTAAAACAAGGAACTAATACAGCAACTTTAGGATATGCCATTAACGGATTAGGTTGATCATAAGGTGGTTCTTTTTTTTCCTTACGGAAGAAAATCACCGCGCCAATCATCCAAAGATATGACATAAATAATGGATAAAAAAATACAAAATCCAACGCCATATGCCAGAACTGCTGTAAAAAATTCATATCGAGTACTATTAAGGAACGAGACGATTGGTTTTTAAGCCAAAGACATCACGCATAATTTTTGGATCTGGATGATTTTTGAAAGGATCATCAGGATAATAGGCAATGTGCATCGCACCCTGCTGATAGAGTGATTTTATCGTATCAGCCATCTCTTGTGTGGGAACGGGTTGATTATTTCGCCAGTTGAGTGCTTGTAATTCAAATACTGTTTTTTTCAATCCATTTGGATAAGACTTGACACGATTTACAATATCTTTAAAGAATTTTTCTTGATCGTCAACTTGCTCCATATAAGGCATTGCCATAATTGCTGTAAAATCATAACGATTGAGTGATTGTTCCAAGGACTGTGCGTACCAATTTTCCGAATATGCATTTAAAGCCACTTGGGCATACATATTACGTGCTGTCACCAAATAAGGATGGTAATAACGAATCTGATCTGCCATTTGCATTGCAAAATCATCAATGGTTTTGGTCTTAAATGCTGTCCATTTTTGTAATTGTGCTTCATCTTTACGCACAGCATCTAGATCAGTTGAAATACCTGCTGCTTTATAAGCACTTAAAGCATAAGAACTACTGTCTTCATAGTCAGATAGCGTTGTATCATCATGAAAAAGAATACCATTGAACTCAGATGACTTTGCAAGGTCTTCATAAATCCCTCGAATCACCTCTCTTGCTTGAGCAGAATAAGGAGATAAACGATGATAACCCATATTTAAATGGTCAGATTTTTCAGCTTGTTGAGTGACCACCAACTGCTGTGAAACAGGGTTTTCTTTGGGTAAATTCCATGCCAAAAGTGGCATCCATGCATATAAACGTGTCACTTGAGTACGCGACTGGATTTGCCAAGCAACTCGATTAAACAAATCTGCACGCATAGGTAAATAACGATTTGGGAAATACACCATATCTGCTGAACCATCTGCATCTGGATCAGAAAAAGCTTGTAAATACACTGTATTGACTTTCATTGCCTGAATACGATCAAGTAATAGACCAATATTTCGTTCTTCTTGAGCAGGATCAGGATCATACAAATAGTCTAAATCGACATGCATAATCTTTTGTGGACGATTATTGTCATTTAAGCCCATTTCACGTGTATGTATATCTTTTAATAAGTCCTCACGTGTCGTGTCACTTTCGATTAAAATTCGATTTAAATGACTCAACGACTGTTTAACATCATTACTTCCGTCATCTAAAGTAATGGTGATAGGCATGCCTAATTGATTCGCAATTTCAATCGTTTTCATATTGTACTGACCATAAGGCCACACCATGACACGTGGGCTACGAATCCCATGTTGCTTTAATAAGTCATTATTTTTCTTTAAATCTGTATAAATACGCTCTGCATAAGCAGCATCTGTTTCGTAGCTTTTATTTTCAGGTGAATATAAACGTGTTGTTGCTGCTGGTTCTGAATTCCCTTGTGGATTGCCTAAAATCCCACGATGTAAGTCGTAACTATGACTCCCAATTTCGACATAACCACTGTCTTGCATTTCTTTTAGCTCATCCCAAGTCAAAATATCATGACGAGGAATGGTCTGATCACCAAAACTGACTTCTTTACCTTGCGTATCTATCCATGACCCAACAACAGATAAAACAACTGGAACTTTTAATGCCTTAACAAGTGGATATGCATATTGATAAAAACTTTGATAACCATCATCCACAGTAAGCAACAACGGTTTTTTGGGTAATTTATATTTTCCCTGATTTGCCTGAATCAATTGATCTACACTAATAAAGTGAAAACCATCTTGCTGCAAAGATTTAATTTGCTCAGCAAATTGTTTAGATTTAATGGCATATTGTGGAATTAAAGCATGTTCATGATCTGTAATCTCATGATAACCAATGATCGTTAAAGAACGAGGATCTGGTTTGAGCGTTTCAGCATTTGACATCATACTCATAGAAGCAGCCAGCATCGTTAAACAAGCAACAATTGGTTTAAAAAAACAATTCAACATAAATTTTTAGCTCATGAACTTTTTATGAATGCTGATTTTATGATTTATCTTAAATCCAACTGGACAAATCCAGTAACGAAAAAACTGTACCCTCAAAATTTTGTACAGTTTCTTTTGCAGCCAAATAAGCGCTGATCGCCACTCAATCCAAGATAAAAAACACAAAAAATCAAACATCCTTACTGTAGATATTTTATAAGGTATAATCCTGAAGTGAATATTAAAATGAAAGTTTTGTTTTGTTTGCAAATAATGCCATACACTAACTTATAGAAAGTTAGCACTCAATTGATCATTTTTGTTTTTAATTCTGATAGATATTACACATTCTATTGGTTTGACTGATATTACATCTTCTCACAAAACTACTTATTTTATTTATGATGAATATACTCAAAAAATAAAGTCTTTGTTAAAACTTGTTTGTTTATATAGATTTTAAAACATCTCCCCTTGTTACGCATTTTTGCTGCTCAGCTTTAAAAAGAGAAGCATTCTACAAGGGGAAGATTCAAAAACAATTTACATGTTTGATCACATGCTTAGTCACGTGTTTTTACATCATATAATTCAATTTCAAAAATCAAATTTGAGTTTGCAGGAATAATATTACCCATTTTACGCTCACCATAAGCCAAATGTGCAGGCACGATCAATTTACGTTTACCACCCACTTTCATTCCAATAATACCTTGATCCCAACCTTTAATCACACGACCTGTACCGATCACAGTTTCAAAATAGTTACCACGATCTAGTGACGAATCAAATTTAGTTCCGTCTTCTAACCAACCTGTATAATGTGTTGTAATTAAAGCACCTTTTACTGCTTCTTTACCTTCACCAACCACTAAATCAATAATTTCTAACGCTGCTGTCATGTCTTTTACTCCACTTTCACTTTCGATTAGGTCTACATTTAAATTGGACTGTATTTAAATGCAGTTTTACTGTAACTGTGTCCACTCAATCAGTGCTTGAGCATTGTCACCGATGAGTGTCCATTCACCATCCATCACATTGAGCTGTAACTGCATCGTGCGCTCACATAATTGTTGAATCGCTGTCGTTGTTGCTTCTGACAGTTGCCATACTTGCACATTGGATAAGGTTTTGAGCTTTGAACTACGTTTATACCATTCTGCAACTGCTGAACCATAAGCAATTACAGCAACATCTTTACAACGTGCTGCTGCTTTTTTAACTTTATCTTCGTCAGGTAAACCGACCTCAACCCATTTTACCAACTGCCCTGTCAAATCTTTTTCCCACAATGCAGGCTCATCAGTTTCAAATAAATCTTTAGTAAATACCAATTGTTCATCAGCAAAACGCGCAAATGCCAAAACTCGTACCATCAAACGTTCAATCGTTTCAGATGGATGTAGCGCCATCGTCAATTGATAATCGCCATATTGATGTACATCCATATTGGCAATATTTAAATCTACTTTATAAATAGTTGCTTTAAGCGCCATAATCCGTCCAAAAATCAAGTTCTAAAATATGGCGCTCAGTCTATAAGATTTTGCATTGGATTACTGCGCTTTTTCCAAGGAATCAATACGACATTTTAAAAGTGCAGTTTCAAAACTTTCCCAATCTTGATCTTGTTGGGTAATCATTTCAACACGGTTATCTAGTCCTTCTTCGGTTGACTTATAATTTAAATCTTCGGGATTAAAATTGAACACCATCCAACCTTGATTGGTATTAAAAATACCTTTTATTCTTAACCATTTTTTCTGATCACATAACACATCTAGCACATCATAAAAATCAAACTGCCAACGTTTAGAAAACTTCCAACCTGCAACCGTATAACCATTTGCACTTTCAACATAATGGTAAGGGAGCTGTTTAATTACAGGTAACGCTTCTGTGCGATTTAACTGTTTTTGGATATGAATCAAAGGCACGATTTTTCGTTGTATCCCTTGATGAGGTAGGTCAATTTGCGCCAGTTCAATATTCCCTTGTTCCGACATGAGCCAATGTTGTATATCAGCCAAATACTCATTTTTGAATTGTGCTAAAACTTGTTGATCATGTTCTGACATGCTGTCTTGATGTGAAACCACAACAATCTGTGCAGCTTTCAGTTGATCTTGATATAAATCTTGCTTAACCCATGCTGCATCATGCAAACGTGAACCGTCAATCACCGTAACCAACGCTCGCATATCAATTTGAGTTTGCCAATGTGGTTCTGTTAATTGTTCTAGAAGTTGGGCAGGATGCCCCAAACCCGTAGGTTCAATAAATAAACGATCTGGTTGTTTTTCTTGAATCAAACGTGACAATGCAATTTGCATAGGCAATTGGCTGCTGCAACACAAACAGCCTCCCAATAATTCTTTTACTTCAAAACCTTGAGCATTCGGTAAAAGTTGCTGATCTACACCAATTTCACCAAACTCATTCATTAAAATTGCCCACGTTTCATTTTCAGGCTTTTGCTGTAAAAGTTGCTGCAATAAAGTGGTTTTTCCTGCACCTAAAAAACCAGAAATAATATGTGTTTTTACCGTTGCAGCAGGAATAATTTTCATGGAGCATGCCCAATCTATCAATAATATTAAAAGTTAAATCTTAGTTTAGGGTTTATTGTGCAAGTATTCATATAAAGAATTTATGAAAATAGACATATACATGCTAAGCCAATCATTTTTTTGATAAAAAATCTATTTTTAGCATTTCTCATTTTAAACAAGCAATTGATTATTATAGACTTTAATTTAAATCAAATATTTTTTTATTTTTTAAATAAATTCTCTTAAATCACTCAATTTTTCTTTTTTTGTTTCTCATCCGTAATTTTATAGATTATTTTTTAATCATTTTTTAATATTTTCACACATTTTAAGCAGACAAAATGAAGAATTTTTCACAAGAATTACACAAAAATTGGCGCTTTATGTCCATTACGTAACTCAAACTGTTTTCCTTTGTTCATAAGGTTGCCTAAAAGTAGTTCACCGCTTAGCATGATTTTCGTCCACTAGTGATTGTTGTCACCTAGCAATTTATCAATCAATACAGACAACACAATAAATCACGGACTATTTTTTAATGAATAAAGGATGCCAAATATGAAACTCGTTAAAACACTTTTAGCTACAACTTTTGCTTTAACTGCTGCAACTGCTTCTTTTGCTGCGACGGCTGAACAAGCGGCTGATGAAGCTGAGAAAGTAGTGGTTTCAACTCAAGAATCTGCAACAACAACTGAGGATGCTTCTGCGGCAGCTCAACCTTCTTCTGAACAACCAACAACAGAAAGTGCGGCTGAAGGCACTGCACCAGCAGCACCTCAAGCGAATCAATAATTAACTTCACTCCCTCTGAAGAGCAATACGGTTAAGTCAGTTGTAGAGACTGAACCAATGAAAAAGACCAGATCAAGCTGCGATCTGGTCTTTTTCTTTTTTGATTTATATAAATTTAATGATCTCAATGAGAATGCTGATTAATGAATGGTGATTTCATAATTAAAGTTTTCTGCAAAACCCAAAGATTCACGATATTCAATCGGATCACCTTCAATGTTTTTAGCGATACGACACACTTGTACCAAAGCATCAGATTGTTGATTATTTAAATACGGATCTTGTAGATTTTTCTTAAAAGATAATTGCTCCGTTGCCGATGAAACAAATTGTCCGCATTTTTCATAATAAAATGGATAAAGTAAATTTGCGAAATCTTTTAATTCTAGCGTAGTTAATACTGTAAATAAGGTTTCTGGCAACCAAATCTTCTCGCTCAAGACCACTGTATTTTCATTCAAACGCACACGTTCAATATAAATCAAAGATGCTTGTTCATTCAGATTAAGTTTTTGATTAATTTCTGGAATCGCATCAACAACCTGTAATTTTTTAATTTCACCAATCGGTTGTACATCCTTGCCAAATTGATTACGCATGCGGAAAAAACGCATCAATGACGTAGCAAAGTTTGGCTGTCTTAGAAACGTTCCTCTGCCTTGTAATTTAATCAACAGACCGTCTTCTACCAAGCATTCAACTGCTTTGCGCACAGTCCCCACAGAGACACTGTACATACTTGCTAACTCTTGTTCAGATGGAATCGGTTCTTCAATCGTCCATTTTGACTGAACTAAAAGCTTTTGAATTTGCCAGCGAACCTGTTCATAACGAGGCAGCTTAAAATTTTTAAATGCATTTTCATCAAGCATTTGCATAACTATTACAAAATTTAGATTTGACAATCATAACACATCAGCTTTTAATATAAACATTCAAACATATATATGTTTATATCTTTAAATGTATTTATGAGTCATAGACTGTCAAGGAGAGATGACAAATGACTATGCTTATTCTTGCTGCTTTAGCCATATCGATTGGCTTGGGCTATGTCACGAAAATCAATATCGGATTTTTTACGATTATTTTTAGCTATTTAATTGGTTGTTTTGGTATGGGCTTAAAACCATCCGAAATTATTGAGCTGTGGCCTGTAAAAATTTTCTTTATTATTTTTTCTGTGACTTTGTTTTATAACTTTGCTCTTGCTAATGGAGCACTTGAAAAGCTTGCTAGTCATCTTCTCTATAAATGCCGTAAATTTCCGCAATTATTACCTTTAGCTGTTTTTTTTGCTTCAACCATTATTGCGGCTTTAGGTGCTGGTTTTTATACCGTTTTGGCATTTATGGCACCGATCACGTTGTTACTTTGCCGAAAAACCAATATGAGCATGATCATTGGTGGTATGGCAGTGAATTACGGTGCGCTTGCAGGTGCGAACTTTATGACCTCACAAAGCGGCATTATTTTCCGTAGTTTGATGGAAAGTGTCGGTGTAGACGCTGCAACTGGTTTTAGCTATGCCACAGGTATTTTTGTGGTGACATTGATCATTCCGATTGTGGTACTGGGTTTATATACCTTGTGGAACCGTAATAGTAATTCAATTCATATTGAAGACACTCAACCTGAAGCTTTTGATGACAAGCAAAAGAAATCTATTGCGCTCATCCTTGGCATGATGGCACTTGTATTGATCTTCCCAATTTTAAATTTATTGATGCCAGATCAACACACTATTGCCTTCTTAAATTCAAAAATTGATATCGGCTTTATTGCGATTATCTTTGCCTTGATCAGCTTATTTATGAAATTGGCTGACGAGAAAAAAGTCATGGCACTTGTTCCATGGAATACGCTCATCATGATCTGTGGTGTGGGGATGTTAATCGCACTCGGTGTCAAACTTGGTGTCATCACTCAACTCTCTGACTGGTTAGCAAATAACGTTCCTGTTTGGCTTATCCCTATTCTGATTTGTTTAATCAGTGCTGTTATGTCTGTTTTTTCAAGCACTTTAGGTGTGGTTGCACCGACGCTTTTCCCAATTGTGCCTGCTATTGCGCTTGCTTCTGGCTTAAACCCGCTTGTCCTTTTCCTTTGCATCGTTGTTGGTGCTCAAGCTTCCGCCATCTCCCCGTTTTCGTCTGGCGGAAGCTTAATTTTAGGATCAGCTCCTGCTGATGTCGATAAAAACCAACTCTTTAATCAGTTGCTATTTAGAGCTGTTCCCGTTGGTTTAGTCGCTGCCTTAATTGCTGTACTTATTCTTAAATTTGTAATGTGAGATAAAAATGTTTGCTGTTGATACACATGCCCATGTATTTTCAAAAAATGATCCTTGTATCGCAACTGCACGCTATACACCAGATTATGATGCTTCTGTAAGCGAATATATTGCGCATTTGGATCAACACCAACTCACTCATGGTGTTTTGGTACAACCCAGTTTTTTTGGCACAGATAATCGTGTAATGCTCCAAGCCATTGCACAATATCCTGATCGCTTAAAAGGTATTGCTGTTGTTGATCATGTGATTCATATCAACGAATTAATTTTACTCAATCAACAAGGTATTGTTGGTATTCGTTTAAATCTGTTTGGCAAAAACTTACCGAATTTTTCAGACAAAGCTTGGAATACATTATTTAATCATTTGTCATTCATGAATTGGCAAGTTGAATTACATGCTCCACCTGCATATTTAGTTCAAATTTTACCGATTTTACGCTCTTACCAACTCAATGTTGTGATTGATCACTTTGGGCGTATTGACCCAATAAAAGGCATACAAGATCCTGATTATCAAGATTTTTTAAATATGTTAGATGTCAATCAACATTGGATTAAAGTATCTGCTTTTTATCGACTTGGTCAATCTCCTGAAAATATTGATGTTGCAAGCCAAGCTTTTGCTTTATTGAAAGCAAAAGGTTTTCTACATAAATTAGTCTGGGGAAGTGATTGGCCCAATACACAACATGAGTCAAAAGTATCTTATGCATCAGTGGTTGAAGCTTTTCATAAAATTGTTCCTGATGAACAAGAACGTCAACAAATTTTAGGTCAAAATGCACAAAATTTATATGCATTTGAAACTAAACACGATTCAATTTAAGCATGAATGCACAAGCTTCATATTGAATTGAGTGGTTGGGCTGCTTTGATCTTATAAAAAAGTAAGGTCAAAACAGTCAAAATGGCGCAAATTAAATATGTCGCTGAATAACCGAGTTTTGCAATTAAAATCCCTATACAAACTGACCCTAAAGCCATTCCCAAATCAAATAAAGTAAATAGTGTTGCAATCGCATGCCCCATTCGAGCCTTAGGCACGGACTGAATCGCAATCGTTTGAAAACATGGAAATAATGAACCGTAGCCTATACCAATAAATACCGCAGCAAGCCATAAAATCCATTGATTAGACATAAAACTCATGATCACTAGACCGATCGTAAAGCAGACCAATGAAGGATAAACGACAAAATTTGCGCCTCTTTGATCAAAAAGCTTACCAACCCAAGGTCTGACCATCATCATTGATGCCGCAAAAATGACAAAAAATAAACTTACATAAGAGAATAAATGCTTTGATTCAGCATAAGCTGCAATAAAACTCATCACACTCGAATAAGCAAAGGCTGTCAGCAGTGCGACAAACGCTATAGGAATGACTTTAAACTCAATTAAATCATGAATAGACAGCACAAATTTTTTAGTTTTTTCGACTTGTATTAACTCAGGCTGCTTTGGGATAGGAATAAGCAAACAAAATATAAACCCGATACAAATAATGAATGTAAGCAACTGAAATAAAAAATTAAAATCGGAGTATTGTAAGACTGTTAAGGCAATAAAGGGACCCAAAACAACCGCTAAATTAATCGACATGACATAATATCCCATGCCCTCACCCTTGCGTCGCTCAGGAATAAACTCATTGGCAATAGGCACCGCAACGGTCGTTAAAATGCTAAACCAAATCCCATGTAAAAAGCGCAGTCCTAATAAAATCCATAAACTATCAACCCATAAATAAGTAAAAGCAAATAGCATAAAGAAAAAAGCAGACATTCGAAAAACTCGCTTTTGCCCGATTTTTTGAATAATTAAACCTGAAAAAGGTCTTACAGCAATTGAAGAAAGTAAAAATAAAGTTAAACCTAAGCCTGCTTCTTGGATTGAGCCTCCTAAAGACTGCATAATGTACACAGGCAATATTGTTAAAAAAGCAAAATAATAAATAAATAAAAATAAATTATTTAAAATACATAAAATAAAATTACGATTCCATAAGGGCAAATCTCCCCCTATGATCAAATCATTTTTCAGTTTATTCATTAATTTTTGACTCCTGTAACCACTGAGCAGGAGCTAAAACCAACTTCACTAAATGCTGAATATACTCAATATTTGGTCTTTGATTGAAGAAAATAATTTGATAATGAATAGGTGCATATAAAGTATCAAGCATCAACTCAAAAGGATAATTTTCCTGTAATTCTTGACGTCGAATTGCCACTTGAATGAGCTTATGCGTTTCTTCACGACGAGGTCTTAGATATTGTTTAAAAAACTCACCTGCCGCTTCACGATGCTCCGCCAATACGACCAATAATGCTCGTCCCAGGGCATGATCTAAAGCATGACTCAGCTTTAACAATTGTTGCTCTAAATTCATTGCTAAACTTAAAGAAAAATCCATTTCAAAAATCGATGCAGTATGTGCTTTAAAAGCATCGAAAACTAAATCAGACTTATCTGCCCACCAACGATAAATAGTTGACTTTCCTACACCAGCACGACGAGCAATATCTTCGATTGTTAAGCTGCGATAGTCCTGTATTTCTAAGATCTCAGTCACTGCATTAAAAATACATTGTTGGCGACGCGAGACTTTTTCTATTTCCTTCATCCTTACACCAAACGAGACGATACGTTTCGTTTCATTGTAAAAATTATTACTCTTTTCAATAAATACTTATTTTAATTAAGGTGAGTCTTAAAAACGATGAATGATTAGAAAACTGACAATCAATCCTGAAAATGATTCATGTCCTGATGTACTTAAATTTTTCTAAAACTTCAATCAACCACTTTTTTTATGATCACATAAAACAAAAAAGCTTCCTTAAAGGAAGCTTTCATTCACAAAAACCTTTTAGTTATGTGATGATTTTTTATAAATGCTGCAAGATGGATGATGATTTTCTTGCAAACGTGCAACTTTACGATGTTCAGCAGCTTCAAAACGACAACGTTTCCAATCATTATCCAAATTTAATGATGGAATTTGTTTTGGTTTACCGTTTTCATCAACAGCAACCATCGTAAAATAGCAACTATTTGTATGACGAACTGAACGTTTTTGAATATTTTGCGCTTCTACACGTATTCCAATTTCCATCGAAGTACGTCCCACATGGTTTACACTTGCTAGAAATGTAACTAATTCACCCACATGGATCGGCTCTTTGAAGTTCACTTTATCCACTGAAAGCGTAACCACATAACTACCAGAATAGCGACTTGCACAAGCATAAGCGACTTGGTCAAGTAACTTTAAAATGGTACCTCCATGTACATTACCAGAAAAATTTGCCATGTCAGGCGTCATCAAAATTGACATCGTTAATTCAGATTGGTCTTCTGTTGCAGGGATCATTTGATCGAGTGGTGACATTGTTTTCTTGACTCAGTGTTAAGGCAGGAGATATAGATCTATTATTATATATCTTTTCGATCAAAAAAAATGTTTAATTCGGCAATTGACCATTATCCTATATGATACTTTTTAAGTGAATCATTTATAAAATCTATAGTTAAATGATTTTTAAGTCATTTCTTTGCGTCAACGACACATAACATTTCAGCAACCACATGATCATAACTTAATTGAGCTGCCATATTTGACTGTGCTTTTATGGCATAAGAATGATCTGCGTTGATTTTAGTCACGACAAAAATCATATCTAGATGTGTTGCTAATTTTACCTGTTGCCCAACGAACATTGCTTTCATTTTCTATAACCTAATCTCTGGCATCATAAACAATGCTTATAACTTTTAAGTATAACACTCAAGATTATAACTATATTTATCCGATGATTAAATTTAAATAAATGAGTTCAATATTAATTTTGGACACTATATTCATCAAACTCTTCGCTTTGCAGCGCTTTATTTTTAATTTTTAATACTGCTTTGATATCATTTAAACGCTCATTTGCAGCATCTTGCCCAACTTTCATTGTATATTCACGAGTTTTTACATCAAAAATATGAGCTTTTTCACGTAAATCAGGCTGAATAACAATATCTGCATTTTTCAGTTCATCTGCTGCTAAATGATTTTGCATAATATTAATATTTTGGTTAAATAACCCCCACACATTACTTGTTTCAGTATATACAGGCTGAGCTAAGATATTGACTGCAATCACAATATCCGCACCTAATTCTTTGGCAACATCTACAGGCACTGGGCTGACTAAGCCACCATCCACATATTCTTCACCACCAATTACAGTCGGAATAAACATACTTGGTATGGATACTGAGGCACGTACTGCTTGTCCCGTATTTCCATAATTAAAAACAACTTTATGACCATTTTTTAATTCTGTTGCTACAACATACATGGGTATTTTCATCTGCTCTAAAGGCTGATTTTGGACTTGCGTATTGATAAAATCTTCAACCTTTTGACCATCAAAAAAACCTTTTAAGCCAATTTTAAACTCCCGTACATCTTTAACTTTTAAATTTAATGCAATATCACGTAATTCTTGTGCAGATTTACCACTTGCATAGAGTGAACCTACAATACTGCCTGCACTTGTTCCCACAATAAAATCAGGTTTAATACCTTGTTTTTCTAAAACTTCAATGACACCAATATGAGCATAGCCTCGTGCTCCACCACTGCCTAAAACAAGCGCAACAACAGGTTTATGATGAATATTTTTAAACTTATAAAAACTATGTTGTAGCTGTGAGCTTGCCACTGATGGAGACGAAATTTTAGCTACAGGATGTTCTGATGGTGTCGTTTGACAAGCCATCAACATAAAGCCACACAAAAGCCATAAAGTTATTTTTTGCATAGAAATAGACATCTCACTTTTGTATATATCAGAGCACAGACTCACAAAAAAATCTGTTATTTTTTCTGTCACATTTTATCAGTATAATCTGAAAAGAATCTTGTTTTAAATTTAATAGAAGATTAACAAAACAAATAAAATTAAAAATACAATAAAAATAATAACTTATAATATTAAACTAAAGCCTTTAATTTTAAAATAAAAAAGCTGATGTTTGATCATCAGCTTTTTTACATCTCATTTATTTTTAAGCAAAAAACTTAAGAATAACTTGAATCACTGTTGCATTAATTAAATCGACAAAGAAAGCACCACATAAAGGTACAATTAAAAATGCTTTATGTGAAGGACCATACATATTGGTAATTGCCTGCATGTTTGCAACAGCCGTTGGTGTTGCCCCCATACCAAAACCACAATGACCCGCAGCAAGCACCGCAGCATCATAGTTTTTACCCATAACACGGAATGTCACAAACGCAGCATAAAGTGCCATCGTCAAGGTTTGTGCTGTTAAAATCACCACCAATGGACCAGCTAAATCTGCTAATTGCCATAGTTTTAGTGATAATAATGCCATAGCCAAATATAATGAAAGTGCAGCATTACCAAATACATCAATCGCACGATCAAACATATTAATGCGTAATACACTTTCTAGAACATTACGTAAAATAACACCACCACCAAGCGCCCAAACAAATGTTGGCAACTCAAACCAATGACCTTTACTAAAGCCAGTCATAAATTCAGCAAAAGCCAAACATGCAGCAAACAAACCTAACGTCGTAATCGCATTATCTGCTGTGATTAAACGAACTTGTTGTGGATACTCAAAAGGAACATATTCACCTAATTCAGATTCGCTTTTAACTTGCTGATCTGTATTATTAATTTCTTGGTTTGTTTTAGGGCTAGATAATTGATATTTATTAATCAATAGTTTAGCTAATGGTCCACCAATAATCCCACCGATGATTAAACCAAATGTCGCACTTGCCATACCCAATGCTAATGCGCCTTGAATACCATGCTGTGTTTCTAAAATCTCACCCCATGCCCCTGCTGTACCATGACCACCTGTTAATGTAATTGAACCTGCGATCAAGCCAATAAGAGGGTCTAAACCCAGCACAGAGGCTAAACTCATCCCGACAAGGTCTTGCACAATAATAAATGATGCGACACAGACAAGGAAAATAACGAGCCCTATTCCGCCTTCTTTGAGTTTTGCAAAATTTGCACTTAAACCAATTGAAGCAAAGAACACCAACATAAAACTGGTTTGTAACTCGCTACTTGTCGTAATGCTATAACCAAATAGATTATGCACAATTAATGAAATTACGGCTGCAACCAAGCCCCCTGCTACAGGTTCTGGAATATTATATTTGCGTAAAAAATCAATCTTGTTCACTAAGAAACGCCCAAGTAGCAGTACAATGACTGCTGCTATCAGCGTATAGAAAGCATTAAAAGTAAATTCCATCATTATTTCCATTTAATCTAGGTGATACTTTTTGTTCTATAGTCTTATGTACTCTAAAAAGAGAACGCATTCCAAAAGTAATGAAAAACTATACAACGAAAAGAAATACAGAATAAAACTTATTCTGAATTACGCTTGGATCATGAATTGTGGCTGTATTTCTAAATAGATAAAAATACAATATGGAAATCTGAAGTATGGTTTATAGATCATATGTATTCCTTCTATCATTGATAAATTGATAATTTCATCAAACCTTAGAATTACAGCCTATCCAAAGGGATAACCTCATGAATAAACTGAATCTACAGCACTAATTATTAATTAATACTGTATAAAAATCGCTTTAAATAACGTGTTTAATAAGCAATTCTAAAAAGATGCAACATTATGCAGAATTTCAAAAAAATATCTGCTTTTTTTACAATTTTATGAGCGATTCAACCTTATTATTAGACTAAAGTTATACTTAAAAGCCATTCTGATTGTTTTTAACACAAAAATAAAGTGTATATTTTTTAGTGATATGTAAACAAAAACTGAGGCTACAAGCGCCTCAGTTTTTACTATTTATTGATTTATGCTAAAAGCTTAGAAATCGTATTTAGCCATTACGCCTAAACGACTGTCACGACCTTTTGCACCGCCTACAGTTTCACGTTCACCATAGACATATTCAGTACCAAAAGTGATTGGTTTTACTGGGCTATACATCACATTTAACCAACCTTGCTGTAACTTTTCATTCGCATCAGCACCTAAAGTACTATCATCATAGAATGCTGCACCATAACCAATGGTACTACGAAGTTTAGGTGTGATTTTATAAGTTGCGCCTACCGTCACAGCATCAATATCAGTTAACTCAATATCCGTTTTATTTGTTTCAACTTGATATGGGTTTTCTGTATAGAGTAAGAAGAAATTATCACCTTTTACATGCGAATAATCACCAAATACTGTTAATTGTTCAGCAAGATTCAGTTTAGCACCTAAACCAACACCCCAACCAAACTCGGTTGCGTCATCAGCAGCACGTGCACGTACTTCTTGAATCAAAGCACGACCTGTTAACAAAGCAGTATCACCCAATTTATGGCTAATTTTTGCAGTTGCCGCAGGTAAACGGTTTTCGTCACGACCTTTTTCTAAACCAACAAAGTATTGAGTATTTGCGTCTAGTTTATCGCTATAACGAACCATTGGAGTACGTTTTGTTCCAATCCCTAATGGTGAGTTGAAATCTAACATTTCTGGCTGAGTTTCAGTTGATAAGAATGATGATGTCGTTTGACCAAATAACCAATTGTTATAGTTTAAGTAAGCGTGACGAATACGAACGGTGTCACCTGAACCACGAAAATCAATTTCGATTTTACCGCCAACATCTGCACCTTGAACGGGTGCTTTAAAGTCTAAACCAATACGTGATGTTGCGGCTGTGCTGTAAAGGCGATCATCATTTTTTTCATCGCCTGCTTTATTAAGATCAACCTCATTGATACGGTTAAAAATACCGTCTCCACCTTTTGCTTGATAAGAAGCATCTGCACGGACAAAACCGTAAAGGTTAACGTCTGCGCCCGCTTTTGATTTTAACGATGCTAATGGTGACTGTGGTGCAGCAGGTTGAGATGCGACTTCTTGTAATTTAACTTGTTGCTGTTGTTGTACTTGTTGCTGTTGTTGTACTAAAGCTTTTAAAGCTTCTACTTCTTCACGAAGTTGTTTAATTTCCTCTTGATCAGATGTTGCTGCGTTTGCTGTAGTAACCATTAATGCAGTTACTGTTAGGGCTAAGCTTTTCAAAACAAATGTTTTACGGTTGAGGAATAGACCCATGAAATACTCCTAGTCTTTAATCATGTTGTGCATCCGTGCAAAAATTGATTGAATCACCCCTATATAATGTTGAAGCAATCAATATTTTTGTTTGTTGGCAGCAATCATTTCTCAACTTGCTCAACCAACATATGCACCTTTGCTTTATTTGTTAAATTATGAAAGCGTTGAAACTTAGTTAAAACATAAAAGTAACATTATATGTAAAAGAATTACACATCTGTAATCTATCTTAACTCAACAACTTTATTAAAATCAGTTTTACCGAATAAGATATTCTTTTCAATTCTTTTTTTAGATTAACTTTTCAATTTTTGTTATATATTCTTACATTTATCATTTTGAATTATTTTTATTTTCCAAGCATATACGACTAATGTCTATATTTTGAAAAGTCTATTTAACAAAACAATATGGATATTTTATGAACCCTGAACAAATTAAATATGTTGATGAAGCCATTACACAACGTCATTCTGTACGCGCTTTTTTAAATCGACCAGTCAAACAAGAGACTATTTTAGATATTTTAAATGTTGCTGCACGTTCACCATCAGGAAGTAACACCCAACCTTGGAAGGTTTATATTGTCACAGGTGAAAAACGAGAACATTTAATTCAACGCGTCTGCCAAGCACAAATTGAACAGTTTCTTCATCCTGAACAAGACAGCAAATACCAAGAAACTTTTGCTTATTATCCTGAAAAATGGGTTTCCCCTTTTATTGAGCGTCGTCGTGAAAATGGTTGGGGACTTTATGGTCTACTCAACATCCAAAAAGGGGATAAAGAAAAAATGGCGGCACAGCTTTTACGTAATTTTCAACTTTTTGATGCACCTGTAGGATTATTTTTTACTGTTTCCAATGCAATGGGCATTGGCGCAAAAATGGATATCGCCATGTTCATGCAAAATGTCATGGTTGCTGCCAAAGCACGAGGACTAGATACTTGCCCACAAGCAGCATGGAACCATTTTCACAGCATTGTGTTAAATGTTTTAGATGCTCCTGAACATGAAGAACTGGTTTGTACCATTGCTTTAGGCTATGCAGACCCAGATGCTATTGTAAATAATTTTATTACACCGCGTGAACCCGCAGAAAATTTTTGTGTGTTTGTAAATTAAGTTTATTTTGAGCCAAGAGCTTTGTTGCAGTTGAACATCGCTCTTTTATGGATGCCATAGTACAGTCACTTTGAAACTTGTGACTGTAGTTTTAATTCTCGGCTTACAAAATAAATCGCAACACCACCTGCCAATGTAAAACCCAACATCAAAATGCCCATATTTAAGACATGATTACCATATAAAAAGTTTAAAAGTATTCCGCCAATCAGACCACAGGTAAATTGCATACTTCCCATAATTGCACTGGCTGTACCTGCTCGTGCGCCTTGTTGAGACATTGCTAAAGCCATCGAATTGGGTCCTGTAAAACCAATCCCAGACACTGTCATAAACAAACCAATCATCACAACCCAGAGTGGCACATCTACCAATAACCCTGCGATCACAATAATAATAGAACCTGTAATTTGGCTTATTCCACCTAATTTTAAACGCTGTACAACTGAAAACTTAGCAGCTAATTTTTTATTTAAAAATGAAACAAATATAATACCTAGAGCATTTAGACCAAAGGCATAAGCAAAAAGTTGTTCATTTAAATGATATTGATCCATTAATACCGCAGCAGCCGAACCAATATAAGCAAATAACGCTGCACCTGTTAAACAACCTGCTAACATTGGTAAATGAAAACTTCGATCTTTAAAAATTGCCCCATACAATAAAAACACTTGGTTAAATGTTAAATTTAAGCGACGCTCAACAGGCAAAGTTTCTTTAAAGAAAAAATGCACACAAATAAAACACAGCATCCCCACGAGCATTAAACATATAAAAACGTAATGCCAATCAAAAAAGTATAAAATCCATGCGCCTAAAGTTGGTGCTAGGACAGGAGCAACCCCCATCACCATCATCATACTTGCAAATGCTTGTGCTGAACCTTGTACATCCAGACGATCTCGAATAGCAGCTCGTGCCATGACCACGCCTACACAACCGCCCAGTGCTTGCAAAAAACGTACAGCAATGAGTGACCAATGATCATCAACTAAAACGCATAATAAACTGGCACAGGTAAAAAGTGCCATGCCAAAATATAAAGGTTTTTTGCGCCCAATTCGGTCACTAATTGGTCCATAAATGAGTTGCCCTAATGCCAGTCCAAAGAAATACGCAGGTAAAGAATTTGCTACTTGTTGCGTAGTCGCATTAAAGTCCTGCGCCATTTGTGGCAAAGCAGGTAAATACATATCAATAGATAAAGGTCCAAGTGATGTAAATAATGCGAGTAAAATTATCCAACCCGTAGAATATTGCTGCCCTGCGTTTTTTTGAGACATAGATATAAATAATTTAATGGCAAGAAATGCAGACAAGTGTAACGCTTGCATTGTATTATTTCTATTGCTGGATTAATTGAAATTTCACACGAAGTTTTTTATTTTTCAGACTTTATCAAAAAATGATGGACAAGGAAATCGCTTGAATACTTGGCTGAGTCGGCTTAGAAAAGCAACATATAATACCGCAATCATGTACAACTTACGCATGATTATTGCCTTTTCGGGAACTGCTTTTCTTCCTTATTTTCTAGGTCAGCAACATATGACCATTCCGCTTACATTGGGCGTGGTTGCTGCAGGACTCAGTGATATTGATGATCGCTTTTCTGTGCGTATCATGAATTTACTCTACACTTATGTAGGTTTTTTCATCACTGCTGCCTCTATTCAATTATTATTTCCTTATCCAATGATTTTTGCGTTTGGCTTAATCGTCTCGTGTATTGGTTGGATTTTATTAGGTTCATTAGGGCGTCGTTATGCAACGATTTCCTATGGCTGCTTGGTGATCTCAGTTTATTCCATGTTAGGTGTAAATCTGTTTGAGCCTTGGTATACACAACCTGCGTTATTGGTGGCAGGCGCAGCATGGTATGGACTGATTTCTACCATTAGCTTTTTACTCTTCCCTATTCGTCCTGTACAAGACAAATTAGCTCAATGTTATAAATCTTTAGGTGATTTTCTATTTTCTAAATCTAATCTTTTTGATGTCGATATGACTGCTGACAGCTATCAACAAAGTATGATCAGTTTATCTATGGAAAATGGTAAATTGATTGGTATTTTTAACGACACCAAAACAGCCCTATTAACACGTTTAAAAGGCGACCGTGGTCAAAGAGATACTCGTCGTAGTTTACAATATTATTTTGTTGCACAAGATATTCATGAACGTGCTGACTCTGCTCATATTGACTATCAAAAACTCACCAAGATGTTTGAACATAGTGATATTTTATTTCGTTTTCAACGTATTTTATCGCTTCAAGGTAAAGCCTGTAAGGATTTAAGCGACAGTATTTTAAATCGTAGTACTTACCAACATAATTCACGGTTTCAACATGCATTTAAGAACTTAAGACAGTCCTTAGATAAACTGCGCCAAGACCCAAACTATGATCAAGTTTGGGTAAATGCTTTATTTTCGTTATATCAAAACTTAAAGTCGATTGATGCTCAGCTACAGAATGTTGAAACTGAGCGATATATTAGTCGTGATCAAAGTAAACATATTGAAAACCAACTCAAAGATGATGATCTAAAAGGCTGGGATGATATCGTCAGTCGCGTTAAACAGCATCTGACACCAGAATCAGTATTATTCCGCCATGCGATTCGTGTTTCTATTGTTCTATTTATTGGTTATGTTTTTGTCCAAGTCACACAAATTGAATATGGTTACTGGATTTTACTCACTGCACTTTTTGTCAGCCAACCGAATTTTAATGCCACCAAACGTCGTTTACGCTTACGTATTATTGGTACATTAGGAGGCATTATTGTTGGTTATGCGATTTTATCTTTTGTTCCTTCTGTCGAAGGTCAATTACTCCTGTTAATTATTAGTGGCGTACTATTTTTTGACTTACGTAGTAAACAATATGCGCAAGCAACTGCATTTATTACGATTTTAGCACTGATCAATTTTAACTTAGATGGCTTAGGTTTTCAGGCTGCTCTTCCTCGTTTAATTGATACAGTATTAGGTTGTGCTTTAGCCTGGTTTGGTGTCAGCTTTATTTTTCCAGATTGGAAGTTCCGTCGTTTACCACGCACCATTAATCGTTCTCTAGAAGCACAATGTCAATATCTCGCAGAGGTTGTCAGTCAGTATCATCATGGACGTAATAATGCATTAAATTATCGTGTTGTACGTCGTGCTGCACACAATACCGATGCTGAAGTCGCTTCTCTCATTTCAACTTTAGCCACCGAACCTGATTTTGATCCGAGCCAAAAAACCTTGGCTTTTGAGTTTTTGTGTCTAAATCATACTTTTATTAGTTATATTGCAGCCTTAGGTGCCCACCGCGAACAGATCCATGATCAAGAAATTCTCAACTTATTAGACCAAGCCCTAGATAATATTCAAGGGGCATTATTACATGATGAAATGCCTGATTTGACCGCACATAATATGTTGCAAACCATTCGCTTACGTTTAAATCAGTCTGATGAAGATACATCACAATCATTGATTATTTTACAACAGCTTTCGCTCATGTTTAGTATTTTGAAACAATTAAGCACCTTAAAGCAAAGTTTAAGTCATGAACGTGATGATCAATCTACAGAATTAGCGTCACTCTAATAATGCAGCAGAATTGCTGCTATTTTGGTAGAATATACTCACGAATTGAACCCAATTAATGCTAAACTCTGTTTAGCTCTATCTCTTTCTTACTATTGACACTATGACTGCCAAGAATCTTTACGCTTATACCTTACAACCTGTTACTTATGAAGTCACAGAAGCTGAACAACGTCATGCTCAACTGATGATTTGGCGTAGTACCAATAAAATTGGCACAAAGGCATGGGCAATTATGGGTGCTATTGCAGCTTTATCTATACTTGGTCTTATTTTCATTAAAAACTATTCTACAGTTATTTTCTGGGTACTTTTAGCCTGTGTTGCGGTTTATCTTTTAGTCCGCAAATTTGGCTTAGAATGGTATGTTAAACGTAAAATGAATGAGTTCCCTGTTCAAGAAATTAAAGGGATTAAACTCGGAGTACAACCAAGCGGTATTGTTATGCGCCAAAAAATGGGGCTACAAGAAGGTGTAGGTACAATTGGCTGGAAAGATATTTACGAATGGTACAACACGCCTGACTTTATGTTAGTTAACTTTAAAGTTAAAGGTCAACAAGGTGCTTATATCTTACCTAAGCGCATGGATAGTAAGAATTTTTCATTTGAAACTGTACGTAAACATTTAAATGAAACTGTAGGTGCAGCAAAAAATCTTTAAGTTATTTTCAGTATATGCCTCCTTTTTAGGAGGCTTTTTTATACTCATAATCTGAATGATAATGAGAATAAATATTATCATTAAATCCATTTTCTCTGCGTGTTCTTCAGTTATAATTCTCCCACTTAAACTCTCTCTTCAACACGCATGTTTAAAAAAATACTTTTCCAACTGCATTGGTTTTTTGGCATTACCGCAGGTCTAATCCTTGCAATTATGGGTGTAACAGGTGCTATTTACTCTTATGAGCAACCTATACAAAAACTCATTAATCCTGACAGCTATACAGTTAAAATAGAAAACCGAGCAAAATTAACTCCGACAGAGATTTTTCAACATTTTCAGTACACACAACCTGAAATGAAGATTAATAGCATCACGATTGATCAGGCACCTGAAGCTAGCTCAAGCATTAATATTGAAAAAGAAGGTGCGCGTAAGGGCTTTAATATCATGATTAATCCCTACACAGCAGCAGTTTTACCTGATATTCAAGGACGTGAATTTTTCCAATTTATTCAAAAGCTGCATCGTACTTTAACGATGGGGGATTTAACAATTGGCGATTTCACTATTAAAAATTTTGGTAAACAATTAACAGGTGCTTCTACCCTTATTTTAATTTACTTTATTTTAAGTGGTTTATATCTACGTTGGCCTAAAAAGCATTCTGTTAAACAATGGTTAAGTATTAAGCCTAAACTTAAAGGGCGAAATTTTCTTTGGGATTTACATGCTGTTGTTGGAACATGGGTGGTCATTTTCTATTTACTGCTTGCTTTAACAGGTTTGTATTGGTCTTATGACTGGTGGCGTAGTGGTATGTTCAAAGTATTAGGTGTTGAACAACCCAAACCTGAAATGCAAGCGAATAATAAAACTAAAGGTCTTAATCAACCTAAACAAAAAGATCAGCATGAGCAAAAATCTCATCAAGATCGGTTAAGTCCAGCACAAATTGACTTAGCACTGACACAAACATGGCAAGGTCTGCATACACAACTCAAACATGATTATTCTTCTATCACCTTGTCTGTGCCTAAAAAAGCAGATGGTTTACTTGAAGTATCGTTTGTTGACCCTATTCCACAACATGAACGTGCGCGCAACAAAGCGGTTTATGATTATCAACAACATCAAGTTAAAAAAATTGAATTATATGCCAATAAAAAACTCAATGAAAAAATTATGAGTAGCATGCTTCCTGTGCATCGTGGCAGTTTTTTTGGACCAATTTATCAATTCTTAGTCATGCTTGCTGCACTCTGTATGCCATTATTTTTTATTACAGGATGGATGCTTTATCTCAAACGTCGTAAACAAAAACAACTTACTTTAGCAGCTCGTCAACATACAACCACAACAACTATAGATCCAAATGCAACACCTTGGTTAATTAGTTATGCATCGCAAACGGGTGTTTCTGAACAACTGGCTTGGCGTACTGCAACAAGTTTACAAGCTGCACATCAACCCGTTACGGTTAAAGCTTTACAGCATTTAAGCCTTGAAGATTTACAAAACTCAGCGCAAATTTTATTTGTTGTCAGTACATATGGCACAGGCGATGCTCCAGATTTAGCCGCAACTTTTGTAAAAAAATTCATGCAACAAAGTGTAGATTTAAAACAACTCAAATATGCTGTTTTAGCACTAGGCTCGAAAGAATATCCTGAAACTTATTGTAGCTTTGGGCATCAATTGGATGCTTGGTTACAGCAAAATCAAGCTCAAGCATTCTTTAAAACCATTGAAGTTGATAATGCTAATGCAGCAGACATTGAACGCTGGACAATTGCATTAGCAAAAATGAGCAAACTTGAGTTAAATGAGATGAGTATCCAAAAAGTTTTTGACCAATGGACACTCAAAAAGCGTGAATTACTTAATCCAAACAGTTTGGGAGCACCTGCTTATCATCTCGAATTACAAGCAGAGCATCCAGTGTTATGGCAAGCAGGTGATATTGCAGAAATTCAAACTGGAAATAGCCTCGCACGAATACAAGCATTTTTAGATAAATATCATATTTCTGCTCATACCTCTGTTGATGGCTCACAACAAAGTATTCAACAAATCCTTTGCCATCGAGATTTAACAGGAGAAATTGAACCTTTTGCCAATATGCAACATCTATTGGAACAACTCCCCCTACTTCCTACCCGTGAATATTCCATCGCAAGTATTCCATCACAACACGTTGTACGATTAGTGATACGCCAACAAACCAATGTTCAAGGTGAATTAGGCTTAGGTTCGGGCTGGTTGACTCAACACTGTCAATTAGGCGATCAAATTGCGATGCGTATTCGTACCAATGAAGCCTTTCATTTAATCGCAGATAATCGACCTATTATTTGTATTGGTAATGGCACAGGTATTGCGGGTTTAATGAGTCTAATTCATAGTCGTGTACGCCTAAATTACTTAGAAAATTGGCTTATTTTTGGTGAACGTCAACAAGCTCATGACTTTTTCTTTAAAGCGACCTTACAAGCTTGGCAAACGACAGGTATGCTGAAAAAATTAGATTTAGCTTTTTCTCGTGATCAAGAAGAAAAGATTTATGTTCATCATAAATTACGTGAACAACAAGAAACCGTTCGCACTTGGGTTCAACAAGGTGCAATTATCTATGTTTGCGGCAGTATTCAAGGTATGGCAAGCGATGTAGATCAAGCACTCATTGATATTTTAGGTGAAGATCAAGTGAATGAACTACGTGAAACAGGTCGCTATAAGCGTGATGTATATTAATTCAAACGTATAATTTTCCATTGAAAAAAACCGAGTTAAATTGCTCGGTTTTTTATTAACTCAACTTTTTACAATTTCAAAACGGATAGAAAAATTAATTTGCTAAAATATCGTCTATATTTATCTAATATACTGAAAATCATGGCAATTAAATTCTCTATTTTCCTACGTTGTATTTTATTTATTGCAGGTCTTATTTTATTCTTAGATGGCTTTATTTTAATTCTACAAAATAAAATTCACTTAGGTACAGTTTTACCTTTGATCATTGGATTATTTTTTATTTTCTATACAAGTTTTTATCAAAAAATCCAAAAAATATTACAGCAACACAAAAAAATTAAAAAAATCTGGCAATTCGGTTGGATATGTTTCAATCTTTGGCTTATTAGTTTGTTTATATTTTTTAGTTACTTACAACTTAATACCCAATCAAAACAAAAAATTCCACAAGTTGATGCAATTATTGTACTAGGTAGTGGCATTATTCAAGGTCAACCTTCACCAACACTGGCTTTACGCTTAGATGCCGCAGCAGAAGTAGCACAACAACACCCTAAAGCATGGATTATTGTGAGTGGTGGCTTAGATTATGGTGAAACCAAGACCGAAGCTGAAGCCATGGCGACTTATTTACAAGAAAAATACCACATTTCAGCACACAGAATTTTAAAAGAAGACCAAAGCACCAGTACGGAACTCAATCTAAAAAATAGCCAAAATGTACTAAAAGCACATCAACTTGGTTTAAACTCAAAAATAGCAATTATTACCAGTGATTTTCATACATTACGCGCAAGTGCAATTGCACAAAAACAAGGTTATCAAGACATTTTCACTGTAAGTTCCAATACCCCTATTGAAACTCGCTACAATGCTTGGCTTAGAGAATACTTCGCTTATATTAGTGGTTGGTTACTACAAGAATATTAAATTTTTATTTTAAATACAGTTTAAGCCTTTAAATTAGGATTTGTCTAATGGTGAATCCTAATTTTACGTGGCAAAGGTAAACGGTTATTTTGGAATAAAGTAGGCTGTTCTATATATAAGCTATATAAATAATTCTTAATATCTATTAAAAACTTATTTCCAGATACTAAAATATTCTGCCCTTCAGGTGTCAAATCTATAGACAGTAAGGTATTATTTTCCATAATGAATGGGATCACTTGCTCAATAAAAGCAATTAAATCAATTTCTTTGATCGCATAACGTGCCCAATTATCTTTTATTAAGAGTTGCGATAAACTACGACTTTGCCAAACAGCAAATGCTTGTTGACCTGTTGGTGTTGCACAAAGCGCCCAACCTTCATCATATAAAGCGAATAACTTAGCTTGGTTTACAATTGTAGAAATAAATTGTTTGTATTGATCTTCAGCAGAAACAACGACTTTCTGAGAGTTCGACGCAGACTTGCGTTGATAAGGATTTCGCATATTTGTTTAATATAATTAAATTTGTTATGAGCTAAGTATACAGGAAATCTATAAAATTTAAAAATAGAATACGAAAGATTAAATTGATAATATGGTGGGCGCTGACGGGATCGAACCGCCGACATTCTGCTTGTAAGGCAGACGCTCTACCAACTGAGCTAAGCGCCCTGAGAAAAATAGCAATGCTATTTTTATGAGAGAAAGATGAATAAAGTAGAGTCTTTATAAATCTTATATTTAACCTAATCTCAGGAATCAGGATAAATGGCGCAGCGGACGGGACTCGAACCCGCGACCCTCGGCGTGACAGGCCGATATTCTAACCAACTGAACTACCG